>NZ_POHV01000003.1:0-220315 GCF_002884345.1 Pseudomonas sp. GW456-12-10-14-LB2
AAACGTCGGACCGCCCGGAGGGAGAGGGAGCCGATCGGGGTGTTCTTCAGGGTTACATCGACCTGAAAAAACGAGTCGAACTCAGGCTTTGAACAGCATGAAAATCGGCTCCCTTTCCCCCTCGCCCCCCTTGGGGGAGAGGGCTGGGGTCAGGGGGAGCGATCTCGAGCCTTACTTGCCCGCGTTAATGGTCACATCCTTGATCGCACCCAACTCCAGATCCCACTTCTTCAGAATCGCGTTATAGCTGCCGTCATCCACCATGCTCTGCAACGCCACCTTCACCGCTTCACTCAGCTCAGGCTTCTTCTTGCTCACACCCAGGCCGGTGAACTGCACGGAGATCGGTTGGCCGACCGTCTTGTACATGTCCTTTTCCTGGGTCTTGAGGTACGACAGGGTTTCGCTGCCCTGCATCGCCGCATCAATGCGGCTCTGACGTAGTTGCGCGCGGGCATCGGCCGAGCCTTCGGTGCCGATCACGTTGATTGCAGGTTTGCCGGCCGCTTCACAGTTTTCCTTGCTCCACGCGGCGATTTCCGCCGGGAAGGTGGTGCGGCGGCTGGTACCGACTTTCTTGCCGCACAGGTCGATGATCTCGTTGGTCGCCGCATTCTTCTGCAAGGTGTAGAACTGCGGGCCGCTGGTGAAGTAGTCGACGAAGGTCACGCTGGCCTGACGCTCGGCGGTGTCGGTCATGCCTGACAGGACCATGTCCACGCGGTCGGTGGTCAGGGCGTTGATCATTTGCTCGAAGCCGGTTTCCTGCCACTTGATCTTCACCCCGAGGCGTTCGGCCAGGGCGTTGCCCAGGTCGTAGTCAAGGCCGGTGAGCTTGTTGGTGGCCGGGTCCTTGAAGTCCATCGGCGGATAGTTGGGCATGATCGCGACGACGATCTCGCCTTTCTCCTTGATGCTGGCCGGCAATTCGGCGGCCACGGCGAAACCGCAAGACATGAGGGAGGTGAGTACTGCTGGAATGACGAAGTTCTTCATGGACGTTCTCTTATGAGTGTTGTGAAGGCCAAAGGGGCCTCAGGTTCGAACGGCAGAAATGAAGCTTTGGGTGCGCGGGTTTTGCGGACTTATTAGTATTTCTTCGGGGCTTCCAGCCTCCACGATCTGCCCGCCGTCCATGAACACCATGCGGTTGGAAACCTCCCGGGCGAAGCCCAGTTCATGGGTGACGACGATCATGGTCATGCCGGTCTGCGCCAGATCGCGCATCACCGACAGCACCTCACCGACCAGTTCCGGGTCGAGTGCCGAAGTGGGTTCATCGAACAGCATCAGCTTGGGTCGCATGGCCAGTGCGCGGGCAATCGCCACCCGTTGCTGCTGACCGCCCGACAACTCGATCGGGTAGCTGTTGCGTTTGTCGGCCAGGCCGACCCGGGCCAGCAGTTCCAGGGCTTCTTCGTGCGCCTCCTTGGGCGAACGCTTGAGCACCTGGCACGGGCCTTCGATGATGTTTTGCAGCACGGTCATGTGCGGGAACAGGTTGAAGCGTTGGAACACCATGCCGGTGGCCAGGCGCTGACGGGCGATCTGCGACTCGTTGAGTTCGTGCAGCTTGTGCCCGACCACGCGGTAGCCGACCAGCTCGCCGTCGACCCAGAGGCCGCCCTTGTCGATCTTTTCCAGCTGATTGACGCAGCGCAGCAAGGTGCTCTTGCCCGAGCCGGACGGGCCGATGATGCACAGCACTTCGCCTTGCTCTACCTCGATGTTGATGTCCTTGAGCGCGTGGTACTGGTCGTAATATTTGTTCAGGCTCACGGCCTTGACGATGTTTCTCATGTTCGACTCCTCAAGAACGCTTGCCGGCGCCGCGAGCGAAACGACGCTCCAGACGGCTTTGACCGAAGGACAGGACGGTGACGGTGGCCAGGTACCAGATACCGGCGACGATCAGCAGCTCCATGACCCGGGCGTTGGCGTAGTAAATGTTCTGGGCGTTGTAGAGCAGTTCCGAGTACTGGATGACGCTCGCCAGCGAGGTCATTTTCACCATGCCGATGAATTCGTTGCCGACCGGCGGAATGATGATCCGCATGGCCTGGGGCAGGATGATCCGGCGCAGCGCCTGCAGGCGCGGCATGCCGATCGACTTGGCGGCTTCGTACTGGCCGGTGTCCACCGAGAGCAGGCCGGCGCGCACCACTTCAGCGGTATAGGCGCCCTGATTGATGCTCAAGCCGAGCAGGGCGGCCACGAACGGGGTCATCAGGCTCACGGTGTCGAGTTCGAACAGGCCGGGAATGCCGATGGTGGGGAAGATCAGCGCCAGGTTGAACCACAACAGCAGTTGCAGAATCAGCGGCGTACCGCGAAACAGCCAGGTGTAGGTCACGGCCACGTAACGCAGGATCGGGTTGGCCGACATGCGCATGATCGCGGTGATCACCCCGAACACGATGCCCAGCGCCATGGCGAGTACGGCCATGATGATCGTGTTGAACAGGCCCCACATGATTGCTTCGGAGGTGAGGAACTGGCCGATGTACGACCATTCGATCTTGCCTTCGGCGAAGGCGCGCACCAGGCCGATGATGGCGATCACAATCAACGTGGCGAAGAAGATCCGCCCGTAATAACGCCGTGGCACATGCTGGTACTGGGTAATGTCGAACTGGTTTTCCGCCAGTTTGCGCTCCGCCTGGAGTCGTTCTGCCTGAGTCTGGCTCATGGTGTTTCTCCGTACACTGTACTTTTCGATCAACCCCCTCCCGGTGGGAGGGGGACCCGGCTTAGAGGCGGAAGCCCTGGTAGTTTTCGGTCCACTGTTGCTGCGCGGCGAGGGCGGTTTTCAGGCGGCCGATCTGCTCGCGCACCTGTTGCGGTGCGGTGCCTCCCCAGCCGCTGCGGGCAGCGATGGCGGCTTCCAGGGTCAGGCTGTCACGCACGTCTGCCGTGAGGCGCGGGTCGATCTCGGCCAGCAGCGCCGGCGAGGCTTCCCACAATTCGAGGTCGTGTTTTTCGCAGGCCTGCACCAGTGCGCCGGTGATTTCGTGTGCCTCCTTGAACGGCACGCCGCGCACCGCCAGCCAGTCGGCAACTTCGGTGGCGAGGGTGAAACCCAGCGGTGCCTGACGGCGCAGTTCCTCGACGTTGACGGTCATGGTCGCGACCATCCCGGCCATCGCCGGCAGCACCAGCAGCAGGGTGTCGACGCTGTCGAGCACGCCGTTCTTGTCTTCGCTCAGGTCGCGGTTGTACGACAGCGGCAGGGATTTGAGCGTCGACAGCAGACCGGTCAGGTTGCCGATCAGGCGGCCAGCCTTGCCCCGTGCCAGTTCGGCGATGTCGGGGTTTTTCTTCTGCGGCATGATCGAGCTGCCGGTGGCGTAGGCGTCATCCAGATCGACCCAGCGGAACTGGCGCGACGACCACAGGCAGAACTCTTCGGCCAGACGCGAGATGTTGATCCCGAGCATGCTGGCGATGAACAGGAATTCGGCGACGTGATCGCGGCTGGCCACGGCGTCGATGGAGTTTTCGCAGACCCCGGCGTAACCCATTTCCTTGGCTGACTGCTGCGGCTGACGAGCGATCGCGGAACCGGCCATGGCCGCAGCACCGAGGGGCGACAGCGAAGTGCGCGCGTCCCAGTCCACCAGGCGTTGCACGTCACGCAGCATCGATTGCGCGTGGGCCAACAGGTGGTGGGCGAACACGATTGGTTGCGCCTGCTGCAAGTGGGTGAAGCCCGGGCAGATGCTTTCGACGTGCTGCTCGGCCTGATCCACCAGCGCCGTTTGCAAGGCCAGCACTTCCACGGCCAGGGTGCGCACGTGGTCACGCAGGAACAGGCGCAGGTCGTTGGCGGTCTGGTCGTTGCGTGAACGGCCGGCGCGGAGCTTGCCGCCCAGTGCGCCGAGGCGCTCGGTCAGCAAGCGCTCGATAAAGGTGTGAACGTCTTCGTCGTCCAGGGTCGGGGCGATGCGCCCGGCAGCGAAATCGGTACCGATGCCGTCCAGGGCTTCGATCATCGTGCGGGTTTCCTGCTCGTCGAGCAGGCCGGCACGTTGCAGTTCCCCGGCGTGGGCCTTGGAGCCGGCCAGATCGTACGGCGTCAGGCGGAAATAGCGCTCGGGGCAACGGGACAGGGCCGCCAGGGCTGCGGACGGGCCGCTTTTGAAACGGGCACCCCAGAGACGGTCGGTGGTTTGAGACATTTGTTGTTTTCCTCGTCGGTAACGCGAACTGAAATCGGTGTGCATGGCCCTGAAAAATCGTGCCGAACAATCAGCAGACGGAATCAGGCCAAAGCAGTTTTCAAGAGGGCAGTTGCAAAGAGACAAGAGCTGATCGAAGTGTCAGCTTTTAATATTTGGCGATCAGTGAGTTGGCACTGATGTTCGGGATTTTCTGGCGGTTGCCAAGGCTGGTTTTCTGTGATCATTATTATTAGCCGGCGATGTTTTTGTTGTTGGACACAGATTGTTGAACATTGCGCCAGAGGTAAATCAGCATTATGGAAACCCCACTTTCCAATTCCGGAAACCCACCAGTCAAAACCGCTCACCGGGCACCTTTGGCCCTCAGCGGACTGGATTTCAAACTGCTCAAGGTGTTCAAGGCGGTGGTCGAGGCCGGCGGCTTCAGCGCGGCGCAAAACGAGCTGAACGTGGGCCTGGCCGCGATCAGCAAGCAGATCTCCGACCTGGAAATCCGCATCGGCATGCGCCTGTGTACCCGGGGGCGCGAAGGGTTTCACCTGACCGAAGAAGGGCGTCTGGTGTATCAGGCTTCGATTGATCTGTTTGCCTCGGTCGACAACTTTCGTGACCGGCTTAGTTCGGCGCAGAACGAACTTATCGGCGATCTCGGAGTAGGGGTGATCGACAATACGATCAGTGACGATAATTCGCCGTTAGTTGCTGCGCTCAGAAAGATAAATGAACATTCGCCGAAAGTAAGATTTCAACTTCAAGCCACCCAGCTGGATGAAGTGGAAAGAGGCGTAGTTGAAGGGCGCTTAGTTGCCGGAATAGTCCCGGTTTATCAAAAGCGTGAAGAGTTCGATTATTACCCGCTCTATGAGGAACGCTCGCAGGCTTACTGCGCCGTCGGCCATCCGTTGTTCGAGATGCCGGCGGAGCAGATGGGTGGCAACGTGCTGCAGGATTACGAGTGCATCAACCACCGCTACGCGATCCATCGCGACAAGCTCAACTTTGCCCGCTACGACAGTTTTTCCGCGTCGGCGACCCAGGTCGAAGCCGTCGCGTTGCTGATCAAGACCGGGCGTTTCGTGGGCTTTCTGCCCCAACATTACGCCGCCACGCTGGTGGCCGCCGGGCAGTTTCGCGCGGTGTGCCCGGAGCTGATCCACTTCGACACGCCGTTCAATCTGATCCTGCGGCACAACACCGTGCGCAGTCCGTTGGTCAAGGCGTTCGCCCAGGCACTGGGGGTTGATCTCAAGCCGACGGCGTGAGTATCAGGCGCATGGCGCAACGTCGCTCACCGGGCAATCCGTGAGTGATTTCATCGCGCAATACATCGCGCAGACGTGCGTCCGTGTCTTCGGTGTTCAATAGCGCAAAACCCATGCGTTGATAGAACGGCGCATTCCACGGCAAATCGCGAAAGGTCGTCAGCGTCACCGTCCGAAGTTGCCACAGACGCGCCTGTTCAATCGCCGCCAACAGCAACTTGCGACCGACGCCCCGGCCCTGAAAGTGTTGGCTGACGGACAGTTCCTCAATGTGCAACTGTTGGTCGACAGTCACCGCCTTTAAAAAACCTGCAAGTTGCCCGTCGTTGTTTTCCGCCACCCACATTTCGCCCCGTTCAATGGCCGGTAAATGCGCCGACGCCTGCGGCACGGCAGCACCCGCCAGCCAGGCCAGTGAAGGGTCGAGGCGAAACAGCGCGGCGGCCGAGCGCTCGATGGCGGGGAGGGCGATGGCGTCGGCTGCATGGGCCTGTCGCACGGTAAAGGTCATCAGTCTGCGGTCCCTGTCGAAATCACGTCGCGCAGGTTAAGGCGTCAGCCACAGCAACACATAATCGTTTTTGTCGAAACGCCCGCTCAGCACCGGCTGCAGCGTTCCGAGCGGCGTGCCTTGCAGGGCTCGATAGTCGCTGCGATCCATCATCAGCCACGCCGGCCCCTTGAGCGCTTCGAGCGCTTGCGTGGTTTCAGTGAACAGCGGTTGCAGATCCTGCTCGACGTTGACCATGAACTTGATCGCCTTGGCGTCCTTGCCCATGCCGTGCAGCACCAGCGGCGCGGGTTGCTCGTGGATCCGCGCCAGTGCCGCTTGGCTGAAGGTCCGCGTGTCATAGAGCTGGCGCTCCACCGGCTCGAACACCAGCGCGTACGCCGACCAGACCGCCAACACGGCGCTGAACGCGAGGACTTCGGTTCGCCAGCGCGGTAGCCACAACCGCGACAACGCGGCCAGTTGCAGCAATCCCAGCACGCTGAGTACTGGCGTCAGGTCGGTCAAGGACTCGGGAAACCGTCGTTTCGCCACCCATAACAGGACGATCAACAATGCGGGAATCAACAACCACAATCCCTGCATGCCGACGCGCAGCCAGGCAAACACCCGACCATGCAACACCTGAAACGGATACGCCGCAATAATCGCCGCCATGGGCAGCATCGGCAGCAGATAACGGGCCTTTTTCGCCTGTGGAATCGACAGCCCGAGCATCACGATCAACCCCGCCGCGGCGCAATATTGCACCAGGCGCAAGGCCGGGCCGCGTTGCCGGGGCTTGCTCAGCCAAGCGGCCGCAAGTGCCAGCAACGCCAGCGGATACGCCAGCGCGTAGTTGCCCAGTGAGCTGGTGAAGTAATACAGCGAACCGCTGACGCCTTCGCTGCCGTCCATGCGCCCCATGAACTGCATGCGGATCACGTCCTGACGAAACGCCGGCCCGCCGCTGACTTCCGCCAGCCACAACAACAGCCCGACGCAGGCCGCCAGCAACAGCGAAGCCAGCACACCGAAGGTCAACAGGCGCGACCATTGGCGATCCAGCAGGTAGTAACTGCACAGCATGCCGGTCGGCACCACCAGCCCGATCGGCCCGCGAATGCCGAACCCCAGCAGCAACAGAATGAACACTAGCGGCCAGCGTCGAGCGGCAGCGAAATGGTCGTGGGCATAGCCGAGGTAGAACACCGAAAACGCCACGGCGGCGAGCATCAGGTCCTGCGACACCGCGCGGGTTTCGCTGATGAAGGTGCTGGTGAGCATCAGCAGCGCGATGCTGACCACCGCCCAGCGCACGGATGCGGGCGCGAGCAAGCGATACATCAACGTGACGATCACCGCGCCGGCGACAGCGCTCGGCAGCCACGCCGTCAGGCTGTTGACCGTCCCGAACGGCAACGACAACAGCCAGATGAACAAAGTCGAGAGCGACGAATAATCGGCGTACGGCTCACCATAGGTGGTGGGAAATACACCGGGCCCGTGCCGGAGCATTTCCTGGGCGAACAACACGAAGCGCGAGTCGAAACCGATGGGCGCCTGCCCGTACACGCCGGCGGTGAACAGCAAAAACGCCAGCAGCCCTGCGATCAGGGACTGCCGGCGCAGGGCAGGGGTTAAACCGATCAAGCCACGTCCGAGGCGTGTGGCCATTGTTGCAAAGGAATCGGCAGGGAGCGCGATTCGCCACGGCCCATCGGGAAGTAATGGAAGCCGTTGCGGGCCAGGCGTTCGGCGTCGTACAGGTTGCGGCCGTCGAAGATCACCGGGGCCTTGAGGCGTTGCTGGATCAGGTCGAAATCCGGCGCCTTGAACTGCTGCCATTCGGTGCAGATGATCAGCGCGTCGGAACCGGCGAGTACCGATTCCGGGGTGCCCATCAGCATCAGTTTCGATTCGTCCGGGTACAGATGCTGGGTTTCCTGCATCGCTTCCGGGTCGAACGCCCGCACACTGGCGCCAGCGGCCCACAGCGATTCCAGCAGAACCCGGCTCGGCGCATCGCGCATGTCGTCGGTGTTCGGCTTGAAGGCCAGCCCCCACAGGGCGAAAGTCTTGCCGCGCAGTTCGCCCTTGTAGAACGCGTTGATGCGTTCAAACAGCTTGTGCTTCTGCCGCTGGTTGATCGCTTCCACCGCTTGCAGCAAATCGCTGGAGCAGTGCGCCTCTTCGGCACTGTGGATCAGCGCGCGCATGTCTTTGGGGAAGCATGAACCGCCGTAACCGCAACCGGGGTAGATGAAGTGGTAGCCGATGCGGCTGTCGGCGCCGATGCCCTGGCGCACCGATTCGATGTCCGCGCCCAGGTGTTCGGCCAGCTCGGCGATCTGATTGATGAAGCTGATCTTGGTCGCCAGCATGCAGTTGGCGGCGTACTTGGTCAGCTCGGCGCTGCGCAGGTCCATGAACATGATGCGGTCGTGGTTGCGGTTGAACGGCGAATACAGATCGCGCATCACGTCGCGCACTTCTTCGCGCTCGCAGCCGATGACGATCCGGTCCGGCCGGCGGCAATCGGCGACCGCCGAACCTTCCTTGAGAAATTCCGGGTTGGACACGATATCGAACTGCAACAGGCGCCCGGCCTTGATCAGCGCCTTGTCCAGGTGGGTGCGCAAGGTGTCGCCGGTGCCGACGGGTACGGTGGATTTCTCCACCAGAATCAGCGGTTGTTCACGATGCCGGGCCACGGCGTCGCCTACCGACAGCACGTAACGCAGGTCTGCCGAGCCGTCTTCTTTCGACGGGGTGCCGACTGCAATGAACGCGACCTTGCCGTGCTGCACAGCGAGTTTTTCATCGCAGGTGAATTGCAGCCGCCCGGCGTCCAGGCCCTCGCGGACCAGGCTGGCCAGCCCCGGCTCGAAGATGCTGACGTGGCCCTGGCGCAGCAGCTCGACTTTCTTCTCGTCGATGTCCATGCACACCACGTCATGGCCGACTTCGGCCAGCACAGCGGCCTGCACCAGGCCGACATAACCGCTACCAAACACTGTGATTTTCATGGCGAACTCCTCAATTCGGGCGCACGGGCCGGACGAGTGTTGATGGTGATGACCCCGAGCATGACCAGCGCCACGCCCAGTGATTTGGAGAAACTGAAGGATTCGTTGAACAGCGGAAGGCTGGCCGCCAGCAGGTACACCAGCGCGTAGCTGATGCTCAGCAGCGAATAGGCCCGGCCCAGCGGCAGATCGCGCAGGGCGGCGAGCCAGCAGAGCATCGACAGCGCATAGGCGAAGATCGCCGCGAGCACCACGGCCAGCGCAACTGAATCGACGCTTTGTACGGACAGCCACTGATCCGGCCGGGGCAGACGCGTCATGCTCCAGCGCATGCTCAGTTGCGCCACGCTGACCAGCAGCACGCTGGCCAGGGCGAAGAAGATTCCACGACCCTGGTTCATGACTGTTGCCCCAAAAGCGCCACGCCACCGATTACCAGAAACACGCCGAACCAGTGTTGAACGTCGACGGGCTCCTTGAACACGAAGCGGGCGATCAGGGTGATGATCACGAAATTGAGGCTGAGCATCGGGTAGGCGATGCCGACGGGCAGGCGCTGCAACACCAGCAGCCACACCAGCAGACCGGTGCCAAGGGCAAACAGGGCCAGCCACAACCACGGCGAGCGCAGTTTGCGCGACCACGGCAAGCTCGCGCCGCGCCAGCTCTCGACGGCGAATTTCTGCGCGACCTGGCCCAGGCAGGTCAGCAGGCAGGCGAGCAACAGCAGCCACAGGCTCATGACGCCTCCTGCGGAAGAATCACGATCACCAGATTGCCTTGCTCATAACGAACGCCGTCCTTGGGCAGTCTGTCGAGTTCGTCCAGTTCGTCTTGCCCCTTGACCCGCATCACCACGCCGACCGAACCGGTCTTGCGGGCTTCGCGCATCCACTGTTGCACCTGATCGGTATCAACCCGCTGTTGAATGCCATCAGGATAGGCAAGGCCATATTTCAATTCGCCTATCGTGTTGTACATCGCCACCTGCGGGCGTTTGACTCGCCAGGACAGGGCCGACGCGGCGCCCAGGTCGTTGCTCAACAGGTGCGTGGTGGCCGCCAGTTCTGTTTGGTGGGCGAGCACGAACTGGTCAGGCATCTTGTTCGCCACCACCGATTTGGGCAGTGCCGCCGGCAGCAGCGCGATCAGCAGCAGGCTGCCCACCGCCGGTGCCGCCCAGCATTGCAACGGGCGGAAGGCTTGCAGCAGGTTGCTGATGATCCAGCCGGTCAGGGCGATGAACACCAGCACCAGACTGTGCAGTTCGTGGTCGTACAGCGGACGCTTGAGCTGCACGTAAACCAGCCCGATCAGCGTGACGATGCCCAGCAACAGGTTCAGCAGGCCATTGAGGCCCAGCGCCCGGCCTTGCTCCAGACGCAAGCGATCGGCCAGCGCGTGGCCCAGCAGCAACGCCAGCGGCAGCAGGCACGGCAGGATGTAGGTCGGCAACTTGCCGTTGCTCAGGCTGAAGAACAGCAGCGGCATCAACAGCCACAGGCCGAGAAACGCGATGCCGGTTTCGCGGCGGGTCTGCCAGGCCTGCTTCAACGCCACCGGTAGCATCCCGACCCACGGCAGACTGAACGCCACCAGCAGCGGCAGATAGAACCACCACGGCGCGTCATGCTGGGCATCGTCCCCGGCAAACCGGCGGATGTGTTCGTGCCAGAAGAAGAACCGCCAGTAATCCGGTTCCTGCTCGTGCACCGCCAGCGCCCACGGCAGGCTGACGATGATCGCCACCGCGATGGCCACCGGGCCGTACAGCAGCAATTCTTTCCAGCGCTTTTGCCAGAGCATCCACGGCAAGGCGATCAGCACCGGCAGCAGCCAGGCGAGAAAACCCTTGGTCATGAAGCCCATGCCGCACGCCAGTCCCAGCACCGCCCAACCGGCGATGCGCTGACCATTGGAACGGCTGTCGAGGGCGAACCACAGCGCCACCAGACTCAGGTTGACCCAGAAGGTGAATTGCGGATCGAGGTTGGCGTAACCAGCCTGGCCGGCGACGATGACGAAACTCATGTAGAGCAGGGCGCAGACGAAGCTTTTGCGCGGGTCATTCCACAAACGGCGGGCGATGAGGAAGCACAGCAGCACGCTCAGCCCGGTGCTCAGGGCCGAGGCAAACCGCACGCCGAACAGGTTCTGGCCGAACACGGCCTGCCCGAGGGCAATCATCCAATAACCGGCCGCCGGTTTTTCGAAGTAACGCAGGTTCATGAAATGCGGCGACACCCAGTTGCCGCTCAGCAGCATTTCCTGGCTGATCTGCGCATAACGGGTTTCATCGGGAATCCACAAACCATGACTGCCCAGCGGCAGCAGATAGGCCAGCAGGAAAATCCCCAGCAACAGCGGCAATGCCCAGCGTTTGCTCATGCGCCTTGCACTCCCAGCCAGCCTTCGCGGCCTTCGAGGGCACCGCGTTGCACACGGCCGACGGGCAGGGTGTTGAGAAACTCGGGCAGCAAGTCGCCCAGCGGTTGAAAGTTGATGTTTCGCTGGCGTGCGTCGGCCAGCAGTCGACGAAAATCTTCGGCCATCAGAATCCCTTCTACTTCGGCGTGAATGGTGTAGACGTTGAGGTTGTCCGGGCGGAACCGGTCGAGGATGAAGGCGTTGAAATCCTTCGCCGCCACACTCGGCCCGACCACTTCATCGAAGGTCGGCAAGTCCACCGGAATCTGCGGCGCACCGACCGAACCGTCAGACAGCAACGGTCGGAACAGCCGCTGCCCACGGCAATCGCTGTTGTAGCGAAAGCCGAAGGCCTGTTTGGCTTCGATCACACGCTCGTCCGCACGCCAACCGGCGGCGGCCGAACACATGACTTTTTCGCCGAGGATGTCGCTCAAGGTGTCGACGCCCTGACGGATCTGCTCGACCAGTTGCGCATCGCTCCAGCGCCCGGCATTGGCCTGCCAGCCGTGGTGATCCCAGGCGTGCAGGCCGACTTCGTGGCCGGCGGCCCGGGCCTGACGCATCAGGTGCCCGAGGTCGCGGCCGATCGGTTTGCCCGGCCAGGCCGTGCCGGCCAGCAGGATGTCCCAGCCGTACAGGCCAGCGGCGTTGGAGCGCAGCATCTTCCACAGGAACTGCGGGCGGATCAGGCGCCACAGGTGCCGGCCCATGTTGTCCGGGCCGACACTGAAGAAAAACGTCGCCTTGATCTGCGCTTCATCGAGAATTTCCAGCAAGCGCGGCACGCCTTCGCGGGTGCCGCGAAAGGTGTCGACGTCGATGCGCAAACCGGCCTGCATCAGCGCTTGCTCTCGATTTCGGCCATGGCCTCACGCAGGAAGAAATCCAGCGTGTTGCCGATGGTCTCGCGCATTTCCACGGTCGGCGTCCAGTCGAGCAGGCGCTTGGCGTTGGCGATGCTCGGTTTGCGGTGCTCGACGTCCTGGTAACCGGCGCCGTAGAACGCCTTGCTTTCCACGTCGCGGAAACCGGCGAACGGCGGGAAGTTGCTGCGCAATGGGTGAGCCTCGAACTGGCGCAGCAATTCTTCGCCCAACTGACGAATGCTCGCTTCGTTGTCCGGGTTGCCGATGTTGATGATCTGGCCGTTGCAGACGTCGTTGTCGTTATCGATGATCCGCGCCAGCGCCTCGACGCCGTCGGCGATGTCGGTGAAGCAGCGTTTCTGTTCGCCGCCGTCGAACAGGCGGATCGGCGTGCCTTCCACCAGGTTGAGGATCAATTGGGTGATGGCCCGGGAGCTGCCGATGCGCGCCGAGTCGAGGCGATCAAGCCGTGGGCCCATCCAGTTGAAGGGGCGGAACAGGGTGAAGTTCAGGCCCTTGGCGCCGTAGGCCCAGATCACCCGGTCCAGCAGTTGCTTGGACACCGAGTAGATCCAGCGCTGCTTGTTGATCGGGCCGACGATCAGGTTCGAGCGGTCTTCGTCGAAGTGCTTGTCCTGGCACATGCCATAGACTTCCGAGGTCGACGGGAAGATCACGCGCTTGTTGTATTTGACGCAGTAGCGCACCAGTTTCAGGTTTTCTTCGAAGTCGAGCTCGAACACCCGCAGCGGGTTGCGCGTGTATTCGATCGGCGTGGCGATGGCCACCAGCGGCAGCACCACGTCGCATTTCTTGATGTGGTACTCGATCCACTCCGAGTGAATGCTGATGTCGCCTTCGACGAAGTGAAAACGCGGGTGGCTGCGCAGGCGGTCGATGGCGTCGGAGCCGATGTCCAGGCCATAAACTTCGTAGCGCTCATCACGCAGCAGGCGCTCGGACAAGTGGTTGCCGATGAAACCGTTGACGCCGAGGATCAGCACCCGTGTACGGCGCGGGCCACGACCGGATTCGGCGCCGCGCAGCAGCGAGCCGTCCACCAGACCGAGTTCATTGGCCAGTTGCGGGCCGCTCAGGTACAGGCCGTTGTCGTTGCGCTGGCCGGCGTTGATCACCAGCGAGTCTTCACCGCAGGCGATGCGCAGCGGATCGACACTGATGACGCGGCCCGGCGCCTGACCTTCGTTGCCCTTGACGACTTCGGCACTCCAGACGATCAGCTTGTGCTCACCCACGGCGCAGAAGGCGCCGGGGTAGGGCTGAGTCACGGCCCGCACCAGGTTGAACAGTTGCTCGGCCGGTTGCGCCCAGACCAGTTTGCCGTCCGCCGGGGTACGGCGACCGAACACGGTGGCTTTGGATTCGTCTTGCGGGGTTTCGGTGATTTTGCCCTGAAGCATCGCTGGCAGCGCGTCGCGCAGCAGGTCGCTGGCGGCCGTGCGCAGTTTGCCGTGCAGGCTCAGCGCGGTGTCGCTGCGTTCGATGGCCACGCGTTGCTGGGCGAGGATGGCACCGGCGTCGGCACGTTTGACCATGCGGTGCAGGGTGACGCCGGTTTCGGTTTCGCCGTTGACCAGCACCCAGTTGGCCGGAGCGCGGCCACGGTAGCGCGGCAGCAGGGAACCGTGCAGGTTGAACGCGCCTTTTTTTGCGGTGGCCAGCAAGGGCTCGCTCAGCAGGTTGCGATAGTAAAACGAGAAGATGTAATCCGGATCGAGCTTGGCAATCCGCTCGATCCACAACGGGTGGTTGGCGTCTTCCGGTGCATGAACCGCGATGCCTTTGTTGGCGCACAGTTGCGCCACCGAGGCGTAGAACGCGTTTTCCTGCGGGTCATCGGCATGGGTGAACACCGCCGCAATGTCGTAGCCGCTGTCGAGCAGGGCTTGAATGCCGGCGCAGCCAATATCGTGGTAGGCGAAGACAACGGTTTTTGCGCTCATGAGAGAACCTGATCAGACGAGGAGTTGGAAGTAAGGCCGTCAACGGTGATGGCGGGGGCCGGCGTGGCGGGGTGCCCGCGCAGGACCTTTTCGATGAAGAATCGCGGGCGGGCGCGCACATCGCTGTACATGCGCCCCAGGTATTCGCCCAGCAGGCCCATGCCGATGAACTGGCCGCCGGTGAACACGAACAGCACGGCGAACAGCACGAACAGGCCATCGCCGGCCCATCCGGCGCCAAAGGCCAGGCGCATGACGATCAACGCCGCCGCGAACAGCACGCCCAGGCCGGCCATGGCGAAGCCGACGATGCTCAGCAGGCGCAGGGGCGTGGTGGTCATGCAGGTGATCAAGTCGAACATCAGGTTGATCAGGCGCATCGGGCTGTATTTCGAATCGCCGTGTTCGCGCTCGGCGTGGGCCACGGTGATTTCCGTGGTGTGGCGGGCGAAGCTGTTGGCGAGGATCGGAATGAACGTGCTGCGTTCGCGGCAGGCGAGCATCGCGTCGATGATCGTGCGGCGGTAAGCGCGCAGCATGCAGCCGTAATCGCTCATGGCAACGCCGGTGGAGCGCTGCACGGCGAGGTTGATCAGTTTCGAGGGGTAGCGACGCAGCGCCGAATCCTGGCGATTGCCGCGCACGGTGCCGACCACGTCAAAACCTTTTTCGGCCTCGGCCACCAGTCGCGGGATTTCTTCCGGCGGATTTTGCAGGTCGGCGTCGAGAGTGATCACCACGTCGCCCTTGCACTGTTCGAAACCGGCCATGATCGCCGCGTGCTGACCGTAGTTGCGGTTGAGGATGACGGCCACAAACGGGCTGTCATCGACCGAGGCAGCGTCCTCGAGCAGTTGCGCGGAGGCGTCGCGGCTGCCGTCGTCGACCAGCACGATTTCGTAGTCATGCCGCAATTGCTGGCAGGCGGCTTGGGTGCGGCGCAGCAGCTCCGGCAGGCTGTCTTCTTCGTTGTAGACCGGGATGACGATCGACACGCAATGAATCGGATAAGGTCTCACGGGCGTTTCCCCATCAGGTGTTCAATGGCCCCGACGACCCGGTCCAGATCCTGATCGGTCATGTCGGGAAACAACGGAATCGAGCACAGCCGCGCCGAGTTCCACTCGGTGTCGGGCAGGGACAGGTGCGGATCACGCTGGCGATACCAGGTGTGCAGGTGGGTGGCGATGAAGTGGATGCCGGTGCCGATGCCTTGCTCCTGCAAACCCTTCATGAAGGCTTCGCGATCGATCCCGCAGCGCTCGCTGTCGATGCGCAGGATGAACAGGTGCCAGGCGTGGGTTTGCGCGTAGGCAGGCACCGCCAGCGGTTGCACCGGCAGGCCTTCGAGTTTTTGCAGGTATTGCGTGGCCAGTTCGGTGCGACGGGCGTTGATCGCGTCCAGACGCTCCAGCTGCACCAGGGCAATCGCGGCGTTGATATCGGCCAGGTTGTATTTGAAACCGGGCTCGATCACCTGGGCCTGGGGTTTGCGGCCGTGGGTCAGGCGGTCGTACGCATCGACGCCCAGACCATGAAACTTGAGCATGCGCACGCGGTTGGCCAAAGCTTCATCATCGGTGACGAACATCGCGCCTTCGGCGCAGGTCATATTCTTGATCGCGTGGAACGAGAAGACCGCGGTGCCTTGCGAACCCACGTGACGGCCCTTGTAGCGGGTGCCAGCGGCGTGGGCGGCGTCTTCGATCACGGTGATGCCGTGCTTGTCGGCCAGGGCGTAAAGCGGATCGAGATCGAAAGCAGCGCCGGCGTAATGCACGGGAATGATCGCTTTGGTGCGCGGGGTGATGGCGGCTTCGATGCGCGCGGCGTCGGTCATCAGGGTGTCGCGGTCGACATCGACGAACACCGGCGTGGCGCCGAGCAGGGAAATCATGTTGGCGGTCGAGACCCAGGTCTGCGATGGGGTGATGACTTCATCGCCGGGGCCGATGCCCAGCGCCAGCAGGGTGATGTGCATGCCACCGGTGGCCGAGGACAAGGCCACGGCGTGCCGGCATCCGATGTACTGGGCAAACTGTTCTTCGAGGGCCTGGTTTTTCGGCCCGGTGGTGATCCAGCCGGAGCGCAGGACTTGCTCCACGGCGGCAATTTCTTCATCACCGATACTGGGGCGGGAGAAGGGGAGAAACGCCTGACTCATGCACACCTCATTGCAAAGAAAAAAGAAATAGATCCATTGAATAATTGGATCCAATCAAAGCGTAGACGCGAAAAAATCCTTTGCATCAATAAGTTGCCAAGACGACATAACGTCGGGTTCGGTTGACTTTTCAGGCATTGCCCGGCAGCTTGGGCAGCGCCGGCACAGGACTCAGTGGAATTAAGGTTATGCCCGTTTTTGTGAAAGGAACATGAAAAACCGGTCGGCGAATCGTTTATCTGAAACCCATACAGCCACTGTTCAGACTTCTACCGTTTATCGCGGTTTTTAGTAGAAAAGTCCTACGGAAGTGTTCCCCTTATATTAAGAATGTTGCAGTTGTTAGTTGCTGTGTTGAACTGCTTTTACTCAAGGCCCGACGTTTGATTGACTTACCCGTTGCATCCCCCGACACCCTGAAAACCAACCCGATGACCGTGTATCTGGCGCGTCTGGCTCCCTCCAGCCAACTCACCATGCGTTACGTTTTGCAAGATGCCGCCGACCGACTCGGTTTCGAAGACATGAACGTCGAAGACATTCCGTGGCACGCGCTGCAACCGGAAGATGTCGTTGCGTTAGTCGCTGCATTGCGCGCCGACAATTACGCACCGAATACTTCTTCGCTGTATGTAAACGCCATTCGCGGTGTAATGAATGAAGCCTGGCGCATGAGTCTTATCAGCCAGGAACATCTATTGAAGATGCGCTCGGTCAAAGGCATTGCCGGCACGCGACTGTCTCAGGGGCGCAATCTGAAGCGCACGCTGATTCATGAATTGATGGAAGTCTGCGCCGCTGATCCACGGCCACAGGGTTTGCGCGATGCAGCGGTGATTGCGTTGTTGTACGGCACTGGCATGCGCAAGTCGGAGTCGGTGGATCTGGACCTCAATCAGGTCGATTTCAACGAGCGCAGTTTGTGTGTCACCGCCAAGGGCAATAAACAACTGATCAAGTACGCACCGGCCTGGGCGTTTGCCAAACTCAATGCCTGGCTGGAGTTCCGTCGTTCGGAACTCAAGGAAGGCGAGAGCGACGACGCGTTTCTGTTCAACCGTATTCGCCGTGGCAGCCACATCACCCGCGAGCGCATCACCAAGCACGCGATCTATTACATCGCCCGCCAGCGCGGGACCCAGGTCGGGGTGAAGATCATGCCCCATGATTTCCGGCGTTCGTTCATCACTCGGGTGATTGAGGAGCACGACCTGTCGATTGCCCAGAAACTGGCCCATCACAGCAATATCCAGACGACTGCCAACTACGACGTGCGCGACGACAACGAGCGACGCCGCGCGGTGGATCGCTTCGACTTGTAGGCATTGCGTTTCGATCAGGAGGCGGGCGGGCAGCCGCGTGAGCCGGTGGAAGCCTGACTGATCAACGCAGCCAGGCGCTTGACGTTGGTCTGCTGGGCCACCACCAGATCATCGATGGTCGGCCCGGACGGGGTTCGCAGCAGCGAGCGGCAGGCGAGCAGGGCGTCGTCCCCGGCGTTGGCCTGGCGCAGGCGCCATTTGACGTCGATCAGCCCGTATTGGCCGGGTATCGAATCGAAGCGTTGCACATCAATGCGCACCGAGGTCTTGCGCGGGCCGCCGGCATTACTGAGCTGATCCACCAGCGCGCTGCGTAACTCATCGCTGAGGCTGGCGCCCCACCATTCGGTCTCAAGGATCGCCAGGCCGCTGTTGCCCTGGCGGATCACGATTTGCGGCCGGTCGACCTGCGGCGGCACGCTGATGCCTTCGATGGCGATTTCCGAACCGGCGCGGCCGGTCATCGGTTGCGTCGGTGTCAGGGTGTGAAAGCTGATCGGGGCGCTTTTACAGGCGCCCAGCAGCAGGCCGATCGCGAGCACGGTGAACTTCAGCGGTAAAGCCATGGGACAGCTCCTGTGCTCAATTGCGCGGCGGCCCTTTTAGGTCCAGTGGCGCGGCGTTGTCGGGGCGGCCGCGAATCAACGATTCCGGATGACGGCCCAGATAATCGGACAGTTCACGCAACGAACGCGACATGCGCCCAAGCTCGTCGAGAGTCTCGGTCAGTTGTTCGCGTTGCGGCGAATCTTCGGCCAGGGTCGAGCTGGCCGACTGCAGGGTCTTGCTCAGGTCGGCGAGGGTGTTCTGCACGCCGGGCAGGGTCCTGGCATTGAACTGGGTCAGGCCTTTGCGCAATTCCACGAGGTTGCTGTCGAGGTTGCCGGCAATCCGTTCCACCGGCAGTTTGTTGAGCTTGTCGATCATCGCTTCGAGTTTTTCCTGCAACTGTTCGAGGCTGCCGGGGACGGTCGGAACGCTGATCGGGCGAGCGGTGGGGTCAAACGCGACTTTTTCGGCTTTGGGGAAGAAATCCAGCGCGATATACAGCTGCCCGGTCAGCAGGTTGCCGCTGCGGGCCTGGGCGCGCAGGCCGTTGTCGATAAAGGTGCCGATCAGGCGCACGGCGGCGGCTTCGTCGTCCGGATTGTGCTCGAGTACCTTAAGCATCTTGACGTGAGCCTGACCGAGGCGTTGCGGGTAGATCACGATGCCGACGTTGAGCGGGAAGCTGCGTTTTTTCGGATCGAAGTCCAGGTTGACGCTCACTACCCGGCCGATTTCGATGCCGAGAAACTCCACCGGTGCGCCGACTTTCAACCCGCGCAGGGCCTGATCGAAACGCAGGGTCAGGTATTGCGCCTTGCCGTTGGGCGGGGCGAGGGCGGTTTGCTGGTCTTCAAACAGGTCGTAGGTTCTTTCTTCGGCGGCGGCAACGTCGTTGGGGCTGTACTCCGGCGCGCGGAAGGCGATGCCGCCCACCAGCAAGGTCGACAACGATTCGGTTTTCACCGCAAAGCCGTTGGCGCCGACGTTGACGTCAATCCCGCTGGCGTTCCAGAACCGGGTGTTTTCCGTGACGTAGGCGTCGTTCGGTGCGTGGATGAACACCTCGATGTTCACCCCTTTGCCATCAGCGTCCAGCGCGTAGGCCACCACCTGGCCCACCGGGATCTTGCGGTAATAGACCGGCGAGCCGATATCCAGCGAGCCGAGGTCCGAGGCGTGCAGGTTGAAGCGTTTGCCCGGTTCGCCGTAGGTGATCGGCGGCGGGTTTTCCAGGCCTTTGAAGTGTTTTGCGCGCGAGTTCGATTGACCGATATCGGCGCCGATGTAGTCGCCGGACAGCAACGTGTCGATGCCCGAAACACCGCCCGCACCGATGCGCGGGCGCACGACCCAGAACTGCGAGTCTTCGCGGGTAAAGGTTTCGGCCTGCTTGGCCAGTTTGATCGTGGCGTTGACGCTTTTCTGATCGTCGCTCAGCTCGACGTCCGTGACCTGGCCGATGACCACGTTGCGGTATTTGACTTCGGTCTTGTTGGCGGTCAGGCCGCTGCCGGTCTTGAAGGTGACAATGATGCTGGGGCCTTCCTGCATCAGGTTGTGCACCACCAGCGAGATGCCCACCAGCACCGCGATGATCGGCACGATCCACACCAGCGAGATGCTGAAACGCCGGGTCTTGACCGGCGCCTGGCCGGGCGCTCGCGGTTGATCGGCGGCTGACGACTCCATCCATGACCTCCAGGGTGTGTTGGGCACTGAGCGTCAGGAACGCAAAAGCACTTCATCAATATAGAAGTGCTTCGCGATAGAGCAAATGTGCAGGGCGCTTTAACCGGCAGGCCTCATCCCAGCAGTTCCCGCAGGCGATACCAGAACATCCCCAGTGCCAGCAGCGGCGAGCGCAGCGCCGGGCCGCCGGGGAAGGTCATGTGCGGCACGCCGCTGAACACATCCATGCCCTGACTGTGGCCGGCATGAATCGCCTCGCCCAGCAGCTTGGCGCACCAGTGAGTGACGTTCAGGCCGTGGCCGGAATAGCCCTGGGCGTAGAACACGTTCGGGTGCTGCTTCAAACGGCCGACCTGCGGGAAGCGGTTGGCGGTGATGCCGATTTTGCCGCCCCACTGATAGTCGATGCGCACATCCGCCAGTTGCGGGAACACCTTGAGCATCTTTGGTCGCATGTACGCGGCGATGTCCGCCGGATCCCGTCCCGAATAATGGCAGGCGCCGCCGAACAGCAAGCGCCGGTCCGCCGAGAGCCGGTAGTAGTCGAGGCCGACTTTCTGATCGCACAGCGCCAGGTTCTGCGGAATCAGCTCGGCGGCGCGTTCCGCCGACAGCGGTTCAGTGGCGATGATGTAACTGCCAGCGGGCAGCACTTTGCCGCTGAGTTGCTGTTCAAGTTCATCCAGATGCGCGTTGCAGCCGAGCACAAGACTGCCGGCGCGCACCGTGCCGCTCTGGGTGCGGACTTGAACGGTCGAACCGTGGAGAATTTCCAGCACCGGGCTCTGTTCGAAAATCCGCACCCCGAGGGACGCCGCCAGCCGCGCTTCACCCTGCACCAGGTCGAGCGGGTGCAAGTGGCCCGAACCCATGTCGATCAGGCCGCCCTTGTAGACACCCGCGTTCACCACTTGCTGACGAATCAGCTCAGGGGCAACCAGCCGCGTTTCATGGCGGTAACCCAGCTGCGCCAGGCTGTCTTGCTCGGCCTTGAAGGCGTCGAACTGCGCCGGCGTGTTGGCCAGCTCGCAGAAACCCCAGCGCAGGTCGCACTCGATGGCGTTGTCGCTGATGCGCTGGCGCACCAGCTCCACCGAGTCGATCCCGGCCCGGTGCAGGTAGCGCACGCCTTCGGCGCCAACATGCCGCGAGAAACCTTCGACGTCATGACCGATCCCGCGAATCAGTTGTCCGCCATTGCGCCCGCTGGCGCCCCAGCCGATGCGCCGGGCTTCGAGCAGAATTACCGAAAGCCCGCGCTGCGCCAGTTCAATGGCCGTGTTGACGCCGGTGAAACCACCGCCGATTACGCAGACATCGGCGATCAGGTCACCCGCCAGTTCCGGATAAGGTGTGCTGGCCCGGGCCGACGCGGCGTAATAGGAGTGGGCGTGTTCCTGGGTGTACTGATTCATTTGTTCGACTTCACTTTGCTCCAGGACCGGGTCATCAGACGCATGATCGACTGGGGCGGGGTAGAGGAGATGTAGAGCTTGTCGAGGACTTCCTGGGACGGATAGACCTCGGGATTGTTGACCAGCTCCGGATCCATGTATTGCTTGGCCGCCGGGTTCGGGTTGGCGTAACCCACCGAGGCGCTGACCTTGGCGATCACTTGCGGATCGAGCAGGTAATTGATGAAGGCGTGGGCTTCCTTGGTGTTGCCGGCATCGGCGGGAATCGCCAGCAGGTCGAACCAGAGGTTCGCGCCTTCCTTGGGAATCGAATAGGCGATGTTCACGCCGTTCTTGGCTTCCTTGGCGCGATTGGCGGCCTGGAACACGTCGCCGGAGTAACCGAAGGCCACGCAGATGTCCCCGTTGGCCAGGTCGGACACGTATTTCGAAGAATGGAAATAGGTGATGTATGGCCGGATGCTCAGCAGTTTCTCTTCGGCCTTCTTGTAGTCTTCGGGTTTCTCGCTGCGCGGGTCCATGCCCATGTAGTTGAGGATCGCCGGGAACACTTCATCGGCGGAGTCCATCATCGACACACCGCACTGGGTGAGTTTCTTCAGGTTCTCCGGTTCGAACAGCACGGCCCAGGAGTCGATGTGATCGATGCCCAGCACTTGCTTGACCTTTTCGACGTTGTAGCCGATGCCGTTGGTGCCCCACAGGTACGGCACCGAGTGCTCGTTGCCCGGATCGTTTTTCTCAAGCAGGGCCAGCAGTTTCGGGTCGAGGTTTTTCCAGTTCGGCAGTTGCGAGCGGTCCAGTTTGAGGAACGCACCGGCCTTTACCTGACGGGCGAGGAAGTGGTTGGACGGCACCACCACGTCGTAACCGGTGCGACCGGCGAGCAGTTTGCCTTCTAGGGTTTCGTTGGAGTCGAAGACGTCGTAGATCACCTTGATCCCGCTGGAGGACTGGAAGTCGCCGAGGGTGGTTTCGCCAATGTAATCGGTCCAGTTGTAGACGCTGACCTGGGGTTGGGCGAGGGCACCGGCACTGCACGCCAGGGCCAGCGCGGCGGGGATCATGGATTTCAACAGACGCATATCGACACCTCTTCGAATTATTGGATTTTTCAGGCGACTCTTGCTGATCGTTCCCACGCTCCGCGTGGGAACGATCGTGGGTTGGTTTTTGTTGTTTTAATCAGACGCTCAGCAACAGGAACTCCCGCTCCCAGGAACTGATCACGCGCTTGAAGTTTTCATGCTCGGCGCGTTTCACCGCGACGTAGCCGCGCACGAACTTGCTGCCCAGGTAGCGCGCGACGGTGTCGCACTCTTCCATCTGGGTCAGGGCTTCTTCGATGGTGATCGGCAGGCGCAGGTTGCGGCGCTCGTAGGCCCGGCCTTCGACGGCAGCGCTCGGTTCGATGCCTTCGACCATGCCGATGTAACCGCACAGCAGGCTCGCGGCGATGGCCAGGTACGGGTTGGCGTCGGCGCCCGGCAGACGGTTTTCAACCCGCATCGCCTCAGGCCCGGAGGTCGGCACCCGCAGGCCGACGGTGCGGTTTTCTTCGCCCCATTCGACGTTGACCGGTGCCGAGGTGTCCGGCAGGAAGCGGCGGAACGAGTTCACGTTCGGCGCGAACATCGGCAGCACTTTCGGGATGTATTTCTGCAGGCCGCCGATGTGATGGCGGAACAGATCGCTCATGCTGCCGTCGGCATTGGCGAAAATCGGTTGGCCACTGGCAATCTCGACCACGCTCTGGTGCAGGTGCATGGCGCTGCCGGGCTCATCGCCGATCGGCTTGGCCATGAAGGTCGCGGTCACGTTGTGCTTGAGCGCAGCTTCACGCAGGGTGCGTTTGAACACGGTGATCTGGTCGGCCAGATCCAGTGCATCGCCGTGGCGGAAGTTGATTTCCATCTGCGCCGGGCCGTCTTCGTGGATCAGCGTGTCCAGGTCCAGGCCTTGCAGTTCGCACCAGTCGTAGACGTCTTCGAACAGCGGATCGAATTCGTTGGCGGCGTCGATGGAGAACGACTGACGACCGCTTTCGGCGCGACCGGAACGGCCCAGCGGGGCCTTCAATGGCAAGTCCGGGTCTTCGCAGCGCTGGGTCAGGTAAAACTCCATTTCCGGCGCCACGATCGGCTTCCAGCCTTTGTCGGTGTACAGCTGCAGGACTTTCTTCAGTACGTTGCGCGGTGACAGTTCGATCGGGTTACCGAACTTGTCAAAGGTGTCGTGGATGACGATGGCAGTCGGCTCGATGGCCCATGGAATCACGTACACCGCGTCGCTCACCGGCTTGCAGACCATGTCGATGTCGGCCGGGTCGAGCAGGTCATAGTAGATGTCGTCGTCGACAAAATCCCCGGTTACCGTTTGCAGCAGCACACTTTCCGGCAGGCGCATGCCTCGCTCATGCAGGAACTTGTTGGTCGGTGCGATCTTGCCGCGGGCGATGCCGGTCAGGTCGCTGACCACGCATTCCACTTCGGTAATCTTGTGATCTTTCAGCCACGTGAACAGCTGATCGAAAGGGGCATTCATAAAGACCTCGTCGTTGGTTTTGTTGACGCGGGGGAAAAGCGATTTCATCTTTCGCAGGCTTCCCCTGTGGCGCGTTGACGACTATCTTGGGCGGGCCTTGCCGTTCCATCTATCCACTTTCAGCAGCACCAAAGCGCACCAAAAGAGTGCGCAAGGTTCCCCATGACGACGTGCAATCCGCTTCAGGTTCAAGCGTTCAACACCGCCGATGTCACCGAGCAAATCCGCGCCACGCCGGGTTGGGTTCAGCATTACCAGCAGATGTCGCCGGGGCATTTCGCCGGGCAGATCCGTTATCTGGATTTGCAGGGTGTGGAGGTTTACGAAGAACAGATGAACACCCGGGTCGAGCAGAATTTCAGCGCGCCGGAAGGCTCGCTGGCGTTCTGTTTCGATCGCAGCGACAACGCGCTCTATCTGCTCAATGAAGAGAGCCGCAACATCTGGATTACCCCGGAGAACTATCAGGAAATCGCCGTGGTGTTCGGCCCGGAGTTCGTCCAGCGCAACGGCCTGGACGTGGCCAGGCTGGAAGGTCTGTTCATGGCTCCGCTCAATGGCGCGCAGAATGGATTGTTCAGTCGCTGGCTAAGCTCGACTCTCACGAAGTTGTCGCAAACCCTTGATCAGCCAAGCAAAGAAGCGCTGACCCAGCAATTGCTCGAGGACTGCCTGTTCATACTCGACAACGCGAGCGTGTGCCTGGACGGCGGTGGTTTGCAGCGCCGCGCCGAAGAGCGAATCACCCTCAAACGCGTAGGAGAGTGGGCGGCGGATTCACCGGAACAAACCCTCAATCTGCTGGAGCTGTCGCGGGTGGCCGGGGTTTCTCTTCGCCAGTTGCAGCAGACGTTCAAGGCGTACACCGGGATGTCGCCGAGCCATTGGCTGCGTTTGCGCCGGCTCAACAGTGCGCGGCGGGAATTGCTCAAACGCTCCCCGGCAGACACGACGGTGGCGGAGGTCGCGATGAACTGGTCGTTCTGGCATTTGGGGCGTTTTTCAAGCAGTTACCGAGCGTTGTTCAAGGAGTTGCCGAGCGAGACGTTGAAGCGCTCATCGTCGATGTGACGGGCACTCTGCACCACAAAAAAAGACGGGAGAGGTTTCGGTATTCGCCGAAATCTCTCCCGTCTTTTTCATTTATCGATAGGCCGATGTTGCCAAGCTTGTTGCGCTACCGACTAACCAACTCTGAGACGCTTGAAGGAGGATGAAAGGGATCTTTTCATCAGTCTGGCCATCGGGGGTTCTATTTCTTTATGGATGACATGGGAGGCACCTATCATCAAAGCGAGGGTGCCCCACAGCAGCACGTGAGGATTCACAGCCGGATAAGCCATATTGAAGATCATGAAGCCGATCATTTGATGCAGCAGGTAAAGCGGGTAAGTCAGGGCGCCCAACGCTGTCCAGTCGAACCTCCCGATGGCTGACGTTTTATGCGTCGAGATAAAAAGAAACGTCATGAAAAACAGGGCAATGACACCGCAGATAATCAAGGAATCGTATTCGGTCGAATATTTCAGTTCAATCGACTCGGCCCACTTGATCGCGTTGAAGCTGGCCAATGCCTGCGCGGCTGCCAGCAGGGAAATACGGGATTTGGTAAAACCCTTGTCCCAGATGATGTAGAACGTCGCGCCAGCGATGAAATAGGCCGCGTAGTCGGTGATCAGGACCGAGCGCAGTTTTTCGAAAGCAAAGACTTCCGCTGCGGCCGAGATCAGCAGCCAGAGCACAAGGAAGTTTTCTATTTTCTCTATCTTCTTGAAGGCCAACAGGACGGCGATCATCAGGTAGAACTTTATTTCGACGAACAGTGACCAGTAGACCCCGTCGATGGGTGGGACACCGATCAGGTCGCCGAGGAATGTCATGTTGATCATGTATTGATAAAAATCAGCCGAAAATCTTGGCTGACCAATGGCCAGCGTGACGAGAAAAGTGATCGTGCAGCAAACCCAGAAAGCCGGGCAGAGGCGGATGACGCGGGAAATGAAAAACGCTTTGAGATCGTTGTTCGAAGCCGTCATCAGGATCACGAATCCGCTGATCATGAAAAACAGTTCGACGCCCAGGTAACCGTATTTGGCAACGTCAGCCAATAGCGGATAGGGCATTACCGACATATCGCCCCTCGCATAGCCGCGAAACGCATAGTGAAAAAACACCACGGCGATCGCGGCGAGGAAGCGCAGCAAGTCCAGTTCGTTCAGTCGTCGCTTGTTCATGTACAGGCGCTCCAGACTCGTCAGCGCGGATCGATCACTGAGGACTGTGTCGTGTGACATCCGACTCAAGGCCAAAGCGGCGTAGGGTGCTCAAGGACTGCGTAGCCACATGCGGATGTAATCGACTTCGAACGTGGAGGGCAGGTCAGCATCGTCGACCACGCCGAACCATTTCCACATGGCCTCACTGTCAAAGACGATCTGCATGGGGTAGAAAAAGTGTTTGTTCTTCGACTCCCTGACCAGTACGCCATCGACGTACCAGCGCAGGGTGTCGGGCTGCCAGTCGAAGCCGTAGACATGAAAGTCGCCGGCCAGCCGCCAGGGGCTGGTCCAGGTGCTGCCGTCGGCGATATGTTCGGTGCTCTGTGGCGTGGCCCAGAGGTGGGCGTTCATGTTGTAGGCGCGGTCCGAGGCCGCCTCTTTGGTCTTGCCGCCGATTTCAAAGATATCGATTTCGGTGGCGTTGTCGGCCATGCCTGTCCACGCCAGCCAGAACGCGCTGGAAGCCGCAGAGTTCATGGGTTTGGCTCGTGTTTCGTAATAGCCGTAGAAGCCACGTTCGAGGGTACGAACCATCCCCGAGGTGTAATCCTTGAAACCTAGCTGCACGTATTTCGGCGGCAGGGTTTCCTTGCGAAAGACAATCTTCAGATAGCCGTTGCCGACGCTGGCATTGCGCTCGGTGAACAACGCCGGCTTGCGTCCCAGCGATTCGTTCCCGATAGCATTGTTGACGTGCCAGCGCGTGCGGTCGAGGGTGGTGCCATCGAACTCGTCGGACAGCGTGGTGTTGAGCAGCCACCGGCCGGCATTGGCCTGGTCGGACAACGGCAGATCCGGATGGATGTGGGACGGCAGAGCGTCCAGCGGGCCGACACGTGTCCAGGTATCGGCCTGAACCGGTATGGCCACGGACCACTTGTCCGCCAGGTACCGAAATACGCGCTGGCGCTCCGCGAGCGAGGCAAACGGCCGGTCATACACCAGGACTTCGGCGATGTCGCCGCGAAAGTTTTCGGCATTTCCGACGGCATTGCGCCCCACGCCATACGGTCCCAGCGGGACGTCCTGCAGCTCAAGGACAGAAACCGTCGGCTCATAAGCACCGGTTTGCGGAAGGCTCACGGCGAAATTCGGCAGCACGTTATCGTTGCTGGCGGCCTGCGGTCGTGAACTGAACAAACGTTGCCAGGGATCGACCCCGGCCTGTTCCGGCAACCGCCGGGACACGATCAGTACAGTCGCAGGCCCTTTCGCCGTGCGCAGGGTCCGGCCGAGCAATCCAGAGTTGCCGCTCAAGCGCACCACCGAATGGCCATTGAGGCTGTTCTCCATCCGTTGTGGCGGCGAAGAAGCGCCATCGACGGTCGCGTCATTGGCCTTGCCTGACTTGTCGCTCCAGCGCTGGAGACGGTTCTGCGCATCCAGAGTCACTGTTGACGCATCCGCCGCGTCCAGCCACAACATGAGCCCGGTGGTCGGCACCGCAGGAGGTGCCTGCGCGGCGTTGCTGATCAGCGAAACTGAAAACAGCACGGCCAACAGACATTCTTTGAACATCGGCATCACTTCACCGCAACGGGTGCCGGAATCTTGAATGAAGATTGATACCCCTGCGGATTGCACGACTGCCAGCGCCAGGTATCGGTGATCATTTGTTCCAGGCCACGCAGCGCGCTCCAGCCCAGTTCGCGTCCTGCCTTGGCGGGATCGGCCCAGCACTTGGCGATGTCACCCGCGCGTCGAGGGACGAAACGGTAGGGAATGCTGATGCCGGTGATGTCTTCGAAGCTGTGGATGATTTGCAACACGCTGTAGCCAACGCCCGTTCCGAGGTTCCAGTAGTGAATGCCGTTGGCGTGCTGCAGCACCTGCAGGGCCTTGAGGTGACCGATGGCCAGGTCGACCACGTGGATGTAGTCGCGCACGCAGGTCCCGTCCACCGTGGGATAGTCGCTGCCGTACACCGTGAGTTCGGGTATCCGGCCTATGGCAACCTGGGTCAGGCACGGCAACAGGTTGTTGGGGCGGCCCCGCGGGTCTTCGCCGATCATTCCGCTTTCGTGGGCGCCGATCGGGTTGAAGTAACGCAACAATCCAATGCTCCAGCGCGGATCGGAGTTGCACAGATCCGTCAGCAACTCTTCGATCATCAGCTTGGTGCGGCCATAGGGATTGACCGGTTTGCCGGTGCCAAAGTCTTCGGCAATCGGCGTGCGCGTCGGCTCCCCGTACACCGTGGCTGACGAGCTGAACACCAGCCGGAATACGTTATTGCGGGCCATCGCCTGACACAGGCCAAGCGTGCCGGCAACGTTGTTGACGTAGTAATCCAGCGGCTTGCGCACGCTTTCTTCGACGGATTTGAGACTGGCAAAGTGCACCACGGCCTCGATGTCGTGCCGGCTGAAGATATCGTCGAGCAGGACCGAGTCGCGAATATCGCCCTTGATGAAGTCGACGCGGGTCAGGGTCAGTTGCTCAAGGCGCCGGATGCACTCTCGACAGCTGTTGCACAGGTTGTCGAGCACCAGCACTTTGTGGCCGGCGTTAATCAGGGCTAGCACAGTATGCGAGCCGATGTAGCCGGCACCGCCAGTAATCAACGTGGTTTTGCGCATGGTGAGGCCTTCCTGTCTCAGGGCTGAACTCAGCGGGAGGTGAAAACCGATTTGAATTCCTGCGGCCAGTGCGGGTGCAGGGCGCTGTAACCCACGGCATAACTCAGTGCGCCGAGCACGACGCTGCCGATCAAATGCACGTAGCCCTGGAGACCCAGCTGCGGTAGCACCAGCAGCACGGTTGCAGCCATGACCAGGGAAGCGATCACGCTGCGGTAACTGGCTTCGAAAAAGCCGCGCCAGCTGTAGCCGATCGCCGTGTTCAGGCCGCGGATTTGCAACGGCGTGATGACCAGCATGCGCGCCAGCAGAGCGACGGCTGCGGCCATGCCGCCGTACAGGTTGCCGAGGGTGTAGACCAGCGCCAGGGCCAGCGCGGTGGTCAGCACTTCGGCCTTGATCGTGAGGTGGCTGCGGTTGACCGCCACCAGTGCGGTGGTGGCGTACATGGCGCTGTTGCCGATGGCGGCCGTGCAAGCCAGTACTTGCAGCAGCGGGATGGCCTCTGCCCATTTGGCGCCGAAGATCAACAGGATCAGGTCGTTTGCCGTGAGTGCGAGTCCGATGAACAGGGGCGTCAACACAAACCCGCTGACGGCGGTAGAATCGCCAACGATCCCGATCAATCGTCTGGGCTCTGCGCTGCGCCGGGAGAACGCCGGCAGCGCGTAGCTCAGCAAGCCGTTGTAGATTGCGGTGCGTGGCAGTTCGATGATGCGCATCGCCATGTTGAACATGCCGACAGCGTTCGCCCCGGCGGTGATGCCCAGCACCACGTTGACCCCGCGCTGCAGGGTTTGCGAGCTCAGTGCGTTGATGGCCACCGGTGCGCCTGACCTCAACAATTCACGCAGGATCGGACCATCGATGTAAAAAGGGATACGTCGCGGGTCGGCGCGCATCAACACAATGATCGACATCAATTCCATGATCAGCGCCTGGGCAATGACCGCCCACGCACCCAGTCCCCAAAGCGCAACGGCAATGCCACCGACTCCCCCCGCCACTTTGCCCAGCAATGTGCGCGAAGCCAGCATCCTGAAGTTGCTGCTGCGGCGCATCTGCGCCACATAGACCCGCGCCATCATGGTGAACAGGATCTTTATCGAGGCTATCGCCGTCATCCATTGCAGCACCGGGTCGGGGGTGTACAGCATGACCGCGCCCGAAATGACGCCAATGCTCGCCAGGCTGACCAGCACCGCCGCCCAGTAGGCGGTGCAGATGTGCTTGTCTTCCAGCCGCTCAAGCCGGACCAGCGGGTCTTCCAGCACCGACGAGTACACCAGACCGATCAGTTCGACGATGGCAATGATGACCGTGCCCACACCCAGCTCGGCAGGCGACAGCAGCCTGGCGTAGGCGACAAAGGTAATCATCGACAGCAGGATCAGGCCGAATTTCTCGGTGAAGATCCAGGTCAATGTCGTCAGACGGTGGTTGGCCATGGCGGATACCGTATCAATGAGCCGTGGTTGACGCCGTTGCCTTGCGCAAGGTTCTGGCGCGGGCATAGAGGTAGCGCAAGGTCGGTTTGCCGCTGGCGAAGAACAGGGCCTGCCAGGAGCAATCCAGCATTCGCCGGTACACGCCGAGGACCTGGTCATGCTCGCCGCGTCGGGAAAACGCCTCGAGAAAATCGGTGTGGTTGCCCAGCACGAAATCGATCCGCTGCTGCCGGGTCAACTGCGCGCCGTAGCGGGCGAGGTACACCTCGATGAAGCGGATTTTGTTCTGGTAGTACTTTTTCGGATTCGCGGTCATGTTGCCGCCATTGACCGTGCGCTCCAGCAACACCTCCGGCACCGTGTGGATCTCCCAATGCTCGGCGATCCGGGTCCACATGAAACGGTCTTCGGAATAACGCAGGCTGGCATCGAAGCCGCCCAGTTGCATGATCACGTCACGTTTGACCAGCGCGGTAGAGACGCCATTGACGACGTTGGCATGGATGAAATCGTAGAAGTGCCTGCCGTTCTTCAACCGGTCGTCCAGCTGGCGCCTGCCATCGCTGTAATTGACTTGTGCATAGCAGTCGATCAGCCCCACCGGCCGGCCCTGGCGGGTGAGTTCGTCATACAGTGCCAGCTGTAACTCCAGCTTTCGCGGATGCCATTGGTCATCGGCATCGAGCATCGCCACAAACGTCTCTTCAGAGTGGCGCATCCCATGATTGCGGGCGCTGGCCTGGCCTTCGTTGGGTTGCTGTAACAGCGTCAAGCGAAACGGCGCGACAAAGTCCCTGACCCGCTGTGGTCCGTCATCGGTGGACCCGTCGTCGATGACGATGACGTGATCGGGCAGTCGGGTTTGCCGGGCCAGGGAGGTCAGTGTCTGCTCGATGCTGTCGGCGCCGTTGTACATCGGAATGATGACGCACACTGAATCTGCTGAACGGGGAGCTTGGTTTGGCACGGTGATTCTCCTTGGGTTACGCGCGGGCGGAATCGCGCGGCAGTGCGCTGCCCGACGAACGCTGACGCAGCGCTGCCGGTGAGGATTCGGGGTAGGTCGCGTGGTGGTGCCGGAAGGTCAGGGCCAGCGTGCAGAACACCAGAAACTCGGCGGAGCGGTAGTTGGGAATCACGTACGCCACATAATTGGTGACGACGAACAGGCCGATGATGACCAGCGCACTGGCACGAAACCGGGCTGCCTGATTCGCCGTCACGGCGCGGTATTGCTTGAACAGTGCTTCACCCAACATCAGCGCCAGCGCCGTCAGCTGGATGAGGCCACCGTTGAGCAGGGTCTCCATGTAGCCGCTGTGGGCGTTGCCGATGTAACCCCAGCGGGTGATGAACGCATCGGCATCGGGACTTGCCCAGAAGGCGCCGAAGCCGTAACCCCTGAGAAACTGGCTGTCGATGAAGGGCGCGAGCAGTTCCCAGATCAACGTCCGATCGGTCAGTGACGGGTCGCGACCGGCCATTTCCAGCAGCACCGCAAAGTTGCTGTACAGAAACAGACAGACCAGCAGGTAGAGCAGGGTGCATCCGAGGAACAGCAGCTGTGAGCGATTGATGCCCAGGCGGATCATTGTGAGGAAGTACCAGTAGCTGATCGTGCCGGAAATGATCAGCGCCACGCCGGTGGCTGACTGGGCAAGCAGGATCGCGACCAGCGAAAAGAACGAACAGAAGAGCGCCCAGCGATTGCGCTGCCGGATCATCGGCAGCAACAGCACGATGGCGATCGCGTTGAGCCGGGCGCCGGCATTCTTTTCGGCGAAAACGCCTTTGAATGCGCCGTCGCGAATGCCCCCGGAGAGAAACGCCACTTCAGGCATGACCACAGCGAGCAACAACCCGATCAGCGCCGCTATGCCGATGGCGCAACCGAGCATGAAGGTGATTTTTTCAAGGGAGTAGTTATAGGCAAGAAAACCGGCGAAAAACACCACGCCGAGCAGGGCGATGAACCGCTTGAGGCTGAGCATCGGGTCGTGGGACCAGCCGATCGACGCGATGACGCAGAGCAGAAAAACCAGCAGGAAGAAGTTGCTGCGATAAAAGGTTTTGCTGAGGAATACCTTGTTGCGGATGAAAAAGAACAGCGGCACCAGCAGCGTGATAAGGCCGCAGACCTGATTGGCGACGTTGCCTTCGAGGTCTTTATTGATGTCGCCAAAGCTCGCGGCACTGCCCAGACCGAGGACAAAAGTGATCACCTGAATGTAAAACAGGATCCCGAACACGGTGAAGGCGTCGCGTAACGTCGAATACCTGATCGTCAATGTGCTCATGATGACGGGCTCCCGATCAACGCTTTGAGGTAGGTCTGCACCGCACTGGCACTCATGAATCGTGCGGCCGCATCAAGGCGTGACTGACGCTGCAGATCGCGCGGTATGGACAGTTGCTCGGCGATGGCCTGGGCCAGGGCGATCGGATCATCGACAGCGACAAGCGGCGCCACCACGCCGCCGCCGAGAATCTCCTGAGGGCCATGGGGGCAGCGGGTCGCCACCACCGGCGTACCCGTGGATAACGCCTCGACCAGCGCGTTGGGGCTGCCCTCGAAACGCGACGAGAGTACGAAGCAGTCGGCTGCTGCCACTTCTGTCAGGGGATCATCGGCATAGCCCGGCAGATCGAAGCGCTCCGCCACCCCCAGCTGTTTCGCCTGTTCAAGCAGTTCGGCCCGGAGGGCGCCTTCGCCAAAAATGATCAGACGGGCATCGCGATCCGGCAGTGCGGCGAATGCTGTGATCAGCGTGTCGAAACCTTTTTGCGGTGCCAGGCGCCCCACGGCGACAATCACCGTGCCGGACTTTTCCAGCAGCCAGCGGTGGCGGGGCAGTCCCGGTGGCCTCTCGCGAAAGTCGTTGTCGAGCACCGGGTTGTCAGCAATGGTCACGTCCTGGCGTCGGGCGAGGGTGGTATCGACCAGATCCTGAGCGACGCCGCGCGAAACGCAGATCACCGGATTGGGAATCAGCCGATACAGCAGCGGTGCCACCCGATATGCCATGCGCACCATGAAATCGGGGTTCACGTGCCGGTCATGGGAAAAGGCATTGCGCTCGCTGACGTGCAGCCGGGCCAGCGTGCCGGACAGTGCCGCCGCGATGATCGCCACCACGTTGACGTGGGTGAGGGCTGCCAGTTGGGCATCAAAGCGATTGGCACGCAGGAATCGCGTGAGTGCCGGCACCGCACGGACGCTGCGCGGACTGTGCAATTCAATCTTTTTCACGCGCGGGTCGAGATGCGCTGCGTGAAGGCCGCCGCCGGTGAGCATCAGCAATGTCACGTCATTGCCCGCATCCACCAGTGCCTTGGCGAGCCGCGCCATCATTTTTTCAGCACCGCCGGCGCTGAGGTCATGGAGGATGATCAGTAACTTTTTCATTGATTCCAGACCTGGTAATACGCCTGCGCCGCGTACTGACTGGTGTACGGGCGCAGGGTGGCAGTGAGCGTCTTTTCGCCGGGAGCGATGTGACCTGAGGTCAGGTTGCGCAGCATGCCGTCGGCCAGTGCCTGTACGTCGTTGACGATCACCAGTTGACCGAGTCGGCCATGGTCCAGCAGTTCTCTGGGCCCGGTCTCGCAATCGCAGGCCAGCACCGGCGTGCCCAGCGCCAAAGCCTCGATCAGCACGGTCGGCATGCCTTCTTGCAGGGAGCTCAGAATGAACAGTCGGGCCTGCCTGAGCACGGGATAGGGATTGCTCAGAAAACCACTGAAGTGCACCCGTTGTGCGATACCCAATTGCCTGGCCTGGGTGACCAAGGCTTCGCGCAATGGGCCATCGCCGACGATCACCAGATCCGGCAGCGCCGCGCTGCGCAGCGCCAACGCGTAGGCATCGAGCAGCAGATGAAACCCTTTGGGTTCGACCAGACGCCCCAGACTCAGCCAGTAGTTGCGGGGCAAGTCGGCGGGCCGGGGCGCCCGGGCGGCTTGAAACAGTTGATCGGTGACGACCGCGTTGGGGCAATAACGGATTCGCTGCCGCCCCCAAGGCACGGCATCGGCAAGGGTCTGGCGCAACGCCGAGGACACCGTCACCACCTTGCCACTGCCACACAGGTACAAGGCGTAGAGCAGACGCAGGCTTGAGGGGCCGGTTTTCTGTTCGCTGCAGTCGAGGGTCGCATGGCGGCTGTAGATGACCTTGCAGGAACTGCCCAGGGTGGCGAACCACGTGCAGAGGTTGGCCTGCTCCTTGGCGGAAATGAGGTGGGTGACACCTTCACGCCGTATGAGCCGGCGCAGCAAAACGATGGACTTGAACAGGCCGACGAGGCCGCTGCCGCCACCGCTGAAGCATTGAATGTCCCGGGTGTCGGGCATGTCCGCGTTCATGACGAAAAAGCTCACGCGCCGGCCGTCCTTGAGAAACTGCTCGGACAACCGTTGCTGAACGCGCTCGACGCCACCGCCGGGCTTGAAATCCTTGAGGGTAAACAGGATGTGCATGGTCATTCCCCAACGCTGATGGCGACTTTGTGTCGAACGATCATGTTCAGCAGGTGCAAGAAGTTGCTCGGGTAATCGATGAGGTAGCGTTTGATCGTGTGGGGCTCGCGGTACATGCGATAGAACGCGCGCAAGTGCAGGCGATTGATCAGCGCCGGGTAGTACTGCCGCGTGGCCAAAGCTTCCTGGCGGATGAACCCGCCACAGCTGAAGGCGACCCCGCGAAAGCCGGCGCGCAGGGCATCCTGCTCGAACTGCTCTTGCCGTCCGGCGCCCAGGCCGACGATCAGAATGTCCGCTGCACTGCGACAGATGTCGTTCCGAATGCCTTCGGCCTGGGCAGCGTCGAAATAGCCGTCGTGGCAGCCGGCGATGCTCAGTTGCGGATAAAGGCTTTTGATCTTGCTGATGAACAGGTCGAGTTCGGCTTGTCGGGCGCCGACGAAATAAACCCGTTTGCCCTGTTGCTCGGCGCTGCGCAGCACAACGTCGGCTATCGAGGTGAAGTCGAAGCTGACCCGGCCAATCGGTCTGCCGGTGACGCGAGACATGAAGGTTGACATCAGCATGCCGTCGCAAAAATAGGCAACGCTGCTCGGGTTCTGCTCGAAAAAACTGCCGATCGAGGCAAAGTTGATGAAGGAATAGGCCTGGTTGGCCTCCAGCAATTTCGCCGAGTAGTGGCCGACTATCTCCAGTTTGAACATGGCGCAGCTCCTTTCAGAGGACTGAAGGGGTCTGCCGACCCACGGAGACGTAGGTGAAACCACGTTTGCTCAAACGCTGCGGATCGAACAGATTGCGTCCGTCGAAGATCAACGGCTGTTTGAGCAACTGGCTGAGCCGGTCGAAATCCGGCGCCCGGAACGATTGCCACTCGGTGACGATGATCAGGGCGTCGGCATTTTTCAGCGCCGCCTCTTTGGTGCCTGTCAGGGTCAGGTCATCGCGCGAGCCGTAAAGGCGCTGGGCTTCTTCCATCGCTTTGGGATCAAACGCCTGCACGCTGGCGCCCGCTTGCCACAAGGCCTCCATCAGTACCCGGCTGGGGGCCTCGCGCATGTCGTCGGTATTGGGTTTGAAACTCAGCCCCCACAGGGCAAACGTCTTGCCGCGAAGGTGACCGTCGAAGTGATCGAATACTTTGCGATAGAGGCTGGCTTTCTGCTCCTGATTGCGCGCTTCCACGGCCTTGAGCACCCGGGCGTCGATGTCGACACCGTCGGCCGCCTGTATCAGCGCCTTCACGTCCTTGGGAAAACACGAGCCGCCGTAGCCCAGACCTGGGTAGATAAACTGGTAACCGATGCGCGGGTCGGCGCCGATGCCGTGGCGCACCTTTTCGATGTCGGCGCCGAGCTTTTCGGCGAGGCAGGCCATTTCGTTCATGAAGCTGATCTTGGTCGCCAGCATGCAGTTGGCGGCGTATTTGGTCAGCTCGGCGCTGCGAACATCCATGACGATGATTTTTTCGCGGCTGCGATTGAACGGCTCATACAGTTCGCGCATGACTTCTTCGGCACGCGGGCTGTCGGTGCCGATGATGATCCGGTCCGGGCGCATGCAGTCTTCGACCGCACAGCCTTCCTTGAGAAATTCCGGGTTTGAAACCACGTCGAACGTCAGATCGCCGCGACCGTTGTCGGCCAGCACCTGCTCGATACACGCTCGAACTCGGTCCCCCGTACCGACGGGCACGGTGGATTTGTCGACGATGATCTGGTGCCGATCCATGTTCAGCGCGATGGTCTGCGCCACGCTCAGCACGTATTGGAGATCCGCTGAACCGTCTTCGTCGGGCGGTGTGCCGACGGCGATCAACAGCACATCGCCATGGTGAACGGCGTCCACCAGGTCTGTGCCGAACCGCAGCCGGCCGTTTTGGTAGTTGTCGCGCACCAGGCTTTTCAGGCCGGGTTCGTAGAGCGGCAGCGTGCCCTCTTTCAATGCCTCGACCCTGCCGGCATCGACGTCGACGCAGAGCACGTTGTGCCCGACCTCGGCCAATGCAGCACCCTGGACAAGGCCTACGTAACCAATACCGAATACGCTCACATTCATGGTCGAACCTCAGGTCGTCGTGACGGTTATCAACGGTCGGGCAGGGGACGGCAGAGTTGGGGCGGGCTTAGTAGATGTTTTTCGAGAACAGCGTGAAGGGGGTCTTGATAAGGATTTTGATGTCGAGCCACAGCGACCACTGGTTGATGTAGTTGAGGTCCTGGGCGACGCGCAGCTGCATCTTTTCCACGGTCTCGGTTTCGCCACGATGGCCGGTGATCTGGGCCAGCCCGGTGATGCCCGGCTTGAGGCGATGCCGGGCCATGTAGGCGCGCACCTTGCCGGTGTAATAAAGGTTGTGGGTGACGGCGTGCGGACGCGGGCCGACCAGGGCCATGCGGCCGGACAGCACATTGAACAGCTGTGGCAATTCGTCGATGGAACTGCGGCGCAGGAAACCACCGATCGGCGTCAGGCGGTCATCGTTGCGGGTGGCCTGTCGTACCTGCTGGTCGTCGTGGACGTGCATCGAGCGAAACTTCCAGACCTTGATCACTTCGCCGTTGCAGCCGTGACGGTTCTGCTTGAACAGCACCGGGCCGGCGGAGGTCAGCTTGACGGCTAAGGCCACCACCAACAGCACCGGGCTGAGCAGAATAATCGCCAGGGCGGCGAGGCTTCGCTCAAACAGATCCTTGCAAAACAGGCTGGCAGGGTGCGAGCTGATCAGGCTCTCGTTAAGGTAGATGGCCGGCATTCGCTCGATTTCCGAGATCGAATGGTTGAGCAACACCATGCTGCCGAAATCCGGGATCCACACCACGTCGACATTCATGTCCAGCAGGTCGATGTAGAGGGCTTCGATGGTGGCGGCATGGGCCATCGGCAGCACGATATAGACGCGGCGCACTTCCTGGCCCGTGATGATCTCGCGGATGGCGGAAACGTGGCCGAGCAACGGCAGAATGCTGGGGGCAGGGCCGCAGCTGTCCTCGGCGGTAATGAAGCCCAGCACCAGCGCGCGGTTCGGTCGGGACAGTTTTTTCGCCAGTTCATGGGCCGTCGGGCAGGTACCGATGATCACCGAACGGCGCCCGTTGCAGACCTTGCGCGAGTACAGGCGGGCCAGGTAATGCAGGGGCAGAAAGCTCAAGGCCTGAACCATGAAACCCAGCACCGCCCAGACCATGATCACCTGGCGTGAATAAATGGCGCTGGTCTGGGTGAAGAACGCAATCGCCGCCAGTACGGCCAGCAGGGTCAACCACCCGGCCAGCAACCTGCCAAGCCCGACCAGCAAACCATGGCGTTTGTGGTAGACCTGCATCACGCTGTATATCGGCACCGAGCCGAGCACCGCCAGAATGATCAGGATGCGGTATTCACTGGTCAGACTGCCGACGCGCCACTGCACGAGCAACATCAACAGCGCCGTCACCAGCGACAGCGCGCACAGCCACTGGCCCCAGAACGTCAGGCCTCGGCGGTGTGTCATGTGAGCGGTATAGAGCGAAGTCATGGGCTTAACCTCAAGGCAGCATTCATGCATCAGCGCGAATCGAGCAGGCGCGGCGTGCCTCCCGATGGCTTTTCCGTAGCTCGGCGGAGGTGAAGCGAGTAGTGCGTTGGCAGAAGAGGGCGTAGCGGCGGGCGTATGCGCCCGATGGTTACCTGGGCGCGAAATCGTAGTTATAGAACGCCCGGGAATGGTGGTAGCCGTACTTGCGCGCCTTGCGCAGGTCAACCTGGTTGAGCACCGTGCCAAAGACCGGCACATGGCTTTGTTGCAACATGGCAATCCCTCGCTGAACCTGGCTGATCGAGGTGCTGTCAGCCTTGACGACATAGATCACCGCATCGGAATGTCTGGCCAGCAACAGCGCGTCACTGATCATCTCCGCAGGGGGGGAGTCGATAATGATGTGGCGATACCTTGATCTGAGCGCCTCGAGCATACGCGCCATGCGCGGCGAGCTGAGCAAATCCTGTGGCGGCGGCTGAACCGGGTTGAGCGGATCGCCAGGGGACGGCAAGCGTGGCGCAACGAACATATCCAGCGACGGTGGCAAGACCTTCCCGGCCGGCAGCATGTCCAGATTGCCCACTGAAACAATGCAGTCTTCAAGCCTGGCCGTGCCGGCAATGACATTCGCCAGTCCGGGGCTGTCCGGTGGGAAATCGAAGTTCAGCGACAGGGTTGGCTGACGCATGTCGGCATCGATCAGCAACACGCGTTCCAGCGGTGTCAGCGAACTTGCGAGGTTGGTGGCGATGGTGCTTTTGCCCTCGCCGGCAACCGTGGAGGTCACGAGCACCACCTGCGAGGGCTTTTCGCTGCTTTGCAGCATCAGCCAGGTACGCAGGTTGCGAATGGTCTCGGAAAAGCGCGGGTTGTCGTTGTCCTCGAACAGGCGCGCCAGTTGCCGGCGACTTTTCTTTATCACCAGCGGCACGACGCTGAGCAGTGGAACATTCAACACGCTCTCGATCGATTCGTCGGTTTTGAAGGTATTGCTCAGGCTGTCGAAAAGCAGTGCCAGCCCGACGCCGATGACCGCAGCGATCAGCCCGACGATCGCGACAATCAAAGTCTTGCGCGGTTTGCTCGCGTCGACAGGAACGATGGCCGGGTCGACGATGCGTACTTTCGTCGAATCCATGTCGGCGGTGGCCGTGGTTTCTTTCAGGCGGGTGACGAAGGTTTCATACAGCGCGCGCGTGCTGTCGACTTCACGCTGGAATTCGCGCAACTGAAACTCTTTGCGCGCGATATCCTGGATCTGCGCCTTGTTGCTATTGAAGGATTGACGCAGCGACGCTTCACTCGCGGTGGCGAGCTGGTATTGCCGCTCGATACCGGCCACCACTTGCTGCACCTGCAATTGCAGACTGGTGGTGGCGGTACGCAGCTCGGTTTGTGCGGAAATCAGGCTCGGGTGCTTCGGACCATAGCGCCCGGCCAGTTCATCAACCTTGGCTTGGGCCACCGCGCGATCGGCCTGGAATTTCTGCACCAGAGGGTTGCTCAAGACCGCCGGTACGCTGGAGAGTCGGCTCAGATCGCCGTTGCCCAGCGCCTTCGCCTGCCGGTACTCGCTCTCGGCTTCAGCGCGGTTGCGACGGGCATCGACCATGCGATTGCCGGTCATTTCCAGTTCGTTGGCGCTGATGGTGGCAACGCCGCCAACATCCACCAGACCTTGTTCTTCGCGGTAACCCTGGAGTTTTTTCTCGGCCGCCCGCAGGTTGTCGCGCAGCTTGATCAGACGCGTGTTCATCCAGGCCGTGGTGGTTTGCGACGATTTCTCGCTGGTATCGAGCTGGCTGTCGGTAAAGCCCTGAGCCAGCGCGTTGGCCGCCGCCGCTGCGAGAACAGGGTCTGGCAACTCGACTTCGATTTCGAGCAACTGGCTTTTGCCAACGAACTTGACGCTGGTGTGCAGCATGAGGTTCTGCGTGACCTGGTTGAAAACGTCTGCTTCAGTGAGTGGCTCTTTCTTTTGCGGTAGATATCGACCTAGCCCCGGGATCCATTGATCAAGGTCCAGATCGGCCAGCCATTGGCGCGGAGCAAACCAGGGCTTTGGCTGCTGGCGCGGATCGGTGACCGGGTGAGTCGTCAGCCCGAGTTTTTTCACCGCGCGTTCGGCAAGGTCCCGCGATTGCAGGAGCGCCTGCTGGGTCTGCAGGTAATCAGTGCCGCTGCTACCTGATTCCTTGACTTGCTGGAAGGACATCAGCGGAGGCGTTTTGTCGTTGAACAGCAGGGTGGTGCTGCCGATGTATTGCGGCGTGATGCTGGAAACTACGGCGGCCGCCAGTGCGCAGCTCAGCAGAACCAGCCAGCCGATGCTCCATTTGGCGCGCCAGATGACCCTCCACAGATTGAGCAGATCCAGGGTGTCCTTGTCTTCGCCGTGCTGAGGATGCAGATGCGCTTGAAGAGGACGTTCGACGTAGTTGCTTGGGCTGTTGTCCATGATCAGAAAAAGCCTTGTGCAATGGAAATGGTATCGCCGGGGGCGATCGTGGTGCTTCGCGTGATGTTGTCGGTCACGGTGGCGCCACCATCGCCGCGCAAGATGGTCACTCGCTTCATCGAGGCCCGTTCGGTCAGGCCACCGCCCAGCGCGATGGCCTTTTCCAGTGTCAGTCCGGGCACGAACGGATAGCTGCCGGGCTTTTTCACTTCGCCATTGATGTAGAACGAGCGGTATTCGATCTGGCTGAGACTGACTTTCGGGTCTATCAGATAACCCTGCTTGAGCCCGTCGACGATGATTTTCTCGACCTGACCGGGGGTCAGTCCCTTGGCGGATATTTCGCCGAGGAACGGGTAGGAAAAGGTGCCGGCATCACTGAGCCGGATCTTTTTCATGCTCAATTCCGGCTCACCGAAAACGATGATTCGCAACACGTCGCCGGCAGCGAGTTTGTATTGCGTATCGGGATCTGCCGCATAGGTGTGGGGCAAGAGAAACAACGCGAACAAAAGGACAAGTGTGCGAGTGTTCATGTCGAGACCCTCTTAAAGGCTGACGTTGAAGCTGATCTGGAACACGTTGCGGGTGAAGCTTTCATTGTCGGCATCGGAATCGTTGTCGCGGTACCGATAGCCCAGTTCGATATCCAGCCAACGGCGCATGGCGTACACCACGGCCAGGTTGTAGTCCTGAAGATTGTCGGTACGGCTTTGGCCTTCGTAGACATAACGCCCGTAACCGGCCTGGGCCACGGTAGTAATCCGTTCAGTCCAGCCGTGACGCCAGCCGACCTGGGTAAACGTCGACTTCACGGCATCCGCGCCGTCGTCACCCTCGGCGAGGGCCTGGCGAGCGACGAAGGTGAATGTCGAATAGGTCCGCGGTTTCCATTGCAGATCGACTTGCCATGTCGGGTTGTCGAGGTCTTTGGATTCACTGTTGTCGAAGTTCTTTTTCTCGTAACCGACGCGGACTTTACCCGTCGTGCGTGCCGTGAAATCCCATACGGCACCGGCCATGACGGCGTCGGATTTACTGCTGCGTGGGCTGTTGGCCTGCTGGTAATCAAAGTCGGTGTGGTTATATTCCACCAGACCGCGGGTGTTGCTGCCGATGCGGTGATACCAGGTGCTGGTGAGAGCAGTGGTATTGCGTTCCTTGTCGTCGTTGATGCCATCGGCGTTGTCGTAGCGCAGTTGTGCGTAACTGGCCCCGAGATCGATTTGGTTGTCAGCGCTTTTCGCCCCGAAGGTGTAGAGACCGCCCACCCGTTTGTTGTTGAGTTTGTCGTTGATGCCTTCGACTGCCGTCGATTCCGTGCGCTCCCATTTGCGGTATTCAGCGTCGAGCTTCAGACGATGCCGGTCAGTGAACTCCATGATGCTGTCCGCACGCACGCGTTGTGCCGTGTTCGAGGCATCCGACTCGTCGTGATAAATGTAGCGAGTAGGTTGCCAGATGAGCCGGGTGGCGCTGTTGCGATCCTCGGCCTTGAGCTCGAAAGAAGGCGCCAGCTTGGTGACCATGGAGGACTGTTTACTGTTTTCCAGTTCGCGAAAGTTGTCGTCATAACTTTCCGAAAACAGGAACGATGGCGTGAAGTCGAATCCATACACATCAATGGCTTGCGGATTGATGCTCCAGGCCATTTCGGGATAGAGACAGGCCATCATCAGTGCGACGGGGCATCGTGACTTCAAAGCCATGTTATAGCTCCTGAGCAAGGGCATATAAGGCAAGTCGTTAGTTGTAGGGGTGAAAACCGGCTTGTTGTCGTTCAATCACGCTGAGTGGCAGACAGACAGGCTGCTCACGGTTGAGAAACTGCAGGAGGATCATCACGCGGTCGGTTCCGTGCAATCCGAGGAACACGCCCTCCAGTGGCGCGAGCGGGCCGCTGACGATCTGCAGGTTCTCTCCGGGTTTCAGCGCTTCATCCGGCTCCGACAACGTTGATTCGAGGCAACGTGCACGCAGGTGTTCGATGACGTGCTCGGCCACTGTTGCGGGACCATGGTTGAATTCGACGAAACGACTGACTCCCCGAGTAGAGCGCAAGGGTGCCCAGTTGTCGTCACGACTGAGTTGGATGAACAGATACCCGGGAAAGAGGGATTCCTGGACTCGCTGTCGTTTCCCGCGAATGACGCGTTCACTGACGAGTTGGGGGTGAAAGACCACGTAATTCTGTTGCAGCAGGTTGAGGTGGGCACGCTCATCCTGACGTGGCTTGCATTGTAAAAGGTACCAATTAGGTTGGTCCGAGCTGATGACTGGCATGCTTGTAAACTCTTTGATGATCGAAAGTTTATGGCAGGCAGAAGCTCTATTGATGGCTAAGTAAGGGCAGTCAGCGAAAGTATTTTTTTTATTATGGGTTTGTGGAGTGTTTCAATGTTGAATCACAAAGTGTTTCATTGGTGTGCATCGAGCAGTGAAGTTTCGCTCTGTTATGCGGCACCTCTGGAGGAATCATCGGTTCAACTTTTTAGAAGGCAAAGCTACCGCACGGTCTGTTCATGCAGGCTTAAGGTTAGGTAACTAAGTAGTTGTCCCTGAAGCGACAGGGCGCGAGTAAGTGATTGCCCGCGCCCTGTAAAAAATCAACCTTGGTAGTTATCGGCCAGACTTTACGGTCTGTCAAACGTTAGCAGTCAAAAAACACGCCATCCATCCAGTAATGGTTCTACCGATGGATAACCAACTGTTTTTTAATGACTTATTCTTTTGGCTGAACGGTAGAAACTTTTTCTGCCTGTTATGGTCGCGACTGTTATTTAGATCGAAAGCTTTCCCCACTATTGGGTGCTGTTATAAAACCTGGACTGAATAAGTCATCCAGCGCTATAACTTATCGCCTGTCGGCTTGTGTGGAGCAGGGATTATGACCGTTCTTGTTACAGGCGCTGCGGGCTTTATCGGGTATCACGCGGTCAAACGATTGGTGCAGCAAGGCCAGGAAGTTGTCGGTATCGACAACCTTAACGATTACTACAGTGTGGATCTCAAACAGGCGCGGCTTGAACAGTTGAGCGGTCTGCAGAGTTTCAGTTTTGAAACACTGGATATTGTCGACAAGCCTGCCTTGATGGCGTTATTCAAAGCGCACGATTTCACCGAGGTGGTGCATTTGGCCGCTCAGGCGGGTGTGCGCTATTCGCTCGACAACCCGGATGCCTATGCGCAATCGAACCTGGTGGGGTTTCTGAATGTGCTGGAAGCCTGCCGACATTATCCGCCCGCGCATCTGGTCTACGCGTCGAGCAGCTCGGTATATGGGGCCAACAGCAAGTTGCCATACAGCGTCGATGATGCGGTCGAGCACCCTGTATCGCTTTATGCCGCCACCAAGCGAGCCAATGAGCTTCTCGCCGACAGCTACTGCCATCTTTACGGCTTGAAGGCCAGCGGCCTGCGCTTTTTCACGGTTTACGGGCCCTGGGGCAGGCCGGATATGGCGCTGTTCAAATTTACCGAAGCCATTCTTCAGGGACGACCGATCGACATCTACAACCAGGGTCAGATGGCGCGGGACTTTACTTACGTCGATGACGTTGTCGAAAGCATCGTCCGCCTGTGTCCGAAACCGCCAACGCCGGAGAAGGAGGCGAGTGGCGTGAACCGGATTTTCAACCTGGGGCGCGGCAAACCGGTCGCGTTACTGGATTTCGTCGACTGCCTCGAGCAGGCACTGGGCATAAAAGCCCAGCGCAATCTGTTGCCGATGCAGGCTGGCGATGTCATCAAGACCTGGGCTGATGTTTCGGCATTGGAACAATGGATCGGGTTTTCTCCACGAATGGAAGTTGCAGAGGGTGTGGCGCAGTTTGTGAGTTGGTATCGCCAGTACTATCGGATTTGAGCGGCGCTTTATGCTCCTGGACTACGGTCATGAGCCGAGACCCACCCGGTTGTTGCGCATGATCGAAAAATTAAGCGCCGCAGCGACACACAGCCAGGCCAGATAAGGAAACAGGATCAACCCGGTGATCACATCCAGGCGCAGGGCCAGGACCACCATCACGGCGACGACCAACCACAACAGCACGAGAATGATCATCGCGGCAACGATCCGCTGCGCACCGAAAAACACCGGCGTCCACAGCGTGTTCAGGGCAATCTGCGCCGCCCACAACGCCAGGACCATTTCGCTGCCGGGAATCATCGTCAAACGGTAACCGACCCACGCCAGCAGTAGATAGATCGTCGTCCACGCCACCGGAAACACCCAGTTGGGTGGGGTGAACTTCGGTTTGTTGAGCTGCGCGTACCATTGGCCGGGCTTGAAAACCATGCCGGTGGTGGCCGCTGCACCGCAGGCGATCAGAAAAATCAGGAAATTCACCATTTATCACTCCTTGGCCGCAGCCAGTCTGCCTGGTTTATTCCGCCGCAGCGGTCGTTCATTCGGATCTTGAGCACATCAGTTCACTGACCCGCGCCACCAGCGTGTCGACCGCGAAAGGCTTGGTCAGCACCTGCATGCCGGGCCCCAACTGGCCGGCGCCGATCACTGCGTTTTCTGCGTATCCGGTAATGAAAAGTGTCGTCAGATTCGGCCGGATCTCTCTCCCGGCGTCTGCCAGTTGTCGGCCGTTCATGCCACCCGGCAGGCCGACGTCGGTGATCAGCAAGTCGATATGCACATTCGATTGCAGCACCTTCAGCCCGGCGACGCTGTCGCCTGCTTCGAGCAAGTTGTAGCCGAGATCGCCAAGCACTTCGGTCAACAAGGCTCGCACGGTCGGTTCATCGTCCACCACCAGAATGGTCTCGCTGGCCTTGGGTACTACCGCCGGCGCGTTATGCTTGTCATCGTGATTCTGCACGGGATCGCCACGGTGACGAGGCAGGTAGATGCACATCGTGGTGCCCCGATCGACCTGCGAGTGCACGCGCACCTGACCGCCGGACTGTTTGGCAAACCCGTAGATCATCGACAAGCCCAGCCCCGTGCCCTGGCCCAGCGGCTTGGTGGTAAAGAACGGGTCAAAGGCCTTGGCGATCACATCCGCCGACATGCCGGTGCCGGTATCGCTGACGCACAGGCACACATATTCACCCTCGGGCATATCCAGCGCGCCGGCGGTCTCGGCGTCCATGATGCGATTGGCCGTTTCGATGGTAATGCGTCCGCCGTCGGGCATCGCATCGCGGGCATTGATGCACAGGTTGAGCAATGCGTTTTCCAGCTGACTGGCATCCACCAGTGTCGGCCAGAGCACCGGCGAGCCAATGGTTTCCAGAAGAATGCTCGGGCCCACGGTGCGCTGGATCAGTTCGGTCATGCCGGTCATCAGCATGTTGACGTCGGTGGGTCGCGGATCGAGGGTCTGGCGTCTGGAGAACGCCAGCAGGCGGTGGGTGAGGGCGGCGGCACGCTTGACCGCGCCCTGTGCGGTGACCATGTATTTGTCGACTTCGCTCAACCGGCCCTGACTGATCCGCGTACTCATCAATTCCAGTGCACCGGAAACGCCGGCCAGCAAATTGTTGAAGTCATGAGCCAGGCCTCCGGTCAGTTGGCCGACCGCTTCCATCTTTTGCGACTGACGCAGTTTTTCCTCCGCTTGCATCAACTCGGCGGTGCGCGCTGACACCCGTTGTTCGAGTGTGTCGTTGAGCGCACGCAAGGCGGCGATAGCCCCGTCGCGCTCTGCCTCGACGGTGCGGCGTTCCTCGACGTCGATCAGTACGCCGGGGAAGCGCAGTGGTTTGTTGTCATCGGCACACTCAACGCGACCGTTGGCTTCGATCCACTGGTATCTGCCGTCCGCGCGGCGCACACGGTACTGATGGGAATAGGCGCCACCGCGGCCAATGGCTTCGTCGATCGCCGTGGTCAGTCCATCCCGATCGTCGGGGTGCACGCTGGTGATCACCTGTTCGAGGCTGAGGCCTTCGCGCCCCAGACTCGGGTCGAGGTTGAACACCTGGGCAAAGCCTTCGTCGATGGCAAAACGGTCGGTCAGCAGATCCCAGTGCCAGGTGCCGATAATGGCGCCGGCCGCGAGCGCCAGTTGCACGCGCTCGACGTTCTCCCGGGCGATCGCCTCACTGGCGCGCAAGCGCTCCTCGGCGTCGCGCCGTTCGGTGACGTCGTTGAACAGGATCGCGATCTGCCGGTCGGCCGGATCGCCGACACGCACGGCACGCACATCGAACCAGCGCTCGAAGGTATTGGCGTAATTCTCGAAGTTCGCCGGCTCCCCGGTCTTGGCCACATGGCCGTAGGTTTCGAACCAGAAGCGCTCCAGATTGGGCGCGAATTCGGTCACCCATTTACCGCGCAGGTTGACCCCGCACTGGCGCTCGAACGCCGGGTTGGCTTCAACGAAGTAGTAGTCGACAGGCTCGTCGTTGGCGTCGAATTTGACTTTGACGATGGCAAACGCCGATTCGATGGTTTCCAGAATGGTGCTGAAACGCTCTTCACTCTCGCGCAACGCCGTTTCGGCACTGCGCGAGCGCGTGAGGTCAAGCATCGCGCCGATCATGCGTTCGGCCTTGCCGGATTGATTGCGGATCAAGTGACCTCGATCGAGCACCTCGGCATAGGAGCCATCCTGACAGCAGAATCGATACTCGGCGCTCCATGTCGTGCCGTCGCCATCGATGGCGGCGCGGATCGATGTCAGCACCCGCGCCTGATCCTGAGGATGGATCCGGGCGAATCGCCAGTCGCCACTGGGATCAACGTTCTCCAGCGCGAAACCGTAAGCCTGTTGCAACGCCTGGTTCCAGATGATCTGGTTGGTTTGCAGGTCCCAGTCCCACACCGCATCACTGGTGGCCATGACGGCCAGTCGATAGCGTTCCTTGGTTTCGATTATGGCGCGCCCGTACAGATGCTCCTGAGTACGGTCGCGGAGAATTTTCACGAAGCCCAAATGAGTCTGGTCTTCATCGTAGAGCGGCATCAGCTCGCCAGAGGCCCAGAATCGCTCGCCGTCCTTGCGCAAATGCCATCGCTCATCGTAGGCACGGCCTTCGACAAGGGCGCGCTGCATTTCCTGTTCGACCCGGCCGGCGGCGCGGTCCTCAGGTGTGAAAAAGCAGGCCGCGCTCTGGCCGCGAACCTCTTCGGCGGACCAGCCCAGCACGTTGGTCGCGCCGCAGTTCCATTCCGTGATGTATCCGCCAAGGTCAGTGACGACCATCGCGAAATCCACTGCACTCTCGAAAACCGCCCGCTGCCGCGCCTCACTACGAGCGAGCGCGGCCTGACTGGCTTGCAGTCGCGCCGTGATGTCGCGCTCATCGTCGGCTTCAGTGCTCTGCAAGGCGGCGCGTAATCGCTTGACCTCGGACTCGAGCGCTTCGCGACTAAGGTGTTTGAGGGTGTCCATCTCGCCTTCTTGGTTGAATTTTTCAGGGGCCGATTCAGAGTGTCGGGCATGCCCGACAGGTGCCGTCAATATCGGGAAGCGTTGTGGCTGCTGATCCGTTGACAGGTAGCTTCGTCGTTAAGTTTCACTGATGGAGCAAGGTCGTTTTGGGTGAACGCTGATTTCAAATCGATTCGCTGTCATCCAGGCGGGCCAGCAACGACTGGCCGCGTTGCCACAGTGCCTCTTGCTTGGCCTGCGGCATGCGGTCGAGGTTCCTGTACATCATGGCCATGCGCTGATTGCCGCGCAGCAGTTCGCCGTGGCGCATCAGGAAATGCCAATACAGCGAGTTGAACGGGCAGGCATTGTCCGCCGTGCTTTCGCTGACCTTGTACGCGCAACCGCGGCAGTAATCCGACATGCGATTGATGTACTGGCCGCTGGCGCAATAGGGTTTGGAACCGAGATAACCGCCATCGGCATGCATGACCATGCCCAGCGTGTTGGGCAGCTCGACCCAATCAAAGGCGTCCATGTAGATCGCCAGATACCACTCGCAGATCTGGCTCGGCGCGATGCCGGCGAGCAGGGCGAAGTTGCCGGTGACCATCAGCCGCTGAATGTGATGCGCGTAGGCGTGTTGCAAACTTTGCCCGATGGCGTGGCGCATGCAGTTCATTTGCGTGTCGCCGGTCCAGTAGAACTCGGGCAGCGGCCGGGTGTTGCCAAACGAGTTGCCCAGTGCGTAATCAGGCATCTTCAGCCAGTACACGCCCCGCACGTATTCACGCCAGCCGATCAATTGCCGGATGAAGCCTTCGGCAGCATTGAGCGCAATGCTGCCGGACCAGTACGCCGACTCCACGTCGCTGCACAATTGGCGCAGATCCAGCAGGCCGATGTTGAGTGCTGCGCTGACGCGTGCGTGGAACAGGAACGGCTCATCACTGGCCATGGCGTCCTGGTAATCGCCAAACGCGGCCAGACCGTAATCGAGAAAGTACGCCCAAAGAGCCTGCGCATCGGCATGGGTGACGGGGTAGTTGAAGTCATCGAGCGCACCGTAGTGCTGGCTGAAACGCGCCTTGACCAGTGCCAGTACTTCGCTGGTGATTGCGTCGTTGCTGAAGCGCGCCGGGTAGGGTGCCTTCACGCCTTTGGGCAGGGCCTTGCGATTCTCGGCATCGAAGTTCCATGCGCCCCCCACCGGCGAGCCGTCGCCATTGAGCAACAACCGGCTCTTGCGACGCATCTCCCGGTAGAAAAACTCCATTCGCAGTTGTTTCTTGCCCTTGGCCCAGGCGGCGAACTCTTCGCGACCGCACAGAAAACGCGTATCGGCGTGCCAGTGAATTGGCAAACCGCATTCCTTCATCGATTGCTCCAGCCGCCAGTCGCCACACTCGGTGACGTGCACTTCTTCGGCCTGCAACAGCGTTTGCCATCGATGTAATTCACCCGGCACCGATCCGCTGTTATCCGAATCATCCAGCCTGACGTATTCAACACGCACACCCTGATCTTGCAACGCCTGGGCGAAATGGCGCATGGCGCTGAAGATCAGGGCAATCTTCTGTGGGTGGTGGGACACGTGGCTGGCTTCTTCCATGACCTCGACCAGCAACACCGTGTCGCGCTCGGCATCGAGTGCCTGTAAGGAAGCCAGGTCGAAGGACAACTGGTCGCCCAGAACCAGGCACAAGCGGCGGGTAGTGTTCATTTTACGGTTCATTGGCTTGCTTCGGCGCCCTGGCGGCGGAAGAACAAGGTCACCTGGCCGACTTCCACACCGAACTTGGACATGCTGGTGCGGTTGATCAACGTGTCCTCGTCCATCAGGTACATCCAGTCGTCCATGCTCATTTCATAGGTCGAATCGTCGACCGGTACATTGAGACGATAACGCCAGTGAAATGTGTTGCCAGCCACTTGGCCTTGGGCAACCCCTGCGACATCACCGGCGCGACCACTCCACCGTCCCTGGCCCTCGGGCGTCAATGTCCATACGCGGTGCTGGCGGGTGCCATCGCTGTACAGAAAACGCTCGTCGAGAATCAGGTTGTTGCCTTCGCGACGGCTGACGATGTTGACTTCGAAGCGCTTGGTCACTTCGCCGCCGCGCTTCTGAAACATTCCCCAGGCCTTGACGGGCTGGCTGAAAAAACGCTGCAGATCGAGTGCCGGTTGTTGATCGGCATAGTGGGTGACATCCACGCTGGTGCAGCTTGCGATGCTGAGTAGCAGTGTCAGTAACAGCACTAATCGAGTCATTGCTTTACTCCCTGATGGCAGAGGGGGTCGAGGGACCGCGCTGGAGAGGGTTTCTTGTACGCCATGAAGCGCGCGTACAGGGTTGCGGCCGTCTAATTTCGCTTTCCCGCTGCAGTGTTGCGCGACATGGCGGATCAGCACCCCAAATAATTGTACGAGTACGGTATTTCTGTATAGGTTTTGTTCACGATAGGCGGAAAAAAGCCACCTGACAATCAAGCGGCAATTTTTTCGCGCAAATGCGCAGAACCGACATCACAAGCTGAAGGCTTGCCTGGGTAGCGGGGAGAGGGCGCGAATAGTGTTCACTGTGGTTTGCGGTGCTGTCGCCAGCAGGCGGAAAAAGGCCCGGATTCCTCCGGGCCAGTCATGCGCATCAGTGCGAATCCGCCTCGCTCGCAGCCTCGGCAGCGGATCTTTCCCTGCGCCTCTGGAGCCAACTGTAGAACGCATGCACGGGATGAAGGACGGCGGTGAGTACGCCGAGCAGCAGGATGGTGAAAAGGATGATCAGTGGGATGCTTTCGTGCGAGAACATGGTGGGTTACTCCTGTAGTCACTATGTCGTAACCCGCAGACTAGACGCATCGAATCCTGTTTTCGATGAATGAATGTTCATCCTTGAACGCTTCGGGTGTGTTACGGCGAATCCTCCGGACGCATGGTCAGGATAATTTTTCCGACATTCTCTGAAGACTCCATTCGCCGGTGAGCATCGGCAGCCCGCGCCAGCGCAAATGTGCTGTCCACCACCGGTTCCAGGCTCCCTGCGCCGTCGAAGCGATCGAGCCAATGCTCACGGAAGCGCTGGATCATGGCGTGCTTTTCCGGTTGTGTGCGGGATTTCATCACCGTGCCGATGATTTGCAGATGCCGATAGAGGATGTGTTCGAGCTCCACGCTTACCTGGCCGCCACCGCCGAGAATCCCGACTTGCACCAGTCGGCCACCGTGAGCAAGCGAGGCAATGTTGCGTGCGAAGTAGGGTTCGCCGATGAAGTCGATGACAACATCGACCCCTCGACCATCGGTCTTGTCGGCAATGACTTGGGCGAAGTCCTGGGTCTTGTAGTCAATCGCGACGTCAGCCCCCAGATGTTCGACACGCGATAACTTGCTGCCCTCTGTGGTGGCATACACCGTGGCGCCGGTGGCGTAGGCCAGTTGCACGGCTGCGGAGCCGACACCGCCGGCCGCCGCATGAATCAACACCGAGTCGCCGGACTTGAGGCGAGCCAGGTGCATCATCGCTTCATGGGCGGTGACGAACACCTCCGGGATAGCCGCTGCGTGTACATAATCCAGTTGCGCGGGGATCGGCATGGCCATGCGGTAGTCGATGCGCGCCAGTTCGGCATAGGCGCCACCGCCAACGACGCCCATCACTCGGTCTCCTGCGGCGTAGCCGGTCACTTCGCTGCCTGTCTGGATCACCTCGCCAGCGATCTCCAATCCGATGATCAGCGAGTCACCGAAATTCGGATGCCCATAACCACCGGTGCGATGGGTCAGGTCGGCACGGTTCACGCCAGCGGCGTAAACCCGCACCAGAAGGTCGGTGGGGCGGACTTCGGGGTCGGGCGCATCGACGAGCTCCAGGACATCTGCGGCGCCGAATTCTCTGATGTTGATCGCTTTCATAGCGGGTTCTTCTCCGAGTCGGAAAACGTGGCATTGGCGATGACCGATGCAGTGATGGCGCCGGGAAAGCCCACATAAAAAGCCAGGTGGGTAATCGCTGCGGCAATTTCGTCCAGGCTGACGCCGTTGGTGATTGCCCGGCGCAAGTGAGCGGGCAGTTCTTCTGAATGACCACCGGCAATCAATGCAGCGACGGTAATCAGGCTGCGGTCGCGGAGTGACAATCCAGGATCGGCCCAGATCTGCGGATAAAGCGTTGCGTCGACGAAATCCGACAGCTTGGGCGTGAAGGCCCGGGCCGCGTCGCGAGGACTGCTGAAATTGATCGTGGACATGGGAGCTCCGTTAAACCTGGCTGATGAATTTGTGGGTGAGGTAGTGCTCGATGCCTTCAACGCCGCCTTCGGAGCCGTGACCACTTTCTTTCATGCCGCCGAACGGGAGCTCGGTGGCGACGATGCGGTACTGGTTTATCCCGATCATTCCGGCTTCCAGTCCGTCGGCCACGTCGATGGCTGTTCGTGCATTGGAGGTGAACGCATAGGCCGAAAGGCCATACGGCAATCGATTCGCTTCTTGCAGGCCGTCGGCCAGTTCATCGAAAGGCATCAACACGGCGATGGGACCGAAAGGTTCTTCGTGCATGATGCGGGCGTTCATGGGCACGTCTGCCAAAACGGTGGGCTGGAAGAAAAAGCCGTCTCCGGGAAGCGCCTCGCCACCGACCAATACCCGTGCGCCTTTCTCGACGGCATCGGCTATCAATTGCTCCATCTTGACCAACTGCCTTGGGTTGGCGAGCGGTCCGACCTGAGTCTGTGGATCGAAGCCGTCGCCGATTTTCAGGGCTTTGGTGGCCGCGACAAAGTGATCGACAAACGCTTGATAAGCGCCACGCTGAACGATGAACCGGGTCGACGAGATGCACACCTGGCCGGTACCGCGAAAGCGGTTCGCGACACCCTCTACCGCGGCTTTTTCGATGTCCGCATCTGCAAATACCAACACCGGGCCATGACCTCCCAGCTCAAGGGTAATGGGCTTCACGCCCTCGGCGGCGCGGGCCGAGAGCAACCTTCCAATGGGCACGGAGCCTGTGAATGTCACTTTTCGAATGATCGGAGAAGCAATGAGCTGGCTGGACACCTGATCCGGTACGCCGAAGGCCACTTGCAGCACGCCTTTGGGCAGGCCTGCGTCGTCCAGCGCCCGTGCCAGGGCCAGCGCGGTGGAGGGACTTTCTTCTCCGGGTTTGAGAATCACGCTGCAACCCGCCGCCAGGGCCGCCGACAGTTTGCGGGCAGGCGTGATGGCCGGAAAATTCCACGGCGTGAAAGCTGCGACCGGGCCAATGGCCTGGCGTTTGACCAGTTGCAGTACACCGGGGCGGTTGGCAGGTACAACACGGCCGTCGATGCGCCGAGCGCTTTCGGCGAACCATTCGAAATACTCTGCGGCTCGCACCACTTCATCCATGCTTTCGCTCAGTGGCTTGCCTTCTTCCAGGGTCATCTGCGCTGCAATGTGCGGGGCTCGTTCCAGGATCAGATCGGCGGCGCGCTTGAGGATTTTCGCGCGCTGGTCCGGCACCGTCTGCCGCCATTGTTCGAAGCCCACTCGGGACACTTCCAGGGCGCGGTCAAGGTCGCCGGCAGTGGCGAGGGGAACACGTCCGATTTCACGCCCGGTCGCAGGGTTGACGACGGCTGCCGTAGAGCGACCTTGCGCATCGATCCATTCACCACCGATGAAAAGATAAAGCTGATCGTAGGAGTTGTTCATGGTGTGGCCTTTGGTTGGTTGTCAGGGACGGGCAAGCGCTCCGTGAAACCAAGTCTATGGAAGGTGAGTCGCTTGATTTAGCCGGCCACGAGGGAATCATTGTTTTCCCCAGAGGTAATATCGGGGGCCAGGGGGGAGGGTGTAGCATCCGCACTTGTCTCGAGCGGATTGCAGGTCTGAAGGACGATCAGGATGGATAAACTTTCAAATATGTCGGTGTACATAAAAGTGGTCGAGATGGGCAGTTTCACGGCCGTTGCGAACCATCTGGACTCCACTGTCGGCAATGTCTCGCGCGCCGTCTCGGCACTTGAAAATGTGCTCGATGCGCGTCTGTTGCAACGATCTACCCGACGTCTTTCGGTGACCGACGCGGGTCGTCGGTTCTACGAGCGATGCATCAAAATCCTGGCTGACCTGGAAAGTGCAGAAGCCGAAGCGAGCAATGCAGCCTTGAAGCCCAGAGGAACCTTGCGCGTGCACTGCGTACCTGGACTCGCTCGGCACCTGGTGACCGGCGCAGTGCTGGCGTACCGCGATGAATTTCCGGACGTCACCGTGGATTTGATGCTCTCGCAACGCATGCCCAACCTGCTCGAGGACCAGTTGGATGTCTCGATCCTGATTGCTCGTACGCTGCCGGATTCAGCGTATGTCAGTCAGAAGATCGGCGTCAGTCATTGCGTACTGGCAGCGTCGCCCGAATATCTGGATCGACACGGAACCCCGACCACGCCTGACGAACTCAGCGCTCATCAATGCTTGCTGCTGGGAACGGTGGACTATGTGCGGGATGAGTGGCAGCTCAAGAGCAAAGCAGGTGACGCGACCTTCGTTCCCAGCGGACCGAGCTTCAGCGTGAATGACATGGACGCGATGGCTATTGCCATTCGGGAAGGGGCCGGAATCGGCTTGTTGGCCGGATTTACTGCCATCGATGATTTGCGCTGCGGAAAACTGGTGCGGGTTCTGCCTGACTACCATACGTACGAGCGCAACGTTTATGCCGTCTACACGTCACGACAGTTCGTCGATGCAAAAATCACTCGCTTTATCGATAGCCTGAAAGACCGCGTCGGTAGTCAGCTGGCAGCAACGGCTCAGGAACTTATCGGTTGAAAGACCGCAGGCAGCCTCTTTGATTCAGGGATGGCGAGCGGGATTGAATGCCGCGCATCCCTGGCTGCGCGGCGAGATATTGTTTCGATACTCACGAAGCGACCGCGAGATGAACGGCGTTTTTACACAGCGAACGCAGTCCCGCGAGTATTCACAAAAAGCGAGTAGATCGAGTGACTGCTTGCCATGAACAGCCTGTTCCCTTCGCGCCCCCCGAAGCACAGGTTCGGGCAGCGCTCTGGCAGCGAAATATGCCCGATGGCCTTGCCCTGTGGGTTGAAAACCCGCACGCCGTCGAGTTTTTCCAGGTCGGCCCTGGGATCTCCATTGCCGCCCCAGCCGCACCAGAGGTTGCCCGCTTCGTCGCACTTGATACCGTCGATTGCCGCATAGTCCAGCCCCTCAATGTGCTTGCGACGCTCGCCCAGTGTGCCGTCTTCCTTCACGGCAATGGCCCAGATCAAACGATTGGGTTTGGCGCGACCTTCGACGACATACAGGGTTTTCTCGTCGGGAGAAAAGCACAGACCGTTGGGGCCGTTCAGGTCGTCGATCACCCGAGTGACCTTTCTGCTCTCACCGTCGATGCGGTAAACGGCGTGCGGTTGGCTCGGGGTGATTTTGTGGCCTTCGTAATTGTTGCCGGTCTGGAATGGCGGGTCGGTGAACCAGATCGATCCGTCACTTTTGCAGACGATGTCGTTAGGCGAGTTGAAGGGCTTGCCCTCAAAGCTGTCGGCGAGCACGGTGGTCGTGCCGTTGTATTCGGTGCGCGTGATGCGGCGGCCTTCGCTGGTGGTGGTAGAGCCTTCGCAGACGATAAGCCGCCCTTGGCGATCCCGGCACATCCCGTTGGAAAAGTTCGAGTGTTCACGGTACACGGTGAAGGTCTCGGTGATTTCGTCCCAACGCATGATGCGATTATTAGGGATGTCGCTGACCAGCAAATAGCGGCCATCACCGACCCAGACCGGTCCTTCGGCCCAGCGCATGCCGGTGGCGAGTTTTTCCACACTGGCGTTGAAAATACGCAAGTCGAGGAAGCTGTCGTCGAGGATGTGAATCAGTGGATCCGGGTAGCGTTGACTCAACGGTTCGGTGGCTTCAGCGAGACTGGGCAGCAAGGCAGAGCCGGTGGCGAGCGTGGCGGAAACAGCGAGGGATTTTTTCAGGAAGCTGCGGCGGGTATTGCCCTTTACCTGTTCGAGGCTTTCAGGCTTGGCGGACAGGGATGAGTCCATGTAGCAATCTCCGTGGTTTTATTTTTGTAGGGAGGCGTACTAATAATCTGTGATAGGACATCGTACAAGTCAATCGTTTGCTTGCCCCTACAGAGCTTAGAGTGGAGCGCGCTTTGCTTAAGGGTGAGGTCTGGAATCCATATAGCCCAAGCGCAGCTTTTTATTCCTAAAATGAAGTTCATATTAATTTTATAGTGCGTTTTAATCTAATCAGGCTTTCCCAGATTGGAGCATTCGCACTTGAAGATCCCGACACATTTGACACTTGGCCTGGCGCTCGCCGTCAGTTGCGCTGCAGCATTTGCGGGGCCAACCCTTGATCGCGTGACGCAAAAAGGTGAACTCACCGGTGTCCTGATGGAGAGTTACCCGCCGTTCTCTTTTCTCAATGACCAGAACCAGCTCGACGGCTTTGATGTGGATGTCGCTAAAGCTGTGGCCGAGCGCCTTGGGGTCAAGCTGAAACTTGAAACGCCTTCCTGGGACGTGATTGCCGCCGGGCACTGGAACGGTCGATACGACATCTGCGTGTGCTCGATGACACCGAGCAAGGCGCGGGCCGAAGTGTTCGACTTCCCCGTGGAGTATTACCAGTCGCCGGCGGTGATCGTGGTCAATGCAAAGGACAAGGACATTGCCACTGGCAAGGACTTGTCCGGCAAAAAAGTCGGTGTGATCAGTGCGTCGACTTATGAGGCCTATCTGAACAAGGATCTGGTCATTGAAGGCGCCGAGGACAAACCGTTGAGCTATCCGTTCGACAATGTCCAGATCGCGCCTTACGACAATGAAACCGTTGCCTTCCAGGATCTCGCACTCGGTACCGGCGTGCGCCTGGACGCTATGGTCACCAACCTGATCACCGCGCGTGAACGCATCGCTCAGGATCCGCGCTTCAAGATTGCCGGAGATCCACTGTATGCCGAACCGAACGTCGTGGCGGTCGAAAAAGGCGATGCGCAATGGAATGCGAAAGTCACCGAAGTCATCGCACAACTCAAGACTGACGGCACGCTAAGCAAAATATCCCGCAAGTGGATCGGTTCTGATATCAGCCAATGACAGCAATCAATCCGCATCCGGCCAAAGCGGCTGTTACCCCGCAAAAGCAGCCGCCACTGACACGTCAGCTGTTCGGTTTTCGCACGCGTCTGTATCTGACGTGGGCGGCGCTGTCGGGTCTGGGCGTGTGGTTTTTCATGCGCTTCGATCTGAAGTTTTCGATCATTCTGGAAAAGTGGCCGAACCTGGTCGGCCTGCATCTGGGGCCGAACGGGTTCTTGCAGGGCGCCGCGCTGACGATATTCCTGTGTTTCTGCTCGATCTGGTTTTCGTTATTGCTGGGCTTTGTCACCGCGTTGGCCAGGCTGTCGAGCAGCGCCGTGGCGTTTGGTATCGCCAGCTTCTACGCCTCGTTCTTTCGCGGCACGCCGCTGTTGATCCAGATCCTGTTGATCTATCTGGGGCTGCCGCAGCTGGGTGTGGTGCCAGGCGCAATCAGCGCCGGGATCATCGCGCTGTCGCTCAACTACGGGGCTTATCTCAGTGAGATTTTTCGTGCCGGCATCCTCGCGGTTGCCCCGGGTCAGCGCGAAGCAGCCGCCGCACTGGGCCTGAGACCCGCCGCAACATTCATCCATATCATCCTGCCGCAAGCCATGCGCACGATCATTCCGCCGACCACCAGCCAGTTCATTTCGATGCTCAAGGACTCGTCCCTGATTTCGGTCATGGGTGTCTGGGAAGTGATGTTTCTGGCGCAGTCGTACGGGCGTTCGTCCTACCGTTACATCGAAATGCTGACCACCGCAGCCGCCATCTATTGGCTGTTATCCATCGGTCTCGAACTGATCCAGCATCGCCTCGAACGCCATTACGGCAGAGGCTTCAAGCATCAGCGCTGAGCCATTCCGTTGAATGATTTCTAGCAGGAACCACGATGTCCGATCCTAAACCTCTGCTGTTTGCACTTTATGAACAAGCCAGCGTCGGCTGCGGCGGTGCGCCGAGTCTGTGGACTCACCCGGCTGACGAACGCCTGGCGATCAACTCGCTGGGCTACTGGTCAAACCTGGCGCGGATTGCCGATCAGGCGCACCTCGATATGCTGTTCTTTGGTGATGTGCTGGGCTTTTACGATGTGCTGGGTGGCAACGCCGATGCGGCGGTGAAATGGGCGGTGGAAGCGCCGGCCAACGATCCGTTGATGATCATTCCGGCGTTGGCGGCCGTGACGGAAAACCTGGCATTTGGTGTCACGGTGACCACCAGTTATGAGCACCCGTTTACCCACGCCCGGCGCTTCAGCACGCTTGATCACCTCACCAATGGGCGAGTGGGCTGGAACATCGTCACCTCTTACCTGTCCAGCGCCGCCCGCAATTTCGGGCTGGAGCAAATGATCAAGCATGACGATCGCTATGAGCGCGCCGAAGAGTTTCTCGATGTGGTGTACAAACTCTGGGAAGGCAGTTGGGCCGACGACGCCGTGGTTGCCGACAAGTCCCGCCAGCTGTATGCCAGAGGCGAGCGGGTGCGACCGATCAATCACGAGGGTGCGCACTATCGTGTCGCCGGGCCGCACCTGACCGCTCCGTCGCCGCAGCGCACACCATTGCTGATTCAGGCGGGCTGGTCGGGACGCGGTCGAGAGTTCGCCGCCAAGCACGCGGAACTGATCTTCATCGCCAAATCCAACCCGCAGGAAATCCGGCAGGGCCTGGAAGACATCTGGGCCCAGGCGCAGGCGCTTGGGCGTCAACGTGAAGACGTGAAATCGTTGACGGTACTGCGCATCGTCACGGCCAAAACCGAAATCGAAGCCCAGCGCAAATACGACGAGTTGCAAAGCAACTATCACTTGCAGGCACAACTGGTCAGTTACGCCGGCGACACCGGCATCGACATCAGCCGCTACGCCGACAGCGATGCACTCTCGACGCACACCGAAGGCCTGACCTCTTATGTGATGCGCCCCGATGGCAGTGGCAAGCCGCTGACGGCGGGTGATGTGAAAAAGCGCTTCGCCAGCGTTACCCGTGGCAGCGACCTGATTCTCGTCGGTACACCGCAGCAAGTCGCCGAGCGCATCGAAGAGCACGCGCGAATTTCCGGCACCAGCGGCTACATGCTCAACCCGTTGATCAGCCCAGGCAGCCTTGAGGACTTTGTCGAACTGGTTATTCCCGAATTGCAAAAGCGTGGGCTGTACCGGACTCAACCGCAATGCGGCACTTTCCGCTCGCGGTTGCGGGCAGATCACTCCAGCCACCTGCCAGCCTCGGCCTATGGGGCTTCGTTCCGCTTCGACAAGGCGCTTCATGGCCGACGCTATTTAACCGCATACACCTTGCGTACATAGCGCGTGCTTTTCCAGGCGCACGGTGCCCCGCGCGCAACAAATACGCTGTCGCCGGTATTGACGGTCACGCTCGAGCCCTCAGGCGTCTGCAACGTTACGCTGCCTTCGATCAGGTACATCAACTCATTGAGCTTGTGCGGGCGACCGTGACGTTCGTAGGGCGTCGAGTCCCACACGCCGACACGCAGATCGGTTGTGGCGTCTTCGAAGGCATTACGTGACCGGCATTGCGGTGTCGGACCGATCAGGATCTGTTGCTCCGGCGCGGCGGAGGGAGACAGATGCGCCTGCGGGTCGAGCAAGGTCAGGCCGGGTGTCGCGGCTGCGGTGGCCATGGCGCAAAACGCCCACCGGGTGCCGGTCTGTGCTTCGATCCGCACGTCCGTGCCGCGGCCGATGACCGCGCTGGCGCCGACGGCCAGTTCCAGCGTCCGCTCCCGGGTTTTCAACGTCACATGCCCCGCATGGACTACGATCACCTCGGTGTGCGGGAAGTCCTCGATAACAAGGCTTGCGCCTGCTTCGACGATGCCTGCAGATATGCCGTCGCTCCCTGACCAGGCAACCTGACGTCCGGTCGGGAAAGGGTCTGCGGCGTTCAAGGGTTGCTGTTTGAAAGCGGTGTCGACGCGACTGCCATCGGCACGAGCCAACAGCATGATGCAAGGTTCGGACATACGGGTGAAGCTCCAGGTCTTGAGGGGATTTCTTGGGGGGCGACTAGCGCCAGCGCGATAGTCAGCCGATGGCTTGAGTGACCAGGGCAAACTGCCGAACGCCATTGTTTGCTTGCGGTGCTGCACCGCGGGACATTTGTGCCACGGTGTCTACTTTCTTCAGGCCGGCTGCTTCCAGCCAGTCGGAAAGGCCACAATCCGCTGGAATATCAATGCGCACAAAGGCATCCGGTATCCCGGCCAGCAATGTGGCGATCAGGTGTTGGGCTTGCTCAAGGTTTTCGGCGATCAGCGGGCCGATGCAACGACCGCGACCGAATGGGCGCAGCAGGGCGAAGGCCTGCAACTGACCGTCACGCACAATGCCCACCGAATGCTCGACGACGGCGAACAGATCGGTAAGCACCGCTCGCCGATCCAGTCCGCTCCCGGCATTGGCCAGTTCCAGCACCCGCGCATGATCCGACTCGCGCAATGGGCGGCATTCTTCACCGTCTGCCAATGGCCCGGGCACGGGGGCTTGCGCCTGGCCCTGGTGCTGCTGAATCCGGCCAAACTCGACAAAACCCTGACTGGCGTACAGCGGTGCGCCGGCCACGGTTGCATTCAATATCGCCGTGCTTGACTGGCAAGCCTGCAGCGCGTGTTCCATGAGCTTTCGCCCGATGCCCTGGCCCTGGTAATCGTCACTGACAATGACCAGGCCAATGGTCGTGAAATCACCTTGCGGGCAGGCAAACGCGGTGCCGATCAAACGCTCGCCATCAAGTACGACAAAACCCTTGCTGACCCGTTGCAGCATGGCCCAGTCGTCAAGTCGATGAGGCCACTTCAATTGCACGGACAGTGCATGAGCCTTGGGCAGGTCGTCGGCAGTCATCGGCCGATAGACGTAGGAAGGGAGCGGGGTGGACATGGCGATTCTCCGATCAAGAGTGTGCGCTGGCGCCGGGTTTTGCGGCGAGGTGAAGCCTGTATCCCATCTGGATGAAAGCCTGACAAGGGGGCAGGGAATATTCGGCAGATTCCGCGAAGCACAGCCCCGAGCACCACACTTACTACTTAATCCGGGCCTTGTGTCGGCAGCAAATGCTTGGGCCTTTTTACCCTATAAAAGGCTTGTACCCAGTCTCGTCGCTCAGGCGCAGGATGTAGGTTCAATCGCCTCGATTCAGATCCGGGCTGACAGACGCCGCAGCAACTGATGCCAAAGCTGCGATGGGGCGCAGTTTCTGCGGGCAAAGTCGCTGTCGGAAATCAAAAGCGCCAGATAAAGGCCCATAAGTGCGCATAAACAGGGGCTTTGCCCAAGGCTGGAGCGCACCGCAAAGTCTGCTGAGTGGAATGACCAAAACGGTGATTTGTATCGAACGGAGGTCGCTTTTAACGCCATCTGCTGATTTCACGGTGTTGTAATGACGGTGTGCTGCAGCGTTGCATCGCTACTGCGCAAACCAGGCAAATGCTTGTAGCGCCATTGACCTCAACGAACTTCAGGAACGCACTCAATGAGCTTTCTTCGCCCCAAATTCATTACCTTCGACTGCTACGGAACGCTGACCAATTTCCACATGGGCACAATGACCCGCGAACTCTTCGCCGATCGCGTTCCCGCTGAGCAGATGGATCAGTTCGTCAAGGATTTCTCGGCCTATCGCCTGGACCAGGTCATGGGCGACTGGATGCCGTATGACGAGATTCTCAAGACCGCTCTGGCGCGTACCTGCAAGCGTTGGGGAATCGAATACCGCGAAGAAGGCCAGCTGTATTACGACGCTGTTCCGACCTGGGGCCCGCACCCGGACGTACCGGCCGGCCTGTCGAAAATCGCCGACAAGATTCCCTTGGTGATTTTCTCCAACGCCAGCAACAGCCAGATCATGTCCAACGTCGAAAAACTCGGCGCACCTTTTCACAAAGTCTTCACGGCCGAACAGGCACAAGCCTACAAACCTCGTCTGGCGGCGTTCGAGTACATGCTCGACAACCTCAACTGCGGCCCGGAAGACATCTTGCATGTGTCCTCCAGCTTCCGTTACGACCTGATGCCGGCCCACGACATGAAGATCAAGAACAAGGCCTTCGTCGCCCGTGGTCACGAAGTACCGGGCAACGCCTTCTACAGCTACCACCAGATCCCGGACATCGGCGGTCTGGCCGCACTGGTCGGCCTGTAACGACATCCTCATTGGCAAAGGCGGGATTGAACATGGGCAGTGAATCCTACTGGCTCGACAGCGCACCGGCCTTCACCGGCGCACAGCTCGGCGGTTTGCCCGGGCAAGTCGATGTGGCCATCGTCGGTGGCGGTTTCACCGGGCTGGCGGCAGCCCGGGCCCTGGCGCTCAAGGGTGCCAGTGTGGTGGTGCTGGAAGCCGGACGGGTGATCGGCGAGGCTTCGGGACGCAATGGCGGGCAGTGCAACACGGGGGTGGCGCAGGATTACGCCAGCCTCAGCGCCAGCCTCGGTGCCGACCGGGCGAAAGCCTATTACCAGGCTTACGAAAGTGCCGTGCAAAGCGTTGTGTCGCTGGTCGAGCAGGAGCAGATCGCCTGTGACCTGCTGCGCAACGGCAAGCTGAAACTGGCGGCAAAACCGTTGCACTACGAAGGCCTGGCCCGCACCTGCGAGCTGATCCGCAACGAAGTCGATGCCGATGTTGAATTGCTGTCTGCCGAACAGACCCGCACCGAAGTCAACTCTGCGCAGTTCCATGGCGGCCTGTTTCAGCGCAATGGCGTGCAGATGCACGTCGGGCGTTTCGGCATCGGTCTGGCAGAAGCGGCGGTGCGTCACGGTGCACTGATCCATGAGGGCACCTCGGTGCTCGACTGGAAAGCCCGGGCCGGCGGTTATCAGGTCAACACCAGCAAGGGTTCGCTGCACGCCGGGCAGGTTCTGCTGGCGACCGGTGCCTGTCAGCACGGTGGTCTGGGCTGGTATCGGCGGCGAATCGTACCGGTGGGCAGTTTCGTGATTGCCACCGAGGTCCTGCCGCGGGCGTTGATCGATCAGTTGCTGCCGGGGCGCCGCGCTTATGTCACCAGTCGAATGATCGGTAACTACTTCCGCCTGACCCCGGATAACCGTTTGCTGTTTGGCGGGCGCGCGCGGTTTGCCATGTCCGACAGTGTCAACGATGCCAAGAGCGGCAAGGTGCTGCAGGCGGCGATGGTCCAGATGTTCCCGCAACTGGCCGGCGTCAGGATCGATTACTGCTGGGGCGGCCTGGTAGACATGACCTCCGACCGTTTGCCGCGAGCCGGCCAGCACGGCGGCGTGTTCCATTCGATGGGCTACAGCGGCCACGGCGTGCAGATGTCGGTGCACATGGGGCAGGTGATGGCCGATGTGATGGCCGGCAATGCCGAGGCCAACCCCTGGCGTGAACTCGACTGGCCGGCGATCCCCGGGCATTTCGGCAAGCCGTGGTTCCTGCCTTTCGTGGGCGCCTATTACCGCTTTCAGGACTATTTGCATTGAGCTGATGCTGTGGCTTTACCGTCGTTTGCGTTTCCAGGACGTTCCGGCCAACCGGAACACTTGAGCCTTCTTAATTTCGACAGGTAGCACTGAAATGACTGATCACAAGAACGACTCACCTCTGATCTCGGGCGAAGAAAGCCTGCGAGTGTTCGAAGGCCTCAATCGCGGCATGTCACGCCGTCACGCGTTGCAAATGCTCGGTGTGGCCGGCGTAGCGGCTGCCGGCGCCGGCAGCCTGTTTGGTGCTGCCGGCAAACTGTTGGCCGACGATACGGCGACGCCGGGCAAAGGCAAGCCGGGTGGGCGGATACGTGTCGCCGGCATGTCCAGCTCGACCGCCGACACCCTCGACCCGGCCAAAGGCGCGCTGTCCACCGATTATGTGCGGCACTACATGTTCTACAACGGCCTGACCCGTTTCGACGCGCACCTGGTGCCGCAACTGGAACTGGCTGAGCGCATCGACAACACCGACGCGACCCTGTGGACGATCACGCTGCGCAAGGACGTGACGTTCCACAATGGCAAAACCCTCAGCGCGGCCGACGTGGTGTTCTCGCTGTCACGACACAAGGATCCGCTGACCGGCTCCAAAGTCATGCCGCTGATGGAGCAGTTCGCCGAAATCAAGGCCACGGGGGCCAACGAAGTACAGATTCGCCTGACTGCACCGAACGCCGAATTGCCGTCGATTCTGGCCGTCTCGCATCTGCTGATCGTTCCCGAAGGCACCACCGACTTCAACCAGGGCATTGGCACCGGACCGTTCAAGGTCAAGGAGTTCAAACCGGGCGTACGTTCGGTGGCAGCACGCAACACCGGCTACTGGAAGCCTGGCCTGCCGTACCTCGACGAAATCGAATTCATCGCCATCGGCGACGAGCCGTCGCGGGTCAACGCGCTGCTGTCCGGCGACGTGCACATGATCAATGAGGTCAACCCGCGCTCCACCGACCGGATCAAGGCCAGCGCCAGACACCGGGTCGTTGATGCGCCGTCGGGCAACTACACTGATTTGATCATCCGTCAGGATCAACTGCCGGGTCAGAACGCCGATTTCACCCAGGCGATGAAGTACCTGCTCGATCGCGAACAGATCAAGTCGGCGGTGTTTCGCGGCTTTGCCGTGGTCGGCAACGATCATCCGATCGCGCCCGGCTCGCGCTACTACAACAGCGACCTGCCGCAAACGGTCTACGACCCGGAAAAAGCCAAATTCCTGCTGAAAAAAGCGGGCATGGAAAACATCAGCATGGAGCTGTTTGCGTCGCCTGCCGCAACGGGTTCCGTCGATATCGCAGTGTTGTTGCAGCAGTCGGCCAAACAGGCCGGGCTCAAACTCGACGTCAAGCGCCTGCCGAGCGACGGCTACTGGTCCAACCACTGGATGAAGCACCCGATCAGCTTCGGCAACATCAACCCACGTCCGAACGCCGACGTGATGTTCTCGCAGTTCTTCCAGTCGAAGGCGCCGTGGAACGAGTCCGGCTGGAAGAACGAGCAGTTCGACCAGTTGCTGATGCTCGCCCGCGGCGAAACCGACGATGCCAAGCGCGGCAAGATGTACGCGGACATGCAGACTCTGGTGCACGACCACTGTGGCATCGGCATACCGGTGTTCATCAGCAACATCGACGGCGTCGATCAACGGATCAAGGGCTACGGCAGCAACCCGCTCGGCGGCTTCATGGGTTACATGTTCGCCGAGCAGGTCTGGCTGGACGCTTGAACAGAGCCGTCGAAATGAACGGCAAGCCAGGTGCAGGAGGGTAGGCGATGAATAGCAACACACTGTGGTTGATCGGTCGACGGCTGGGCGCCGCGATCGTGACTTTGTTGATCGTATCGATGGTCGTGTTCGCGATCACGGCGGTACTGCCTGGAGACGCGGCACAACAATCCCTTGGCCAGTTTGCCACCTCGGAACAGGTGGCGGCGCTGCGCCTGAAACTGGGACTCGATCAACCCGGTGTGGTGCGTTACCTGCACTGGTTGATGAGCCTGCTCAGTGGCGATATGGGCGTGTCGGTATCGAACGCGATGCCGGTTGTCGAGCTGATGGCCGGGCGTGTGCCCAACACCCTGATGCTGGCGGCCGCCACGGCGCTGGTGTCGGTGCCGGTGGCGCTGGTTCTCGGCATCGGCTCGGCGATGGGTCGTGGCGGGCGGATCGACAGTGTCCTGAGTTTCACCACCCTGGCCATGGTCGCGGTGCCGGAGTTTCTGGTGGCGACCCTCGCGGTGCTGATCTTTGCGGTAAACCTGGGCTGGTTGTCGGCGCTGTCCTATGCCAGCGACATCACTTCACCGTGGCAATTCATGCGCACCTACGCCTTGCCGGTGATGACGCTGTGCTGCGTGATCGTTGCGCAAATGGCGCGGATGACCCGCGCGGCAGTGATCGACCAGCTCGACAGCCCCTACGTGGAAATGGCCCGGCTCAAAGGCGTCAGTCCGATGCGCATCGTACTGCGCCACGCTTTGCCCAATGCCATCGGGCCGATCGCCAATGCGATTGCGCTGAGCCTGTCGTATCTGCTCGGCGGGGTGGTGATTGTCGAAACCATCTTCAACTATCCCGGCATCGCCAGCCTGATGGTCGATGCCGTGACCAACCGTGACATGGCACTGGTGCAGGCCTGCACCATGTTGTTCTGTACGGCTTATCTGGGTCTGGTGCTGATTGCCGACCTGTGCGCGATTCTGTCCAATCCGAGGCTGAGAAACCAATGAACAATCTCATTGTGAAATCGACGCCCGCAGCCCCCGATCTGTCAGCCGGCAAGGTGTCTCACGGGCCCGTATGGCTGGGACTCATCGGTGCGGCCATCTGCGTTATCTGGTTGCTGGTTGCATTATTCGGCCCGTGGCTGGCGCCGCATCCGGTCGGCGAGGTGGTCTCGGGCAACGTGTTCGACAACATCAGCGCGGTGTACCCGTTCGGCACTGATTATCTGGGCCGCGACATGCTCAGCCGGGTGCTCGTCGGCGCACGCTTCACCGTGGGCCTGGCGTTGATTGCGGCGGTGCTGGCCAGTGCTCTGGGCACCGGTTGCGCGCTGCTGTCGGTGGTGTCGCCGAAATGGCTGGACGAAGTGATCAGCCGCTTGATGGACGCCTTTATCTCGATCCCGAGCAAGATGCTCGCGTTGATCATGGTTTCGGCGTTCGGCTCTTCAGTGACCCTGCTGATCAGCACGGCAGTGTTGAGCTTCGCCCCGGGCGCGTTCCGTATCGCGCGCAGCATGGCGGTGAACATCGAAGCGCTGGAGTACGTGCAGGTCGCCCGAACCCGTGGCGAGCGGCGTTTGTACATTGCTTGCGTGGAGATCCTGCCGAACATGCTCAACCCGGTGCTGACTGACCTGGGCTTGCGGTTCGGTTTCATCGTGCTGCTGCTCAGCGGCATGAGTTTTCTCGGGCTGGGCGTGCAACCGCCGGATGCCGACCTCGGCTCGCTGGTGCGGGAAAACATCGGCGGCCTCAATCAGGGCGCCCCGGCCATCGTCATCCCGGCGCTGGCCATCGGCACCCTGACCATCGGCGTGAATCTGTTTATCGACAGATTGTCGTCGCGACGTAGTCGCCGCACGGGAGGCCATTGAAATGACCCAATTGATTCGAGTTGAAGACCTGCGCGTGGTCGCTTGCGGCGAGCACGGGGAAACCGAAATTGTCAAAGGCGTGAGCTTTGCCCTGGAACAAGGTGAAGTGCTGGCGTTGATCGGCGAATCGGGCTCGGGCAAGACCACCATTGCCCTCGCTCTGTTGGGGTATGCCCGACGGGGCTGTCGGTTGTCCGGCGGCGTGGTACAGGTCGGCGAGCACGACATGCTTGCGCTCAGCGAGCAGCAATTGCAGGGGCTGCGCGGTAATCGGGTGTCGTATATCGCGCAGAGCGCTGCGGCGGCATTCAACCCGGCGAAGAAGCTGATCGACCAAGTGGTGGAGGGCGCCTTGATTCACGGCCTCGGCACCCGCGCCACCCTTGAGGCCAAGGCCATTGAGCTGTTCCGCGATCTGGCCCTGCCGGATCCGGATCACATCGGCCAGCGTTACCCGCACCAGGTGTCCGGCGGGCAACTGCAGCGGGTGATGGCGGCAATGGCGCTGATCAGTGATCCGTTGCTGGTCATCCTCGACGAGCCGACCACGGCGCTCGATGTGACGACCCAGATCGACGTGTTGCGTGCGTTCAAGCGCGTGGTGCGTGACCGTGGTGCGACAGCGGTGTATGTGTCCCATGACCTGGCCGTGGTGGCGCAAATGGCCGATCAGATCGTCGTGCTCAATGGCGGTCAGATATACGAACAAAGCGCTACGGCGGCGCTGCTCAAAGGCCCGAGTCATGAATACACCCGCAGTCTGCTGGCGGCCGCGCGGCCGGACACGACGATCCGCCCACCTTGCGGAATTGCCGAAGAAACTCCGCTGCTGACCATTCGCGGCCTGACCGCTGGTTACGGCAACAAGAACACCCAGGGCATGCCGGCCATTCGTGTACTGGAAGACATTGATCTGACCGTGCGCCGGGGCCAGGCGATTGGCGTGATCGGCGAGTCGGGTTCGGGCAAGTCAACGCTGGCCCGCGTGGTGGCCGGCCTGCTCACGCCGGCATTGGGCGGGCTGACCTTTGACGGGCAACCGCTGGGCGGTTGTCTGGCCGAACGCAGCGACGAGCAATTCCGGCGAATCCAGATGGTGTTCCAGAACGCCGACACGGCGCTCAATCCGATGCACAGCATCAGCACGATTCTGAGTCGGCCGCTGAAAATGTATTTCAACCTCAAAGGCGCGGCGTTGCGCGAGCGCATCGGCGAATTGCTGGATCTGGTGCGCCTGCCGCGAGCCCTGGCCGAGCGTCGTCCGAGTGAATTGTCCGGCGGGCAGAAACAGCGGGTGAACCTGGCGCGGGCACTGGCGGCCAAACCCGATCTGATCCTCTGCGATGAAGTGACCTCGGCGCTGGACACCGTGGTCGGTGCCGCGATTCTTGAATTGCTCCGCGATTTGCGTGAGCAGCTCGGTGTGTCCTACCTGTTCATCAGTCATGACATCTCTACCGTGCGCGCGCTGTGCGATGACGTGGTGGTGATGTACAGCGGCCACAAGGTTCAGGCCGGCAGCCGCCAGTCGTTTGCGCAGGCACCGTTCCATCCCTACACCGATCTGTTGATTCACTCGGTGCCGGAGCTGCGCCAGGGCTGGCTGGAAACCTGCGGGACGACTTGCGGCGAACTGCCGCCCATCGGGCCCAAAGCCAATGTCGCCGAGCTGTGCACCTTCCTCAATCGCTGCCCGGTGCGCGTCGATGGCCTGTGCAACCGTACGGCACCCAACCGCCGAATCATCGACGGTGGCAGTGAAATTCTTTGCCACCACGACAGCGTCGAACTGCTGAAAACCCAGCGGGACGTGACCACCTTCAATCAGGGAGCCTATGCATGAGCGCTCGTTTTGTGAGACTGGCCGAGCAGGGCCGGGTGACCGTCGGGTTGACCGTGGATGGCGTGCCCATCAAGGCGTTGCAGGGCGACACACTGATGGTCGCATTGCTCACTCAGGGCGATGCGCTACGCCAGTCGGAATTCGATGCCGGTCGACGTGCCGGGTTCTGCCTGATGGGCGCCTGCCAGGATTGCTGGGTGTGGACGCGCAGCGGCGAACGTCTGCGTGCGTGCTCCAATGAAGTCCGTGAAGGGCTGGATCTCGTCACCACACAACCGGAGGCGACATGGCCACTGCACGGGTAGTTATCGTCGGCGCCGGCCCTGCGGGGATTCGCTGCGCCGAGACGTTGGTGAAGGCCGGCATCAAACCGGTCCTGATCGATGAAAATCGCCGCGACGGCGGCCAGATCTATCGTCGCCAACCCGAAGGTTTCACCCGCGACTACCGCGCGCTGTACGGCACTGAAGCGGCCAAGGCGCGCGACCTGCACGAGAGTTTCGAGCGCTTGCGCCCACACATCGATTACCGGCCCGACACGCTGGTGTGGAATCTGGTGCCCAGGCAGTTGAGCTGCGTCAGTCAGGGTCACCATACGACGGTGGACTTCGACGCGTTGATCCTGTGTACCGGCGCCACGGACCGTTTGATGCCCATTGAAGGCTGGCAGCTGGCGGGCACCTACAGCCTCGGCGGGGCGCAGATCGCGCTCAAGTCGCAGGCGGTTTCCATCGGCCATCGCGTGGTGTTCATGGGCAGTGGTCCGCTGCTGTATCTGGTGGCCAGCCAGTACGTGAAGGCCGGCGCCAACGTCGCTGCGGTGCTTGATACATCGCCGATGAGCAAACGCATTGTCGCGCTGCCGAAGATGCTCGCGCGGCCCGGGGTGTTGTTTACCGGGATGAAACTGTTGGCGCAGTTGTATCAGGCGAAAATACCGGTGCATCTGGGGATCAAGCCGGAGCTCATATCGGGAGATGCCACTAGCGGCGTCAGTGGCGTGCGCGTGCGCTCAGCCAAAGGCGAAACCCTGGACATCGATTGCGATGCCGTGGCCCTGGGGTATCACTTGCGTCCGGAAACCCAGCTGGCCGATCTGGCCGGGTGCCGCATGCGTTTTGATGAAGCGTCCGGCCAATGGTGGCTGGCGCTTGATGAAGAGGGCCGCACGTCGGTCAGCGGTGTGTATGCCGCCGGCGACGGCGCAAAGATTCGCGGTGCCGATGCGGCTGAACATGCCGGACGTCTGGTGGCGATGGCGCTGCTGGAGGATCAGCAACAACCGGTGGATGCCGGTTTTCGCGCAGAGCAACGGCGTGCACTGGCGGTGATGGATCAGTTCCGCCTCGGTCTGGCGCAGGCATTTCCCTGGCCCGCCGAACAGGCCGGGGCCTTGCCGGATTCGGCGATCGTCTGTCGCTGCGAGATGATCAGCGCCGGCGAACTGCGCCGTACGGTCAGTGAAAAAGGCGCGTGTGAAGTCAATCGGGCCAAGGCCTTCAGTCGGGTCGGCATGGGCCGTTGCCAGGGCCGCTACTGCTCGCAGGCCGGCGCCGAAGTGATTGCCGCCGCGGCCGGCGTCAGTGTTCAGCAAGTCGGTCGCCAACGCGGTCAGGCCCCCGTCAAACCGTTGCCGATGGTCATCATCGAGGAGCCGTCATGAACTCGCAGAAAAGTGATGTATTGATTATCGGCGGCGGCATCATGGGTGCGGCGTCAGCGTTTTTCCTGCGTCAGCGCGGGCACTCCGTGACCCTGCTCGAGCGCGACCTGATTGGCCAATACGCCAGCGGCGTCAACTTCGGCAACGTGCGGCGTCAGGGTCGTTATCTGGGGCAACTGGAGTTGGCCAACCGTTCCTTTGCGCTGTGGAAGCGCTTGCCGGAGCTGATTGACGACGATCTGGAATTCATCGCCAGCGGCCACATGCGTGTGTGTTACCGCGAAGACGAAATTGCCGAGCTCGAGGCGTATGCCGCTGCACCGGAGGCGGCCCAACTGGATCTGCAGGTCTATCGCGGCGCTGAACTGCATCGGCGCTTTCCGTTTCTTGGGCCGGACGTGAAGGGGGGCTCCTACGCGCCGCACGACGGTCACGCCAACCCGCGTCTGGCGGCGCCGGCATTTGCCCGGGCGGCGCGGCGGATCGGTGCGCGTATCGAAGAACAGACCGAAGTGGCCGAAGTGCAGAAAATCGGAAGCGAGTTCAGCGTCACCACCACCGATGGCCGGCAATATCGCGCCGCACAACTGCTGATCACTGCCGGCGCCTGGGGCGAGAAACTGTCCGCGCAGTTCGGCGAACCGGTTCCGCTGGACACCCATGGCCCGCAGATGGCGGTGACGGAACCGGTGCCATACGCCTTGCCGACGGTGATTGGGGTGTTCACCAAAATACCTGAGGAAGTCATTTATTTCCGGCAGATTCCGCGCGGCAACATCATCATTGGCGGCGGCTATCGCAGCAAACCGGACATGGTCAATCGCCGCGCCTATGTCGAGCCACGCAGCATCCTCAACCAGATCCGGCAAATGCGCCGACTGCTGCCGGGTGTCGGCAATCTGAACATCATCCGGGTCTGGAGCGGCATCGAAAGCTATCTGCCGGACTCGCTGCCGATCATGGGGCCAAGCGGTACGGTCGATGGCCTGTATTACGCGTTCGGCTTCTGTGGCCATGGCTTCCAGTTGGGGCCGGGCGTCGGTGACGTCATGGCTGAGCTGATCAGCACCGGCAGCACTTCCACGTTGATCGAACCCTTTTCCATACGCCGGTTCGCCCCCTTGGCCGAACAACGGAGCAAAGCCTCATGAAACCCCGTGTACTGGAGATTCTCAAACGATTGATTGCGTTCGATACCGTGTCGTCGGAGTCGAACATGGCGTTGATCGAGTACGTTCGCGAGTTGCTGCTGAGCAAGGGCATCGAGTCGCTCATCGTCAAGGACGAAAGCGGCAAGAAGGCCAATCTGTTTGCCAGTACCGGTCCGAAAAGCCAACCGGGCATTCTGCTGTCCGGACACACCGACGTGGTGCCAGCAGCGGGGCAGGCGTGGACGGTTCCACCGTTCCATGTGACGGAGCAGAACGGGCGGATTTACGGGCGCGGCAGTTGCGACATGAAAGGCTTTATCGCGCTGGCCATCGACGCGATGCTTGAGGCTGCCGAACATTCCCTCAGCCGTCCGCTGCAACTGGCGCTGTCACACGACGAGGAAATCGGCTGCGTTGGCGTGCGGCGTTTGCTCGATGTGCTGCATCTGGCGCCGGTGCGGCCGTTCCTGTGCCTGATCGGCGAACCGACCAACATGCAGTTTGTGCTGGGGCACAAGGGCAAGGGCTCGTATCGCACCTATTGTCGAGGGCTGGAGGCGCATTCTTCGCTGGCGCCGCGCTCGGTCAACGCAATCCACGTGGCCTGCGATTTCATTGCAGCGTTGCGTGAATCCCAGCGTCAACTGCAGGAGCAGGGCGCCCGGGATGCCGATTACGACGTGCCTTACACCACCGTGCACGTCGGCCAGATCGGCGGTGGCCGGGCGCTGAATATCGTGCCGAATCTGTGCACGGTGGATTTTGAAGTGCGCAATTTGCCGGCCGATGATCTGGAACAGATTCTCGCGCAGATGCAGGAGCGTGCCGAGGTGATCGTGCGCGAGGCGCAGAAGCTCTCGAGTGTGGCAGCCATCGAGATTGTAACGGTCAACGTCTATCCCGGACTGGACACCCATCCGAGCGTCGAAGCGGTACGGTTCCTGAAAAATTTCGCGGCGCCGGATACCGCGACGTCCAAGGTTTCGTTCGGTACGGAAGGCGGGTTGTTCAAGCAGCGTCTGGATGTGCCAGTAGTTGTCTGCGGGCCAGGTTCGATCGAGCAGGCGCACAAGCCCGACGAGTTTATCGAGATCAGCCAGATGGAAGCGGGGGAGCGCTTTCTGGAGGGTTTGCTCGGTTCGCTGAAGCGATAGAAAACAGCAGTTCTGCTGTTACACCGCCAATTTCAGCAGCCGACACTGTCCGCTACGCGCTTTCAGCATCCTTATCCGTCGAGTCTCCCTAGACTGAAATCTGTCTCGGATCAGGACTCGACCATGCTCAAGAATCGTTTGAAAGACCCCGGTCTTCTCGCAGAACTCGCTTATGTGAACGGCCAGTGGATCGGCGCCGATGACCGCGCGACCCTGGATGTCGTCGACCCGGCCAGCGGCGAATTGATCGGCCGCGTGCCCGCCATGCAAGGCGTGGAAACCCGACGCGCCATCGATGCCGCCGAGCGGGCCTGGCCCGCCTGGCGGGCACGACCGGCCGCCGAACGTGCGGCGCTGCTGGAGCGCTGGTATCAGGCGATGATCGACAACCTCGACGATCTGGCGCTGATCATGACCTGCGAACAAGGCAAGCCGCTGAACGAAGCCAAAGGTGAAATCCGCTACGGCGCGGGTTTCGTCAAATGGTTTGCCGAAGAGGCGCGGCGGATTTACGGCGAAACCATGCCGGCCCCCAGCGGCGACCGCCGACTGTTGACCCTCAAGCAACCGGTGGGTGTCTGCGCGGCGATCACACCGTGGAATTTCCCCAACGCAATGATTACCCGCAAGTGTGCACCGGCCCTGGCGGCAGGGTGCCCGATCATCGTCAAACCGTCGGATCTGACGCCGCTGTCGGCGCTCGCATTGGCCGTGTTGGCTGAGCGCGTCGGCATTCCGGCCGGGGTGTTCAATGTGCTGACCGGCATGCCCGCCGGGATTGGCGAAGAGCTGACCGGCAACCCGACGGTGCGCAAGATTTCCTTCACCGGTTCCACGGCGGTGGGCCGTTTGCTGATGCGCCAGAGTGCCGAGCACATCAAGCGATTGAGCCTGGAGCTCGGCGGCAACGCACCGTTCATTGTGTTTGACGACGCTGATCTTGAGCAGGCGATTACCGGGATCATGCTGAGCAAGTTTCGCAACGCCGGGCAGACCTGCGTCTGCGCCAACCGGATTCTGGTACAGAACGGCATTTACCCGCGTTTTGCCCAGCGTCTGGTCGAGGAAGTCGGCAAGCTCAAGGTCGGCAATGGCCTGCAGGACAACGTGACCATCGGCCCGCTGATCAACAAGGCGGCCGTGAGCAAGGTGGCCCGCCACATCGATGATGCCTTGAGCCAGGGCGCGCAGCTGCTTTGCGGCGGCGTTCCGCAGGGCGACTGTCAATTTGTGCAACCGACGGTGCTTGGCGATGCCCACGCCGGCATGCTCCTGGCCAACGAAGAAACCTTCGGCCCGGTCGCGCCGCTGATGCGGTTCACCGACGAAGCCGAAGCCTTGGCGCTGGCCAACGCCACGCCGTTTGGCCTCGGCGCGTATTACTTCACTCAAGATTTGCGTCGCTCATGGCGTTTCGGCGAAGCGCTGGAATTCGGCATGGTTGGCCTCAACACCGGAATCATCTCCATGGAAGTCGCGCCGTTCGGCGGCATCAAGCAATCGGGGCTGGGCCGTGAAGGCAGCAAATACGGTCTTGATGAATACCTTGAAGTCAAAGCCTTCCACATCGGCGGCTTGTAACTTCACAACAACGGGGAGCCACAACTGATGAGCAAGGTCTTCAAGATCGCCGCGATTGCCGGCGACGGGATTGGCAAGGAAGTGCTGCCCGAGGGGCTGCGGGTGCTGGAGCAGGCCGCGAAAAAATGGCAGCTGGACTTGAGCATTGAAGTGCTCGACTGGGCGCATTGCGATTACTACCTGGAACACGGGCAGATGATGCCCGAGGACTGGTTCGAACAGCTCAAGGGCTTCGACGCGATTTACTTCGGCGCCGTGGGCTGGCCGGAGAAAGTGCCGGACCATATTTCCCTGTGGGGGTCGCTGCTGAAATTCCGTCGCGACTTCGACCAGTACGTGAATATCCGCCCGGTGCGCTTGTTCCCCGGGGTGCCATGCCCGTTGGCCGGGCGCGAACCGGGGGACATCGATTTCGTGGTGATTCGCGAGAACACCGAAGGTGAATATTCATCGGTCGGCGGCAAGATGTTCGAAGGCACCGAGCATGAGTTCGTGCTGCAGGAATCGGTGTTCACCCGCCGGGGTGTCGACCGGATTCTCAAGTTCGCCTTCGACCTGGCCCAGACCCGGCCACGCAAGCGCCTGACCGCAGCGACCAAGTCCAACGGCATTTCGATCAGCATGCCTTATTGGGACGAGCGCACCGCGCTGATGGCTGCGCAGTACCCGCAGGTGACGTGGGACAAGCAGCACATCGATATCTTGTGCGCGCGCTTCGTTCTGCAACCGGATCGGTTCGATGTGGTGGTGGCGTCGAACCTGTTCGGCGACATCCTCTCCGACCTCGGGCCGGCGTGTGCCGGAACCATCGGCATTGCGCCGTCGGCCAACCTTGATCCGCAGCGACGTTTTCCGTCGCTGTTCGAGCCGGTGCATGGTTCGGCGCCGGACATCTATGGGCAGAACATCGCCAACCCGATTGCGATGATTTGGTCCGGGGCGCTGATGCTCGATTTCCTGGGCAACGGTGACGAGCGTTATCGCGCAGCACACGACGGGATCCTGCAGGCGATCGAGCGGGTGATCGCCGAGGGCCCGATCACCCCGGACCTGGGCGGGAAGGGCTCGACCCAGGATGTCGGCAGGGCCATCGCCGAGTTCCTCTGAAGCATCGTCATCCTCTGCACGAGTGAGCCTGCTCGCTCGTGCAGAGGGTCTGAATCAGTAACCTTTGCTGCGGTCGATCTGACCGCTCATGGACTCGCCGCGCTCGAAGCGGCGGATGTTTTCCAGCAGGACAGCAAATGCGCTTTCCGGCTGGGTCATCGCCGCGATATGCGGCGTCAGCAGAATCTGCGGATGGCCCCAGAAGGGATGATCCGCCGGCGCCGGTTCGTTCTGCACCACATCCAGCACCGCGCCGCTCAGTTGCCCGCTGTCCAGCGCCTGGAGCAAGTCTTCTTCCACCAGATGCCCACCGCGCCCCATGTTGATCAGGGCCGCGCCACGCGGTAATTGCCGAAACAACTCACGATTGAGAATGCCACGGGTCTGCTCGGTCAGCGGCAATACGCAAATCAAAATGTCGCACTGGCTCAGAAACGCCGGCAGTTGCTCGCGACCGGCAAAGCACTCGACGCCGGCAATCCGATGCGCACTGCGCGCCCAGCCCTTGAGGGCAAAGCCCAGGGGCTGCAAGGTGGCGAGAATCTGCTGCGCCTGAGTACCGAGGCCCATCACCCCCACCCGACGCTGATGCGCCGGCTGCAGCAGGTGCGCCTGCCAACACCGCGCGATCTGCTGCTGGCGATAGCGCAACATGTCCCGGTGCAAAGCGAGCACGGCAAAACTGGCGTACTCGCACATGCCTTGGGTGATCCCGGGATCGAGCAGGCGCACCACCGGAAGACTTGGCGGGACACGGCTCAGGTCCAGTTGATCGACGCCGGCCGACAACGCGAATAACACCTGCAGATTCGGCAGCACCGTCTGCAGATCTTCTGGCGCCTGCCACGCCGCCAGGTATTTGATGTCTGCGGGATCGCCGATGTCCGGCCAGGCGCGCCATTCGATGTCCGGGGCATGTTCGGCGAACAGTGCTTTCCACCGTTCGCCGCGCACGGGGTCAGCTTTGTAGAGCAGGGCCATGGTCAATTCCTGAGGAGGTTGAAGGTGCTCCCATCATCGCCCAACCCCAGAGCAGGATCTGTCGAAAGCAGCGCTGCGAACACTGCGCGTCACCTCATATACGCACGCGCCCGGCAGATTCGGCGGCCTGAAGGAATCTGCCGTTTGGCAGGGTGAAAACAGTCGATCCGGATTTCTCAGGGGCCAAGTTCGGCGTAGTTCGTTACGCACAAGTCTTAATCTTAAGACCCTGTGTAACCACCTCCTGCATTCACTCCGGGCTGCCGGACTCACGAAGGGAAATGCCATGAACAGCCAATTCGACCAAACGCCTCATTTACTCCGTCAGCGTGATCAGTTCGTGCCACGCGGACTGGTCACCGCTCACCCACTGGTGATTGATCGCGCCCAAGGGGCTGAATTGTGGGACGTGGACGGCCAGCGTTATCTGGACTTCGTCGGCGGCATCGGCGTGCTGAACATCGGCCATAACCATCCCAAAGTGGTTGCAGCGGTGCAGGCCCAATTGCAAAAAGTCTCGCACGCCTGCTTTCAGGTGGTGGCCTACAAGCCGTATCTGGATCTGGCCCAGCGTTTGTGCGAAATGATAGGTGGCGAGGAACATTACAAAGCGGCGTTCTTCACCTCTGGCGCCGAAGCCGTGGAGAACGCGGTGAAAATCGCCCGCGCTCACACCAACCGCTCTGCGGTGATCTCCTTCCGCGGCGGTTTCCATGGACGCACCTTGCTCGGCACCACGCTGACCGGCATGAGCCAGCCCTACAAACAGAACTTCGGGCCATTCGCGCCGGAGGTGTTTCACACCCCATATCCCGATGCCTATCGCGGCGTCACCAGTGAGATGGCGCTCAAGGCGCTGGACGAGTTGCTCGCCACCCAGGTTGCGCCGGAGCGGGTTGCGGCGATCATCATTGAACCCGTGCAGGGCGACGGTGGTTTCCTTGCGGCGCCGGCACCATTCCTCCAGGCATTGCGCGAGTTGACCCACAAGCACGGCATCGTGCTGATCCTCGATGAAATCCAGACCGGATTCGGCCGCACCGGCAAGTGGTTCGGTTTCCAGCACGCCGGCATCCAGCCTGACCTGGTCACCGTCGCCAAGAGTCTGGCCGGCGGGCTGCCGTTGTCGGGCGTGGTCGGCAAAGCTGAAATCATGGATTCGCCGCTGCCCGGAGGCCTCGGCGGCACCTACGGCGGCAATGCACTGTCCTGCGCAGCGGCCCTGGCAGTGATCGACGCTTATGAAGAAGAGAAACTGCTCGAACGTGGCGATGTATTGGGCAAGCGCCTGCGTGAAGGTTTGCTGCAGTTGCAGCGCCGTCATCCGCAGATCGGTGACGTACGCGGCACCGGTTTCATGCTAGCCATCGAGCTGGTCAAGAACGATGAAGCGCGCTCCCCGGACGCTGATCTGAACCAGCGTGTGATCGATGAAGCGCGCAAAGGTGGCTTGCTGGTGATCAAGTGCGGCGTCTATCGCAACGTCTTGCGCTTCCTCGCGCCACTGGTGACGACCGAAGCGCAGATCGATGAAGCGTTGCAGATTCTGCAGGCAGCATTGGCACGGGTATTGAACTGATGTCCGCCGGGTTCAGCGGCGCGGTCGCTGGCCAGCGTCGCTGAACCTTTTTGGCGCACGGATTGATGAAACGCATCATCGGAGGCTGTGTACACCATGGGGCTGACTGATTATCGAGCACTGCTCATCGATTGCGACGAAGTCCTGGTTGACCGTGATTCGGGTGTCTGGACAGCGCTGCAGCCGTTGCTCGACAGCCGGGGCGGGCGCCCGGACAAGGAACAGGTGCTGGGCGAGTTTCGCGAGGTGGTGCAGGCGCTCTATCCGCGCTTTGCCGAACTGGGCTTCAGTGGATTGCTGTGTTTTGCCCATCGCCAATTGGCCGAGCGCTGGAGCTTGAAAGCCAGTTGGGAGGAGGGCATGAGTTTCGCGCGCTCTGCTGCCAACTGGTCATTGTTCGAAGACGCGCCGGGAGCGATGCTGTACTTGCGCAAGTTTTATCGCCTGTTGGTGGTGGGCGACCGGGATGCCGAGGATCGCGCCGTGTTGTGCGAGCATTTGGGGATTGTCGCCGATGACTTTATTTCGCTGGCCAGCGATCCGCTGCGGGACGAGGAATGGTTGAATGCCAACGAGCTGAAGCCGGTACACATTCTGCGGGTGACCCGACCCGCCGCCCGTGGCCCGGCGCTGACCGATGTATGTCTGATCGGGCGCGAGCGGGGCAAACAACCGACCCCCTGCGCTGCGGATTATTGCATCAACAGCATGGCTGATCTGGTCGCACAGCATCAGCAGTGTTTACGGCGCTGATTTTGCTAGTAGATTGTCCTACAAATGGCAGTCAAGAGGTTCGCAATGGAAGGTTTAGTCAAACTGGACCGCATCGACATCAGTATCCTGGTTGAGTTGCAGAGGGACGGGCGCATGACCAATGTCAGCCTGGCCGATGCCGTGGGATTGTCGGCCAGCCCCTGTCTGCAAAGGGTCAAACGGCTGGAATCGGCCGGGTACATTTCCAGCTACAAGGCACACCTGAACCTGGCGAAGATCACCGAATCGGTAACGGTCTTCACCGAAATCACCCTGAGTGACCACAAGCGCGAAGACTTCGCCAAGTTCGAGTCGAACATTCGGTTGGTGGATGAAGTGCTCGAGTGCCATTTGATCAGTGGTGGCTACGATTATCTGGTGCGCTTCATGACGCGCAGTATTCAGCACTATCAGGAAGTGATTGAAAGCCTGCTGGATAAAAACATCGGCATTTCCAAGTACTTCAGCTACATCGTCATCAAATCCCCGGTGCTCAAGGACGGCGTGCCGTTGCGCAAGTTGTTGCGGCACTGAAGCTCCCTACATCCATCAGGTGCGAACCAATAGGGGACAGCTGAATGTCCCCCACTGTGTGCTAGCCACCAAAGCCGACAATGGCTTTGGTTTCCAGATATTCCTCAAAGCCGTAGACACCAAATTCACGACCATTGCCGGACCGTTTGTAGCCACCGAACGGGGCCATGGGATTCCAGGCCGGGTGGTTCAGCAGTACTTGTCCTGCGCGGATGCGTGAGGCAACGGCGCGTGCATGATCAAGGTCGCGGGATTGAACGTGAGCGCTCAGTCCATACACCGTGTCGTTGGCGATCGCGACAGCCTCATCGAGCGTTTCATAGGCAATGATGCACAGCACTGGCCCGAAGATTTCCTCTTGGGCAATGCGCATGCTCGAATCAACCTCGGAAAATACAGTCGGTCGGGCATAGAAGCCCGTTTCATGACCAGGCGCGCGGCCTGGTCCGCCGCAGACGAGTTTGGCCCCTTCACTCAGGCCCGATTCGATCATGGCTTGCACACGCTTGAACTGGGCCTCATTGGCTATCGGACCGAGTACCGTCTCTTCCGATTGCGGATCCCCCACAATGATCGCGTTGGCGGTTGCAGCGGCCAGCGCCTCGACTTCCGCGAGCCGGTCCCTGGGTACGATCATTCTGGTCGGGGCGCTGCAGGATTGCCCGACGTTGCGAAACGCCGTCATCACGCCCAGTGGCACGACGTTGGCGAAGTCGGCATCGGGCAGCAGCACGTTGGGTGACTTGCCGCCCAGTTCCTGGGTGACGCGTTTCACTGTAGGAGCGGCCGCCTGTGCGACCAGCGCACCTGCGCGGTTTGATCCGGTGATCGAAATCATATCGATATCCGGGTGCGCAGCCATGGCGCCGCCGACCTCGGGGCCCGTGCCATTGACCAGGTTGAAGACACCCGGTGGCAGGCCGGCGTCATGCACCAGTTGGGCGAAAAGAAGGGCGCTCAACGGTGACAGTTCGCTGGGCTTCAGCACCACCGTGCATCCGGCCGCAATCGCTGGAGCCACCTTGGCGGTGATTTGATAAAGCGGCCAGTTCCAGGGGGTGATGAGACCGCAGACACCGATGGGTTCGCGTTCAATCGCGGTGCCGCCTTCAACCGTCTGGAAGCGATAGGTGGACAGCAGATCACGGGCAATCCGAACGTGTTCGGCCGCCAAAGGCACTTGCATCGCTCGGGCAAAACCGATGGCAGCACCCATTTCCAGAGAAAGTGCCTGCGCAAGCGACTCTTTTCGCTCAAGGATCAGGTCGTAAATCTTCCCAAGAAAACCCGCGCGCGCTTCGGCGGAGGTCGCAGACCAGTGAGGAAACGCCACACGCGCCGCAGCGACGGCCCGATCAACGTCTGCAGCCGACCCGCTGGCGACCTCTGCAACTACGCTTTCAGTCGCCGGATTGACCACGGGCAAACTGCCAGGCGTTGCCGGCGAACACCAGCCACCATTGATATAAAACTGTCGAGACGTATGCGAATCCACGGCGTAGGTATTCGAAGATTGTGTTGTCATCCAACTAGCTCCTTAAAGGACTGATGGGGGCTGTTAACAGCAGGGGGGAGGGAGGGAAGAGCAGCGCCAGGGCACCGGTACATGCGGTGTCCTGTGGTTTGAATAAGCTAACAAAAGGGCTCAGTCGAAATATGCCGTTCTTGAAGTCGGCAAGGGATAATCTGCTGTATCTCAGGGGCGGACGTTGTCTCTGTTTTATCTTTCCAACCTGACAGGTCGCACGCATTCATGCTCACCAATCTCTGGTACGTCGTTCTTCCATCGTCGCAGTTGACTGACGGACTTATGCCGGTTCGTTTGCTCGGACAGCCTTTTGTTGCGTTCCGTGATGACGCTGGCGTCGCTCACGTGCTTTCGGATGTTTGCGTGCATCGCGGCGGATCGTTGTCGGGCGGCAGAAGGGTGGGCAACAGTGTGCAATGCCCCTATCACGGCTGGCGATTTGGGGCGGATGGGGTTTGCACGCATATACCTGCGCAGCCGGACCTGCGAATTCCCGCGAAGGCCCGCGTCGACGCCTATCCGACGCTGGAGCGTTACGGCTGGATCTGGGCATTTCTAGGAGACCTGCCTGAGCCTGAGCGTCCGCCGCTACCCACACTCGACTGGATCGACGATCCTGCCGTGCGGGTGGTATCAGGCCATTTTGACTGGGAGGCCAGTTGGGACCGGATTATTGAAAACGGCCTCGATTTTGCGCATGCACCGTTTGTTCATGGCTCAACTTTTGGCGATCCGGATCATCCCGAGATTGAATCGTTTGAAGTCGAAAGCGATGCGTGGAGCGGCAGCGCACAGATGCTCATGCGCAGGCCTGCGCGCAAAGGGATGTTACGGCGAAAATCATCCACCGAGTTTGTCAGTGTGGTCGCTGTGCCGGGGTTTCGTTTGTCTGGTCCGTGCACGACGCTAGAGCTTGAATTACCCAATGGATGGCGGATCTACATCGTCTCGGCGCATGTCCCGATTGACGCCAATCGCACGCGAACCTGGTGGATGATGGGCAGAACATTCCTGCGTTCCCGACTGCTTGATCGCAGGTTCATTGCCAGCAATATCCGTATTTTCGAGCAAGATCACGCGGTGCTGAAAAACGTTCGGCCCGAGCGCGTGCCGGACTCGTTTCAGCAGGAGGTTTCATTGAAATCCGATGCGCTGCAAATTGCCTTTCGCAGAGGCGTGCTGGCACTGGAGCAGCGCGGCTGGCGTATCGATGAAGAACGTCTTGCGCGCACGTTTACGGGGCGTATGGCGTGCGCGGTTCCCAGCCCTGAACGTCGTCATGTTCGCGCTTGGGCGATTGAGCCCATTCCCTTGGTGGACGTTACCCACGAACGAGAATAGAGGGGTGTCGATCTGGCACTCAGACACATGCCAGATACAAATGCCTTGCAGAATGGGACGGCACATCTGCAACGCCAGTCCAGAAGGAAACGCGCAAATGAAGTTCAAGCTGAATCTCTTCAACAATTGGGTACGCCAGATGGCACGCTTGATGGTGGGCATGCCTGATTACGATAACTATGTGGCACTCCGAACCGCCAGTCATCCAGGCGAGCCGGTAATGACCTACAAAGAATTTTTCGAGGAGCGGCAAAAAGCCCGTTACGGCGGACGGCAATGCACGACGCGTTGCTGCTGATTTGGTCCTCAGCGCGCTCGTCGTCCATCGCCTTCAGATCTCCTCCTCTATGACTTTCTGGGCGACGGCCTTGATTTGCTGCGGGTCATTGATGTCCAGCTGGACGGTGTCGATTCCCGGATTGGCCCGAGCAATCTCATCCAGCAGGGCTTGGCGACGGCCCGCGATGATGACCTGATTGCCGCGCTGGACATGGCGTTGGGCATGGTGGAAAAGGATCTGGGCACGGACATGGCCCGGTCGGTGGCGCACAAACTGGTCATGCATCAACGGCGTTCGGGTGGGCAGTCCCAGCATTCGGAACTGCTTGCGCTTGCTCCAAAGTCGGACCGTATTCAAAGCGCGCTGGAGTATGCGCGCACGCACCTGGACCGCCCGCTCAGCGTGGAGGAACTTGCCGACGTCGTGCACTTGAGTCCCAGACAATTCACCCGGGTATTTACTGCCGAGACAGGCCAGTCACCGGCCAAGGCTGTTGAAAGCCTGCGTCTGGAGGCCGCTCGCGTGATGATCGAGCAAAGTCGTCACAGCCTGGATCGCGTGGCGAAGGAAACGGGGTTTCGAGACCGTCGCCACATGCGCGAAGTATTCATGCGAGGGTTTGGCGTTCCGCCGCAGGCAGTTCGACGGGATGCCAGGCGGATCGGCCAGGAGAATCCATCTGATCGGGGCGCTAATCCGTAAGCACCCCTATCAGCCAGCGGTCAAAGCCAGGACTTGATTTGCGCGCAGACGGCCTCGGTGGAAATGCCGTAGCGATCATGCAGTGTCGGCAGTGCGCCGGCGTCGAGGAAGGCGTCGGGCAACGCGATCTGCCTGAACGTCGGCGTCACTCCGTTGCGCAGCAGTACCCCGGCAACCGCTTCACCCAGCCCGCCAATAATCGAGCTGTTTTCTGCGGTAACCACCAGCCGGCCAGACTTGCGGGCCTCGGCGAGAATGGTCTGTTCATCCAGCGGTTTGATCGTCGGCACATGTAGCACGGCGACATCGACGCCATCAGTCTGCAGCGCCTTGGCGGCCTCCAATGCGCGCATGGTCATCAAACCGGTCGAGATGATCAGGACATCGTTGCCGGTGCGCAGGGTCTTGGCCTTGCCGATCTCGAATTGATACCCGTATTCATCCAGCACCAGCGGCACGTTGCCGCGCAGCAGCCGCATGTAGACCGGCCCCTGATGCGCGGCGATGGCGGGCACGGCCTGTTCGATTTCCAATGCGTCACAAGGGTCGACGATCATCAGGTTGGGCATCGCCCGGAAGATCGCCAGGTCATCGGTGGCCTGGTGGCTGGGGCCGTAACCGGTAGTGAGGCCGGGCAATCCGCAAACGATTTTGACGTTGAGGTTTTCCTCGGCAATCGCCATGCAGATGAAGTCATAGGCGCGGCGCGAGGCGAACACCGCATACGTGGTGGCGAACGGTACGAAGCCTTCGCGGGCCATGCCTGCGGCCGCACTCATGAGCAACTGTTCGGCCATGCCCATCTGATAGAAGCGCTCGGGATGGGCCTTGGCGAAAATGTGCAGGTCGGTGTACTTGGACAGGTCAGCGGAAAGGCCGACGATGTCCGGACGCTGATCCGCCAGTGCAGCCAATGCATGGCCAAAAGGTGCTGAGCGGGTGGCTTGGCCTTCAGAGGCAATCGAGGCAATCATCGCCGAGGTGGTCAGACGCTTCTTGATCGGTTCGCCAGTCGAGGTCGGTGTGTTGGCGGCGTTGCTCATTGGTTTTTTCCTTCTTCAAGCGTGGTCAGTGCCAGATCCCATTCGTGTTCGTCCACACGGATGAAATGGGTCTTTTCGCGGTTTTCGAGGAAGGGCACACCTTTGCCCATGGTGGTGTCGCAGATGATCACCCGTGGCTGAGCGCCGGGGTGGTGGCGGGCGGCATCGAAGGCTTCGACCAGTGCGTCCAGATCGTTGCCGTCGACGCGCTGGGTGAACCATCCGAACGCTTTCCAGCGATCCACGATGGGTTCGAACGACAGGATCTCGCTGGAGTGGCCGTCTGCTTGCTGATTGTTGACGTCTACGATGGCGATCAGGTTGTCGAGCTTCCAGTGCGAGGCCGACATTACGGCTTCCCAGGTCGAGCCTTCGTTCAGCTCGCCGTCCGACAGCAGGTTGTAGACGAACGAGGTCGAGCCCTTGCGTTTGAGACCCAGGCAAGCCCCGACGGCGATGCCCAGCCCCTGACCCAGCGAACCACCGGTGATTTCCATGCCTGGCGTGTAGGCGGCCATGCCCGACATCGGCAATCGGCTGTCATCCGAGCCGTAGGTTTCAAGCTCATCGAGCGGAATGATCTCGGCTTCGATCAGCGCCGCGTACAGCGCAATCGCGTAGTGACCGATCGACAGATAGAAACGATCACGCGGCTCCCACGCCGGGTCTTCGGGGCGATAGCTCAGCGCATGGAAGTAGGCGACCGCGAGCAGGTCGGCGGCACCGAGGGCCTGACCGACGTAGCCCTGGCCTTGCACCTGGCCCATGCGCAAGGCATGGCGGCGAATGTTGTGGGCGCGCTCGGCCAGCGTCTGGGGTGTTGTGAATGAAAGGTTGGCAGTCATGGTGAATTCTCCTGTAAATCAACGATTGACCAGAGCGGCGGGAATGCGCAGGACCAGCGAGGCGCCGATCAGCAATACGCCGGTGATCAGATACATGCCGATAGCGCTGGAGCCGGTGAGTGTGGTTATCCAGCCAATCAGGTAGGGCGAGCAGAAGCCGGCAAGGTTGGCGAAACTGTTGACGGCGGCGATGCCTGCCGCAGCGGAGACACCGCCGAGCAGCGTGGTCGGGAGCATCCAGAACAGCGAGGTCGCTGACAGGATGCCGGAAGCCGCCAGGCACAGACTGAGAATGGACAGCATCACATTGCCTCCCATCAGCGCCGCGAGGGTCAGGCCGATGGCCCCGGCGATCATCGGCACGATCAGGTGCCAGCGGCGTTCGCGATGTTTGTCGCCACTGCGTCCGACCAGCAACATGGCGGCGATGGCACAGAGGTAGGGCAGGCTGGTCAGCAAGCCGATCTTCATCGGATCGGAGACCCCGGCATTACGCACAAGGGTCGGCAGCCAGAAGGTGATTGCGTACTGCCCCATCACCACACAGAAATAGATCCCCGCGAGCAGCCAGAGGCGACGGTCACGAATGAATTCGCCCACGGACGCATGCGTCACTTTCTGCTGGTCGTCCTCCGCCAGCTCACGAGCGATCAAGGCTTTTTCATCGTCGTTGAGCCAACTGGCCTGATGCACGCCATCCTTGAGGTAGCTGAGCACCAGCAGGCCGACAACCACCGTAGGCACAGCCTCCAGCACAAACATCCATTGCCAGCCGGCCCAGCCGTGCATGCCGGCGAAGTGGTTCATGATCCACCCGGAGAGCGGACCGCCGACCATGCCCGACAACGGGATGGCGATGAACCACAACACCGTCATGCGCGCACGCCGGTAGGACGGAAACCAGTAGGTGAGGTACAGCAGCAGACCCGGCGCCAGGCCGGCTTCGGCAATGCCCAGCAGAAAGCGCAGGGCGTAGAACTGCCAGGCGGTTTCGACGAAGGCGAAGAGGGCGGAGACGATGCCCCAGGTGATCATGATGCGCGCGATCCACACTCGCGCGCCGACCTTGTGCAGGATGATGTTGCTGGGCACTTCGCAGAGAAAGTAGCCGATGAAGAACATGCCGGCGCCCAGTCCGTAGACTGTTTCGCTGAGCGCCAGATCGTTCATCATTTGCAGTTTGGCAAAGCCGACGTTGACGCGATCGAGGTAGGCGCACAGGTAGCACAGCATCAGGAACGGCATCAGGCGCCATGCGGTTTTACGGTAGGCGTTGGAACGCACCGCCGAAACGGCTTCGAGCGACAGGGTAGTCATGATGGTCTGATCTCTTGTTTTTATTGACCGCCGGGCAAGAATGCCCGGCCGTATCATCGATCCAGAACCGCACGGGCCGCGAGGCCCGCCACGTGTGTCAGTGAATCAGCATGCCGCCGTTCACATCCAGGGTGATGCCGGTCAGATAGGAGGACAAGTCGCTGGCCAGGAACAGCGCCGCATTGGCCACATCCTGGGCCTCGCCCAGGCGACCCAACGGAATGCCGTCGATGATCGCGTGGCGGCGCTCGTCCTGCATCAGGCCTCCCGTAATGTCGGTGTGAATCAGGCCGGGAGCAATGGAGTTGACGCGTACGTTGTCCGGCCCCAGTTCACGCGCCATGGCCTTGGCCAGACCCAGCACACCGGCCTTGGCGGCGCTGTAATGAGGCCCGCCAAAAATGCCGCCGCCGCGCTGCGCGGAAACCGAAGACATGCACACGATGCTGCCGCTGGCTTGCTGGCGCATGAGCGGAATCACCGCCTGGGACATCAGCAACGTACCGCGCAGGCTGACGTCCAGCACCTTGTCGTAATCACCGGGGCGGATATCGAGGGTCTTGAGGGGTTGGGTGATGCCGGCATTGTTGACCAGTATGTCGATCCGGCCGAAGTGTTCGATGATGGTGGCGACAGCCTGCTGTACCTGAGACTCGTCGGCGACGTTGGCAGCCAGGCCGAGATGACCCTCGCCCAAAGAGGCAGCGGCATCGCGGGCAGCGGATGCGTCCAGATCCAGAATCACCACCCGGGCGCCATGTTGAGCGAAGGTCGTAGCTGTCGCGCGGCCGATACCACGTGCGGAGGCAGCACCTGTGATGATCGCGACTTTGCCTTGAAGAAGCATGGGAGAAAACCTCTGATTGTTGTTATTGAGTCGGTCCGTGCAGAACCGATGACTCAGCTTGTCTCCCGTAACGACCCTGAGCAATAACGCAAACTTCACTGGATGCTGAAAAAAATTCAGCACTCGCCAACATGCGATTGCGGTGTTTGAATAGCCGAACGCCCGGCCTCAGCCACTTGCAGCGGAATAACCATCATCATGAGTTCATCTGGCGAAGCACCGCCGATCCTGCCACCGCTGAAAGCCATTCAGGCCTTTGAGCAAACTGCGCGCTTTGGCAACGTCGCGCGTGCGGCCGAAGTGCTGGACCTGACGCCCTCGGCAGTCAGTCACCAACTGGCCAAACTCGAGGCGATGATCGGGCGCCAACTGTTCCTCAGAACGGCGAGGGGAGTGACGTTGACGCCCGTGGGCGAGCAATACCTGTCCGAGATATCCGGCATCCTGCACAGCCTGGCGGTGGCAACAGAGCGTGCGACCAGTGATGTCAGCCTCGACTGCCTGCGATTGCATTCGTCACCCAGCTTCGGCCTGTTGTGGCTGATGCCGCGCCTGGAACAGTTTCGCGAGAGCCATCCCGACATTCAGCTCAATCTCTCATGCTCCTATGAATCGCTGCACTTCAGTCGGGACAAGATCGACGTGGACATCCGCCACGGCATGCCGAACTGGCCAAGTTTCGAAGTGCGCACGTTGCGCAACGAAAAAATCGCAGTCCTCGCATCACCCAAGCTTCTGGAAAAACGCCCCATCCGCGCCGTCGCCGACTTGCTGGACTGCAACCTGATCCTGTCGGAGGCGACGCTGATCAAGTGGCCGCAACTGTTTGCTCAACACGGGCTGTCGCGCCCTGAAAGCCCCTATACCTTGAGCTTTGACCGCTCCTACATGACCCTCGAGGCCGCCAGCCACGGTCTTGGTTTTGCACTGGAAAGCACGCTGCTGGCGCAGGACTACCTGGCGCGCGGCGAGTTGGTTGAAGTCATTCCCGGGCTGAGTGCCCCGATTACCGCGCATCACCTGGTTTTCCCGAGGGCGCATGTGGGGTTTCCCCGGGTGAGGCGTTTTCTGGAATGGATGCAGCGTGAGTTGGGGCATGACTTCAGTTACTGATGCTGGCGCGATCGGCGAGGTATTGGGCGTCATGTGCAAACCTCAAAGCGTGGTGGTCTGCCCGTTGCGATCCAGTTCATACACCTTGTTGCCCCGCAACTTCTCCTTCAGCCACCGCTCCGCCTTACCCAGCGGCCGCTGCCGCGCCCAGAGCAAATCCACACCAATCTGCCAGTCCGTGTGCGGATACGCCGAGAGCTGCAGTTCCACCAGCTCACCCTTGGCCAGTTCACGCTGAATGAGCTGGCGGGGCAGGGTGGCCCAGCCGAGTCCGGCGCGGACCATTTCCAATAACGCCAGATAGCTTTCCGCCTGCCACAACTGGGTCGAACGCAGGTATTCGCTGCTCGGCAGTTTGCTCGCGTGGGCGCTGAAGGCCAGGCGGCGATGGACGTGCAGGTCCTCGAACGTGACGTTTTCAAGTTGCGCCAATGGGTGCCGAGGATGGCAGACGTGCAGCATGATCAGTTTGCCCAGTTGCTGGAACGCCAGCTCCTTGGGGTAGCCGGGCTGTGAGAACGCCACACCGAGCACCGCTTCGCCGCTGCTGACCAGTTCACTGACGTCGCCATGGACCGGATGACGAATGATCAGGTCGACAAAGGGGAACGCTGCTTCGAAAGCTTTGAGCACCGGCATGATCGGGCCGTACGGCGTTTCAATGGCCAATGTCAGGCTGGGTTCTACGTTGTCCGAGAGGCAGTCGGCGTGGGCTTCGAAGGTCATGCAGCGTTCGAGCACGGCTTCGGCCTGCACCAGTAATTTGTGACCGCTGGCGGTGAGGGCAGGGCTGCGGTTGCTGCGATCGAACAGGTCGACGCCAAGGTCGGTTTCCAGGTTGGCAATCGCTGCGCTGATGGTCGATTGGGTCTTGCCCAGTTTGCGCCCGGCGGCGGAAAACGATCCGCTTTTGACCACTTGGACGAACATCTGCAGTTGATCGAGTGAGAAGCGCAAGCGTTGAACTCCCGGTTCGAAATGAAGATTTGGAGTGGCTAGCAGATGCCAGATTCATGCCATCGGAAAAAGCGATGGTTGCTAATTTGTTTCATCGCAATAAACGTTCAAATATGGCCCCGCGTCAAAACGATCTCCGGGGCGGATCCTCCTTTCAAACGCCCCGAGCATGCCCGCTATCTCAACAGATGCCGCACTTTCAGGAGCGTGTGAAATGACCACACAACGCATTCATCCGGTGGACGAGGTTTTGCCACTGCGCCAGTTGTTCACGTTTGGCTTGCAGCATGTTCTGGTGATGTACGCGGGAGCGGTGGCGGTGCCGCTGATTCTTGGCAGTGCGATGGGGCTGACCTCGGCACAGGTGGTGTTGCTGATCAACGCGAACCTGTTGACCTCTGGTGTGGCGACGCTGATTCAAACCCTCGGTTTCTGGAAGTTCGGCGCCCGCCTGCCGCTGATTCAGGGCTGTTCGTTCATTGCCCTGGCGCCGATGATCATGATCGGCAAGGAGTTTGGCCTCAGTCAGATTTTCGGCGCGGTGATCGCGGCGGGTTTTCTCACCATTGCGCTGGCACCGGTGTTCAGCCGCTTGCTGCGGTTTTTTCCGCCGGTGGTGATTGGCAGCCTGATCACCATTATCGGCATCTCGCTGATGCCGGCCGCGGCGATCTGGCTGGGCGGTGGCAATCCCGATGCGGCCGATTTTGGCAATCCCGCAAACCTGTTGCTCGGTTTGGCCACGGTCAGTGTGACGCTGGTGATCTACGCCAAATTCAAGGGCTTCATCGGCAACCTCAGCGTGCTGATTGGCCTGTTTGTCGGCAGCCTGATCGCAGCGGCTTGCGGCATGACTCACTTCAATCGGGTCAGCGAAGCGGCGTGGCTTGAGCTGAGTGCGCCGATGGCGTTCGGCGCGCCGGAGTTCGCGCCGGTGCCGATTCTGATCATGACCCTGGCGATGCTGGTCATCATGGCCGAGACCACCGGCAACTGCCTGGCGATCGGCAAATTGACCGGAAAACCGACCACGCAACACACCCTCGGCAACGCATTTCGCGCCGACGGCTTGTCGACCATGCTCGGCGGTTTGTTCAACAGCTTTCCTTACAACGCCTTCACCCAGAACACCGGTTTGATTGCGCTTTCCAACGTGAAAAGCCGCTTCGTCGTGGCCGCTGCCGGGGCAATCATGGTGCTGATGGGCCTGTTCCCGAAACTCGGCGCGTTGATCGCCGCGGTGCCGACGCCGGTGCTCGGTGGCTGCGCGATTGTGATGTTCGGCATGACCACGGTGGCGGGGATTCAGGAACTGTCACGGGTGCAATTCGAGGGTACGCGCAACGGCATTATCGTCGCCGTGTCAGTGAGTGTCGGGGTGCTGCCGATGTCCTTTCCGGCGCTGTTCGAACACGTCGGCCCGACCCTGAAACTGGTGCTCGACAGTGGAATTTTCCTCGGAGCGATCACCGCCATCGTCCTCAACGTTCTGCTCAACGATGAAAAAAAATCGACCGAAACCATCGGCGCTACATCGGCTGAACTGGCCGACTGACTTTTGTTTTCCACTGCCCTGGAGTTACCCATGAATCAATTGACTGAACTCATCCCGGCTGGCATCAGCGCGCTTGATCTGAAACTACTGCGCCAGACCATCGCCTTGTCCGAGGCATCGAAGCAACGCGGTCGCCATCCGTTCGCGGCATTGGTGGCCGACCGCAACGGCAAGGTGATTGTCGAAGCGGGGAACAACTCGATGCCCCCGGAAGGTGATCCGACGCAGCACGCTGAGTTGGTGGCAGCGGCGGCAGCGGCAAAACTGCTGTCGCCGCAGGAGTTGGAACTGTGCACGCTCTACACCAGCGCCGAACCTTGCTGCATGTGCGCCGGCGCCGTGTATTGGACGGGGATCGGGCGGGTGGTCTATGCCTTGTCGGAGCATGCCTTGCTGGGTTTGACGGGGGACCACCCTGAGAACCCGACGTTCTCGCTGCCGTGCCGCGAAGTGTTCGCCAAGGGGCAACGCAAGGTCAGCGTGCTGGGGCCGATGTTGGAGGGGGAGGCCGCTGAACCGCACAGAGGGTTTTGGTCCTGACAGGTTTGAAACGAAGCTTGAGCGGTGTGAGGTCGCGCACTCGCCTGCAACGTCTGCGATAATGACGCCCCACTGAGGCGCGAAGGCATCGAGTGCTCGTCTCGGCATCCGGAATCAGGCTTTGGAGGACTTTATGCGTGACATTATTGATGGCTTTCTGCGGTTTCAGCGCGAGGTGTATCCACAACGCGTCGAGCTTTTCAGGCAGCTCGCGACAGAGCAAAACCCAAAGGCGTTGTTTGTCACATGCTCGGACAGTCGTGTAGTGCCAGAACTGCTCACACAGCGTGAGCCGGGTGAGCTGTTCGTGATCCGCAACGCCGGCAACATTGTGCCGTCATATGGTCCTGAACCGGGTGGTGTTTCGGCTACCGTCGAATATGCGGTTGCAGTGCTCGGGGTACGGGACATTGTGATCTGCGGCCACTCGGATTGCGGAGCGATGGGCGCGATTTCACGCTGCACGTGTCTGGATCATCTTCCGGCAGTTGCCAACTGGCTTCGGCACTCGGACGCCGCGAAAGCGATCAACGCGGCGCATGAGTTCGATACGCCACGCGACAAGCTCGATGGCCTCGTTCGTGAAAACGTGATCGCACAACTGGCGAACCTGCGCACCCATCCATCGGTGGCGCTTGCGCTTGAGCAAGGACGCTTGAATTTGCATGGCTGGGTCTATGACATCGAGGCGGGCTGCATCGATGCGCTGGATGGTGCAACTCGGCGCTTCGTCAAGCTTTCCGATTCACCGACCACCGTTGCCGTTGCTGCGCGCGATGCTGGTCAGTTGTAACTCGCGGAAGGACTGCACGTCGCTGATAACGAGAATTCTCTAAGCATGCGTTGAGTCAAGGGCTGGGCACCTTATGCCAAGCCACCGCAGCGTTAACTTGGCTACGTCGTACAAATGCCAGAGGGCCAGCGGTTGTATTGGGTGCATCCAATGCCTCGGTTCGTCGATTATGAGCAACACTGGAACGTCATCCGAATCGCACCTTACGCCGAGAGTTAATCAGGCTCTTGGAGCGAGCTGAACCATTCGGCATAAGGGGAGTTGACGACCAGCCGCCGGTTGAAGTCAGCGCTTCCATCAGCCCACCAGACAGGCCCCCGTTCCCCGAGGGCCACTTTGGCCATTTGTACCTTTTCCCGAGCGCGCTTCAGTTGCGACCCGTCCTGCGCACTCTTAGCGTTCTTGACCTCTCGTCGAGCGGCCATAAGCGCATCGACAAGACGCTGGCGCACATCTTCATCCAAAGACGGGTTGGAACATCGCCATAGCCGGCCTTTGACAACAAAGTAGCGACCGTCTGGTGTCACTGGATGCATTCCTGTCTCCGACCGTTCAAAGAGCACTTCTCCAAAAATTCAGCAAGGACGGCTATCTAGGTTTTCGGGCAGGAAGGCGATTGGCTTGTTTGACTCCAAGCAGTATTCCCAGCATTAACGCAGCGCCTGCCGCCAGGAGGATTGGATACGGATGTTTACCTGACATCCGGACGCCCTCGACTCCGAGTTGATCGCTTGCCGGAGCAGGTCGATTCCGTGATGGCGATGGATTAAGACTGCTTGGACTGGCAGGGGAGTCGACATCTGCCCTGTACGGCATTTCGTTCAAGGGCAAACGCGCACCGTCCGCGAGAGTCAGGGTGAGGTCCTCGACAGTCCCGGCGAGTCGATCGGGAAACACCGGCTCACCCGTGGGATCAAGTTCATCGTAATAAAACTGCTTTCCTTCCAGCCAACCTATGGCCGTCATCAATTCCGGGCCAAGATAATATTTTCCGTCGAGGAAGAAACCCGGGAAATGTCGCGTGCGTTCGAGACTGTCTATGGTGTAGCGCTCGCCTGCCTTCATACCGGTTGCTGGGTCGATCATGATGAAATCCTCAGATTCGCTGGTGTTGCGATAGAGGACGGGGCCTGGCGCAACGTTCCATCGAGATTACCGAAAGGCTGTGCTTCGTCAGACCTTTTGAACCTAATTCGAAAACTGTTGCTCAACCGGGAAATGTACGGGGTGGGTGAAATGAATGCTTTCAAGAATCAACTGACGCTTGAGCAGGAATCCAGATTGAAAGCCCTGGATGCCTGGCATCGTGCGTTGGAGCACCGAGCGTTACGCATGGAGTGTCCCGATGCCTATCACGAGGAACTATTGCGCCAGTCTGATGAGATGCATCGGTTGGGTAGGTTGACCGATTCCGAATGGCGTGACCTGAGAAGGGAGGCAGATGCGGCCTATCTGCGTGCGGTCGCCGGTGAGGATTATCACTGAGGTCATTCAGCTCATGTCTATTGCCGACGAAGCCAGGGCGATGTCCGACCCAGACAGCAATCCGATCACGGGTGCGGACCTGGGGGCGGGTGTGAAAGGCGAACCACAACCTTAACGACGTGACCGCACGCCAAAGGGCGTGCGGTTTTTTCATCTCAAGACAACAGGAGGGTGCGATGTCCGAGCCGTTGACCTCATCTGGCGCAACACTTCGCTCACGGTTTGTTCGGTTCTCAAAATCCGGATGGGGCGGGCTAGCCTTCTGGTCAATTCTGATTGGCGTGACGCTTTGCTTGCTGATCAGCGGGTACGGCGCCTTCGTCGGCGCCAACAAACAAAATCTGCACTTTGCATTTCTCGGCGGCATGTCAGGCTTCGCTGCGACGGCCATAGGTGCGGTGGCAGCGATCGCGTTACGTGATATCGCCGCCAGAACGCAGGACATCATGCTGGGCTTCGCTGCCGGAATGATGCTGGCCGCCAGTTCGTTTTCGCTCATTCTTCCGGGTATCGAAGCCGCCCAGGAGCTCTGCGGTAACCAGCTGCTCGCAGCCTGTGTCGTCGTTGCAGGATTGGGATTGGGGGTAGCGCTGATGATCGGTCTGGATCGCTTCGTGCCTCACGAACATGAGAAAAGCGGTCGCCGTGGGCCCGAGGTGCAGCGCATCAATCGCGTATGGCTGTTTGTTCTGGCAATCACGCTGCATAACCTGCCGGAGGGGATGGCCATTGGAGTGAGCTTTGCCAATGGCGACATGAAGGTGGGATTGCCGCTAACCACTGCCATCGCCATTCAAGACATTCCCGAAGGCCTGGCTGTGGCCCTTGCGTTACGCGTGACCGGGATTTCAGCGCTTCGCGCTGCGCTTATTGCGGTGGGCTCAGGGTTGATGGAGCCCATAGGCGCGATCGTCGGCTTGGGGATTTCGAGCAGCTTCGCATTGGGATATCCCATAGCGCTCGGTCTGGCGGCGGGCGCGATGATTTTTGTGGTGTCCCATGAGGTCATTCCCGAGACCCATCGCAACGGTCATGAGACACCTGCAACCTTGGGGTTGATGCTCGGATTCGGGGTCATGATGTTTCTCGACACGGCTTTGGGTTGACCCCTTACCTCCCATCCCGCACAAGCAAGAAAGATCCGGCCATTCAGTTCAGACGCTGCTGCGGTTCGGTGTGATGAAAGGCATGCTCTCTGTTAATCCGCAAACCTACTATTTCCAGCTCGCAGCCTTGATCGGATGGACAAGCCTGCTTCGCTTGTCCCGGATGCTTCAACGCACGCTGATTCTTGCCGGCGACCGCGATCCGTTAATACAGGCGTACAACGGCCATATCCTGCGCCGCACAATCCGACATTCAGAACTTCGCCTTCTGGAGGGCGAGGGACATTTCTTTGTGGTGACCAGCGCTGGACGAACTGCCGTCCTGGTCCGCGAATTTCTTCGCCGCCACTATGACGATGAAGAGAAGGCGCCGAGGATCGCGAACTGAAACACCAAGGCTGGCCTGGAGCGCACACAGGTCAGTTAATCCGCTCGTCTCATCAATAGTCGCTCTGCACCTGATAAAGAAAAGGGTAGTCCCGCTATCGTGCTGCTGCTAAAGCAGCGCCTCACGCGTGCTCTTCAAGCCTGCGCACATCACCCAACGAATCACGTTGCATCGACTGCAAGTTCTTTTCAATGGTTTCGCACAGTGCTTCCATTTGAATCTGGTGTTCGCTGTGGCGAAACGGGCTTTGCAGATCGGTGCCGATGCGTTCGATGGCCAGCAGCATGAATCCCACCACGGTCGACGCCAGCGGCGTAAACCAGCCCAGGGATTCGACCAGTCCCACCGGCACGATCAGGCAGAACAGCGAAATAAACAGCCGCGGAAAATAGACGTAAGGGTAGGGCAGCGGGGTATTGGCGATCCGCTCCATGCCGCCCTGACTGTTGGACAGGTCGACCAGCGTCGACTCAAGCCGCGCCAGGCGAATACTGTCCAGATGCCCGGCCTTGTATTCCTTGGCGAGCAAAGTCGCGGAGCCGGTGAGAATATCGTTGGCAAAGTTATTGGTCGTGCCACTGCGGGCGAACTCTTCGGCGGGAATAAACGCCCGCACCTCGTCAGGACAAGGCTGGCCTTGCAGATGCGCGGCGAGGCAGTTCACATACGCGACGTGGCGGCGCAGCAGAGTGGATTTGACCGGATTCACCTCGCCGCCGGCGTCGTCCAGCAGCGTCAGCACCTGCCGGGCGAAGCTGCGGGAGTTGTTGATCATCGCCCCCCACAACGTCCGCGCTTCCCACCAGCGGTTGTAGGCGCTGCTGTTGCGAAAACTGATCAATACGATCAACGCCGAACCCAGCAAGGTCAGCGGCATCAGCGGCAGGTTCAGCTTGGCGTTGAGGAACAGCATGAAGTCGACGGTGACGGCGATGTCCCACAGCAGCAACCAGAACAGAGACCAGCCCACGTAGCCCAGGGTCTTGATGATCAGGCGGTATTTTTTGACGATGGCAGCTTTCAAACGGAAACCTCGTGGCGAGCAGTTTGCTTAAACGCTTAAGCTCGGACGATGCCTGGCACCGGCAGTTCCCTGAAGCAGCCAACCGTCAGTCAATCTGCGAAGCCCGGCCATCCGAATGGCCAATGCTTGCGAGAAAAATCCTCGTATCCCGATTGAACCGCAGATGAACCACGCGGGACCTGCGATACAGGATCGTTGTCGCTGTGCAGCACGTCCGGCGGTCGGCACGCAACAAACCACATCGCTTTGAAAAGCACCTCCGGAAACCGGGCGGGAAAGCCTAAGCTCATTCCAAAAAGATATTTATTTAATCTTTTTAAGATCGTTTAGCTTTTAGCAAAGAAAACGTGCAGCGCCTCGCTTGCGGCGTTTTTTGCCTCAGGCCAACCCTGTCCGCGGTTATTGCCTGAGGCTCCTGTCCATTTTTTCTACCCTGAACGGCCATATATCTGGCCGTCAGCGGTTCGTTGCCGGGAGCCCTCGTGACACTTATCAAAACCTCTTTGGCAACGGTACAGGTCGACTTGCCTGAACGATTGGCCCCACCCATCGACGATAGCGCCGAGGAGGGCGATGTTGTCCTGGAACTGCGAGGCGTCACTAAAGCTTATCTGCGCAAGGGCGGATCGCCGTTGCCGGCTGTCAACCACGTCAGCTTGAAGGTCCGGCGCGGCGAAGTGCTGTGCCTGATGGGCACCTCCGGCAGCGGCAAATCGACCTTGCTTCGCCATATCAATCGTTTGATCGAACCCACCAGCGGTGAGGTCTTGATTGAAGGTCAGGCTATCAGCGGCCTGAGCCACAAAGCGTTGCGGGATTTGCGCTCGCGGCGAATCGGCATGGTGTTCCAGCATTTTGGTCTTTTGCCCCATCGCACGGTGCTGGACAACGTTGCGCTGCCTCTGGAGTTGCGCGGCGAATCCGAGGCCGTCCGGCACGCAGCGGCCACCCGACAGTTACAGGCGATGGGCCTTGAGGGATGGGGCGAGCATTATCCCCACGAGTTGTCCGGCGGTATGCAGCAAAGGGTCGGTCTTGCGCGGGCATTGGTGACTGATCCGGATATTCTCCTGATGGACGAGCCTTTCAGCGCACTGGATCCGACCATCCGGCGAGACCTGCAAAGGCACTTTCTGGCCTTGGTACGCGAGCGCGGGATCACCACGTTGCTGGTCACCCACGATCCTGCCGAAGCGGTCCGTCTCGCTGATCGGATAGCGGTATTGCGCCAGGGACGTCTGGTGCAGTCGGGCACCCCGAAACAGCTGCTCGAGACGCCGGCCGATGCTGAGGTCGCGGATTTTTTCCGCGATTGCCTTCCAGCCGCACCGGTATTGCACGATGCCGGTGGCGCGGTACGTCAGGTTCCCGAAACGGCACCGAAGGAGCAACCGGTTCAGCCGGGCTTGCGCGGCTGGCAAGCCCTGTTGCTCGGACCGGCAGCGCTGGCGGCGCGGGGCCGAGGCGGGTTGTTCTGGCTTGGGTTCGCCGCAGAACTCGCGGCCCTGGCCACTGCGGTGCAAGGCATTGCGAGCGCGTCCTGGATATCGGTCGTGGTGGGATTGGCCGTGCTGGCGGCCAGTCGTTTCACCGCGTATTCGCTGAGCCGTCAACCGGTGCGGCGCGCCGTTTCGAGTTGGGCGTTGCCGCTGGCGGTGCTGCTGGTCAGTCAGGCATTGGTGATCTGGCGCGTGTTGACGCCCGATACCACCCAGGCGCTTTTGCAGTTCCCGGCCAGCCGCCAGGCGCTGTTACTGACCGCCCAGAGCGTGGATGACTTTATCGGTTGGTCACAGGTGACGTTCGAGAGCGCTTTTGTCGGCGTGATCGTTGCGGTTCGCACGGTCATTGAAGGCATCGAATCCCTGCTTGGTTGGCTGCCCTGGCCGGTTTGCGCGCTGGCGCTGGTATTGCTGGCCTGGCGCTCGGCGGGCCTGGCCCTGGCGCTCACCAGCAGCGCAGCGTTGTTGTATATCGGCCTGTTCGGGTTTTGGGAGCGGACAATTGCCACGCTGGCGCTGGTTGGTTCGTCGGTGCTGATCGCACTGGTGATCGGCGTACCCACCGGCATTTTGCTGGCGAAGCGGCCGTTTGCCCGCAGGCTGCTCACGCCTTTGCTGGATGTCATGCAGACCCTGCCGACCTTTGTCTACCTGATTCCCGCTGTGGCGTTCTTCTCGGTGGGCAAGACTCCGGCAGTCATTGCGACGGTGATTTTTGCCCTGGCACCGATGATTCGTCTGACGTCCTTGGGCATTCAGGAAGTCCCGAAGGATGCCGTGGAAGCGGCAATCGCCCATGGAGCGAACCCTTGGCAAACCCTGGTGAAGGTGCAACTGCCGCTGGCGCGAAGATCACTGTTGCTGGGGATCAATCAGACCATTGTCATGAGCTTGTCGATGGTGGTGGTTGCTGCCCTGATCGGCGCTGGAGGGTTGGGTTACGACGTCATGACGGCGTTGCGCAATATCAAGGGCGGCGAGGGCGTGCTGGCCGGCGTGGCGATCGTGCTGTGTGCATTGATCCCCGATCGAATCATTCAATCGAGCTTGCGCAAGCAAGACCATCTGCATAACTGAACTGTGAGACTTATCGTGACAAAACATCTATTGCGTAACCTGAGTGCGGTTGCAGTGCTGGCTTCCCTGATCGTGCCGGCCAGCGTGATGGCCAAGGACAAAATTGTCATTGGCGAGCAGAACTGGACGGGGGCCATCGCCATTCAACACATTCTGGGTGAGGTGATCAAAAGTCGTCTGGACGGTGATGTGTCGTATCTCGCCGGGGACGTGCCGGTGCTGTTCAGTGCGGCGGCCAAGGGCGACGGGTCTGTGGATGTGCTGACGGACATCTGGCTGCCCAATCAGTCGGCGGCGTGGGCCAAGTACGTCACCGGCGGCACCCGCTCACTGGTGCCCAATGCTCACCCTTATGCCGGCGAACAAGGCTTCTACATTCCCGGTTATCTGCAAGACAAGTACGGCGTCAAATCGATCTACGACCTGAAAAAACCGGAAGTGGCCAAACTCTTCGAGCCAGTGGGCGGCGGCAAGGCCGAACTGCTGGTGGGGCCGGCGGGCTGGGAGTCGACGTATATCGGCCAGATCAAGGCCAAGGATTACGGCTTCGCCGATAAATTCGAATCCGTCTCGACGGAAGCCTCGGTGACCTACGCCAAACTGGCCTCGGCTTACAAGGCGCAACGCGGCGTGGTGTTCTACGCCTACACCCCTGACTGGATTTTCTCGGCCTATGATCTGCGTCGCCTGGAAGAACCCGCGTTCGATGGCTACGCCCAGGACAACAAAAAAGAAGATCCTCTCTACAAGGCGGATGGCTGCTGGAAATTCGTCAGCCCGACCGTCGATCCTGACTGGCTGAACAAGAGCCACATCACCTGCGCCTTCCCGGATGCCAAGGTGTACGTCCTGGCTTCCACAGCATTGCAAAAGCGCGCGCCGAAAATTGCCGAGTTTCTGCACAACTTCTCCATCGACCCGGCACAGTTGAACGGACTGATCCAGAAGATCGAAAAGGAGAAACAGCCAGCAGACGTCGCCGCCAAGGCCTGGGTTCAAGCCAACCCTTCTACTGTTGACCAGTGGTTTGCAGGGCAGGCGCAGCAAGTGAGTTCAGCCCAATGACCAGAGCGAACGTACGTGTGCTCGATGGCGGCATGGGGCGGGAGTTGAAGCGAATCGGCGCGCCGTTCCGTCAACCGGAATGGTCGGCCCTCGCGCTGATCGAAGCGCCCGAGTATGTGCTGCAGGCGCATCAGGCGTTCGTGAAAGCGGGCGCGCGGATCATCACCACCAACAGCTATGCGGTGGTGCCTTTTCATATTGGCGACGAGCGATTTGCCGAGCAGGGAAGAGCGCTGGCTGAGCGCGCCGGACGGCTGGCGCGGCAGGCCGCCGGCGAAAGTACCGATGCGGTCACCGTGGCCGGTTCGTTGCCGCCGGCGTTGGGGTCCTACCGGCCGGATCTGTTCGATCATCAGCGTTCAGTAGCGATCCACCGCGAACTGATTGCCGGATTGCGAACGCACGTCGATGTTTGGCTGGCCGAAACGCAAAGCTCCATTGCTGAAGTGCGGGCGGTGGCCGAAGCCCTCGGAACGGATCCCGCGCCACTTTGGGTATCATTCACGCTGTTGGACGAAGAGGGGCGGGAGCCGCGATTACGCTCAAACGAGGCCGTTGCCGATGCAGTTCGCGTGGCGGCTGGGCTGGGGGCCAAGGCGGTGCTCTTCAATTGCAGCCAGCCGGAAGTGATGGCCGCGGCTTTGATTGAGGCACGCGCTGTGATTGAAAACCTGGATCATCCTGTCGAACTGGGGGTTTATGCCAATGCTTTCCCCCCTGTCAGTGCCAAAGCCGAGGCCAATAGCGATTTGTTGGAAATTCGGCGTGATCTGGGCCCCGAGTCCTACCTGGACTGGTCGAAGTCATGGGTTGCCGCAGGGGCCAGCATTGTCGGCGGATGCTGTGGAATCGGCCCGGAGCATATCGCCCAGTTGCATTTGCACCTGCACTATCAAAATGGTGAGGAGGCCGCGCATGAGTGATTTTTCAGGCGACGTTCTGTCAGAGCAGGCGACATTCGGTGCCGGCTGTTTCTGGGGAGCGGAAGCTTCATTCCGGGCATTGCCGGGTGTGCTCGACACCCGTGTCGGGTTCGCGCGGTCAGACTTGGGTGACGCCACCCTGATCGAATGCGCCGCTTTTGCCGTCACGGCCGGGGCGTTGCAATTGCTCGGGTCGGCGAGTGGGGCAAGCCGAAATTGGCGCAAGAGTGAATCCACAGGAATACGGGCAGGAAAGGGTGTATAAAAGTGATTAAAATCGTCGAAATATAGTTAACTACGCTAAATAGATGTTTAGTCGAGTTATTACAGATCGTATTGAAACGATGGAGCAGGTCATGAATCCACGCCCGATTACTGCATCGAACCTGATTGCGTCACTGGACCTTGAGCCTCACGTCGAAGGTGGTTTCTTTCGCAGAACCTACCAGGCCGATCATCGGGACATGCTCGAAACCGCCGGTGGGCCGCGTTATCGGATGACGTCGATTTACTACCTGTTGACCGAAGAATCACCGGTTGGCCAGTTTCATTTCAACCAGTCAGACATCCTGCATTATTTCCATCTGGGCGATACCATTGAGTACAGCTTGATCCTTGAGGACGGTTCACTGCAGACGTTGGTGATGGGCAACGATGTTCTAGCCGGACAACATTTGCAATTGCACGTACCGGGCGGAATCTGGAAAGCCTCCAGATTGCTGAATGGTTCGAACGGATTTGGTTTGATCAGCGAAGCGGTTTCACCAGGCTTTGATTTTGCCGATATGGAAATGGGGAACCGGCAGAAACTCACAGCGCGGTATCCGCAGCATCGAGCGCTGATTGAAAAGCTGACGCGTGACGAGGATTGAGCGCAGCACATTTCAAATGGAGAGATTTGCAGGCACCAAGGATCAGGTCCTTTGAGAGCGATGCTGGAGATTGAAATGGTGTGCGCAACCGGGCTGACTTCGTAATACTTTGTTACGTGTAATGTATATTATGTTAAATGATATGTCTGGGCGGAACTTTACGAACTCCCGCCTAAACCCAGCTGATCCACCTCGGCAATCAATTGAACAATTCATAGATCTCAGAAACCACCTGCATCGTCGCATCCTCGACCGCTCCTTCATTACGGCACAAAACCCAACCATGATCGGCAGCTGCTTGCTCGAACATCTCCGTACACGCGACATGCTCTGCGTGCTTTTGAATCACAGTACCGCCCAGTCCTCTGGATCGTGCCGTTGCCCTGGCCCATGAAATATCCGGCGTGGTGACGACGCCGACATGCAGGTCTGGCACCTGCACGTTTTGCTCGATATTCAACTGGAGAATCTCTGCAAACGGGACGGTATGGCGAAACGCGGCGTCAGACGGATACCAGCGATCGATCAGGACAATGCTGCCCAGCGGCTGCTTCGTCAGCACGTGCCGGGAGATCCAGCTGCGGCTATCAGCAAAGCGCTGACACACAGTCCACTCCAGATCCCGGGAGGGATTTCTGGCAATTTCGTTAACGAGGGCCATCGTGGCACCCCGGTACGGATCGCTTTTTCTCTCGCAAAGCCGGATGACTTTCTTGTTGTCGGCCCTCAGTACTGCCGTAACCGCTTCCAATAATGTGGTCTTGCCGGTTCCTTTTGGCCCATCCAGAGAAATAAACAGCGGACGATTCATTTTTCACACAACGATTGAGGCATTGATGACCACTCTATCCTCATTTCTGCAATTCGATCAGCTCATCCCTGCCCTTTGCCTAGACTTGCTTCCCAATGATGTTCGCCAGACCTTTTGACTGCCAGGGAATCACATAAGGAGCCACCCCATGTCAAAGCTATACCCCGGAATCGATCCCGAAGGGCTTATCGAGTACTCCGTGGTCTACACCGACCGCTCGCTGAACCACATGTCGCAGTCCTTTCAGGCCGTGATGAAGAACATTTCCCAGACCCTGAAACAGGTCTACAACGCCGAGGCCGTTGCGGTGGTTCCGGGCAGCGGCACATTCGGCATGGAAGCGGTGGCGCGACAGTTTGCCACCGGCCAGCAATGTCTGGTGATACGCAACGGCTGGTTCAGTTATCGCTGGAGCCAGATCCTTGACACCGGCAACATCCCGGCAGCCACGACGGTGCTGAAAGCCCGACCGGTCGAAACGGGTCGCCAGGCTGCCTACGCCCCGCCACCTCTGGACGAAGTGCTGGCAGCCATTGCGGCTTCGAGGCCGCAGATTGTCTTCGCCCCCCACGTTGAAACCTCATCAGGGATTATCCTGCCCGACGAGTACCTGCGGGCCGTCGGCGACGCCGTGCATGCGGTGGGTGGGCTGTTCGTGCTGGACTGCATCGCTTCCGGCACGCTTTGGGTTGATATGCACAAATGCGCCGTCGACCTGCTGATCAGCGCACCGCAAAAAGGCTGGAGCGCCTCCCCTTGCTGCGCTCTGGTGATGTTCAGTGCTCTGGCCCTCGAACGCATCGAGCAAACGCAAAGCAGCAGCTTCGCCTGCGACCTGAAAAAGTGGCTGCAGATCATGCAGGCCTACGAACAGGGCGGACATGCCTACCACGCGACCATGCCCAGCGATTCCCTCGCGCGGTTCAACGACGTAATGAAAGAGACGCAGGTCTACGGTTTCGACAAGGTCCGCGACGACCAGCAGGTTCTGGGTGACCGGGTGCGCGCCATGTTGGCCGGCAAAGGCTTTAAAAGCGTGGCCGCAGCCGGCTTTCAGGCGCCAGGCGTCGTGGTGAGCTACACCGATGATGCCGATATCAAAAACGGTAAGAAATTTGCCAGCCACGGCCTGCAGATCGCCGCTGGGGTGCCGCTGCAATGCGATGAACCGGCCGACTTCCAGACCTTTCGTATCGGTCTGTTCGGACTCGAAAAGCTGCACAACATCGAGCGGACGGTCAGCACCCTCGAGCGGGCACTGGATGAGCTGATGGTTAGCTAAGCTTTCATCTCGGCCGCCGCCAATACTGTTCCCGCAGATCCTGTCTGGCGGGAACCACCAGGCCGTGATCAACCTGTCATAAATTCCATATCTGCTGGCAAATAGAGGACTTTTCTACCGTTTCAATAGCACCTGAGGTGCCGCGAAGACAAGGCCAGCGTCGATCCGTCGCACCATTGAGCGCCAAAACCCCTTTCATTCTGAATTAGTGATTTAACTAGGTAGTTACCTAACTATATAATGCCCTCCTCATTTCAACGGGACATTCAACGTGAAGCAGAGTCAACGCCTCTCGGGCATATCAACATTCATTCTGGTCGGGCTGGGCGTGATCATCGCCCTGCTCGGCCTGGCACTGGCCGCTGGCGGTGTGAAATTGGTCAGCCTGGGAGGCTCCTGGTACTTCCTGGTGGGTGGTCTGGCGATGGCCATTTCCGGTCTGCTGATCGCACGCCGCAAGCCTTCCGGCGCCTGGCTGTTCGCAGCGTTCCTGCTGGGGACGGCGATCTGGGCAGTCATCGACGCAGGGTTGGTGTTCTGGCCGGTGTTCTCGCGTCTGTTCATGTTCAGCGCCGTGGGTCTGGTAGTTGCGCTGGTCTATCCGCTGCTCAAGCGCGCCAACGGCGGCGTTGCGGGTCGTGGTGCCTACGGTGTTGCCGCTGTTCTGGCGGTTGGACTGGCCGTGGCTGCCGGCAACATGTTCGTCGCGCACCCGACCGTCGCCCCTACCGGCACCGGTCCGGGCCTGACGCCGGTCGAGCCGGAAAAAGCGCAGAAAGACTGGGCACACTACGGTAATACTGAAGGTGGCAGCCGCTTCGCCGCGCTGGACCAGATCAACCGCAGCAACGTCGACAAGTTGAAAGTCGCGTGGACCTACCACACCGGCGACATCGCCGAGAGCGACGGCAACGGCGCCGAAGACCAGCTGACTCCGCTGCAGATCGGCAACAAAGTCTTCATCTGCACCCCGCACAACAACCTGATCGCACTCGATGCCGACACCGGTAAAGAAATCTGGAAAAACGCGATCAACGCTCAATCCAAAGTCTGGCAGCGTTGCCGTGGCATGGCGTATTTCGACGCCAGCGCCGCCGTCGCCAAACCGGCCAGCTCGCCAGTGAGCGAAACCCCGGTCGCACCCGCCGCCAACTGCACGCGCCGTCTGCTGACCAACACCATCGACGCCCGCCTGATTGCTGTCGATGCCGACACCGGCGAGTTCTGCCAGGGTTTCGGCAACAACGGCCAGGTCGATCTGAAGGCCGGTCTGGGTGATGTTCCGGACAGCTATTATCAACTGTCCTCCGCTCCGCTGATGGCCGGCACCACCGTGGTGGTTGGCGGTCGCGTTGCCGACAACGTGCAGACCGACATGCCGGGCGGCGTGATCCGTGGTTTCGACGTGATGACCGGCGCCATGCGCTGGGCATTCGACCCGGGCAACCCGCAGGATAAAAACGCACCGGCAGACGGCAGCACCTACGTGCGCAGCACGCCAAACAGCTGGGCGCCGATGTCCTATGACCCGGCGACCAACACGATCTTCCTGCCGATGGGCAGTTCGTCCACCGATATCTATGGTGTCGAGCGCAGCAAACTGGATCACACCTACGGCGCCTCGATCCTGGCGCTGGACGCCAACAGCGGCGAAGAAAAGTGGGTCTACCAGACCGTACACAACGACCTCTGGGACTTCGACCTGCCGATGCAGCCAAGCCTGATCGACTTCACCAAGGACGGTAAAACCGTGCCGGCGGTGGTGATCGGCACCAAGGCCGGGCAGATTTACGTGCTCGACCGCGCCACCGGCAAACCACTGACCGACGTTAAAGAAGTACCGGTCAAGGCGGCCAACATTCCGAACGAACCCTACTCGCCAACCCAGCCGAAATCGGTCGGCATGCCGCAGATCGGTGCTCAACACCTGACCGAATCGGACATGTGGGGCGCCACGCCGTACGACCAGTTGCTGTGCCGGATCGATTTCAAGTCGATGCGTTACGACGGCTTGTACACCGCGCCGGGCACTGACAAATCCCTGAGTTTCCCGGGTTCGCTGGGCGGCATGAACTGGGGCAGCATTTCCACTGACCCGGTGCACGGTTTCATCTTCGTCAACGACATGCGTCTGGGCCTGTGGATTCAGATGATCCCGTCGCAGAATAAAGGCCAGGCAACCTCCGGTGGTGAAGCGTTGAACACCGGTATGGGCGCCGTTCCGCTGAAAGGCACGCCTTACGCAGTGAACAAGAACCGCTTCCTGTCGGTTGCCGGCATTCCGTGCCAGGCCCCACCGTTCGGTACGCTGACCGCCATCGACATGAAAACCCAGAAAGTCGCCTGGCAAGTTCCGGTCGGCACTGTTGAAGACACCGGCCCGCTGGGCATCCGCATGCACCTGCCGATCAAGATCGGTCTGCCAACCCTCGGCGGCACCCTGTCGACCCAGGGCGGCCTGATCTTCATCGCCGGCACCCAGGACTTCTATCTGCGCGCCTTCAACAGCGCCAACGGTGAAGAAATCTGGAAAGCGCGTCTGCCGGTCGGCAGCCAAGGTGGCCCGATGACCTATGTGTCGCCGAAAACCGGCAAGCAATATGTGGTTATCACCGCCGGTGGCGCTCGCCAGTCGACCGACCGTGGCGACTACGTGATGGCGTACGCCCTGCCGTAAACCGCAGCGCCCTCCTTCACTTCACTTGTGCGCGGCACCTTCGGGTGCCGCGTCGTTTCATGTCCTTCGCTCTGGATTTCAGCAATGTCATTGGCTGTTCGCTTTTCTCACGCCGGCGTATTCACCGGCATGCTGTTCGGTCTCACCTGCGGCGCTGCCCTGCCCGCCCTCGCCGATACCGATTCGAACGTGTTCACCCGCAGCACCCTGACCGGCGACTGGGGCGGCCTGCGCCACCAGCTCGATAAAGACGGCATCAAGTTCACCGGCGATTACACCGGCGAAACCGCCTACAACGCCGACGGCGGCCTGCATCGCTCGGCGCGTTATTCGCAGAACATCAAGCTCGGTGCGCAGTTCGACCTGAGCAAACTGTACGGCGTCGACAACGCCGGCAAGATCCAGCTGAGCATCAACGACCGTCGCGGCAACAGCGCCTCCGAAGATCTGGTCGGCAACCGTCTGCCCATCCAGGAAAACTACGGCGGCCTCTACACGCGCCTGACCGAGCTGAGCTACGAGCGCAGCCTGTTTACCCCGGCGCTGAACGTCAAACTTGGCTACATGGCCATGGGCAATGACCTCGGCGGCCTCGACAGCGGGATTCTCTGCAACTTCATGAACGCCGGCTTCTGCGGCCATCCGCTGAACATGTCCGGTGGCAGTGGCTGGACCAACTACCCCAACGCCCACCTCGGTGTGCGGGTGAAATACGACCTCTCCCCTGCCTGGCAACTGCGTGTGGCCGCGTTCAACGTCGACCCGGAAAGCAACGGCAATTCCAGCCGCGCCTGGCACCTGGGCCCGAAACACACCACCGGCACCGTGGTGCCGATCGAACTGGTCTACAAGCAGGCCGGCAAACTGCCCGGCGAGTACAAGGTCGGGTATTACTACGACAGCTCCGACGTCAAACGCATCGGCAGTGACAAGGAAGTGTCCGGTCGCGGCGGTCATTACGTTCTGATCGACCAGGCCGTCTGGGCTTCGGACGTCTCTGAAGGTCGCAGCCTGCACGCCTTCGGCCAATATTCGGCGGCCAGCGAAGCAGCTTCGCCGTTCAGCAAGTGGTACGGCACCGGCCTCGTTCTGTACAAGCCTTTTGAGGGCCGTCCGCGCGACACCGTGGCGCTGGGCTACGGCCGCGCAGTGCCGAACCCGCGCAGCCGTGATGTGCAGCAAGACGCGGCGCTGGACAATGGCGCAGCGTTTCCAAACCTGGACAGCGCCGAGCAATTGATCGAACTCGGCTACGGCTACCAAGCCACTCCATGGCTGACGCTGCGCCCGAATATGCAGTACATCATCGAGCCGGGCGCGTTTTCCGGGAAGGACATCGACAATGCATTGGTGTTTGGATTGCAGGTGAAAGCTGCGCTCTGACGCCAAAGTTTGTCGACCACAAAAAAAGCACCCGAAGGTGCTTTTTTTGTGCGTGCCGCCAACCGAATCAACCCGTGAAGCTGGCCCGCGCTGCGTGCAGTTTCTTGTAGCTCTCGATCAGGCGCAGATGGCGATCCAGCCCTTCCAGCTTCATGCTGGTCGGCGTCAGGCCGTAGAAGCGCACGCTGCCGTTGACCGAGCCGATCGCCGCATCCATGCGCTCGTCGCCGAACATGCGGCGGAAGTTGGCTTCGTAGTCTTCCAGCTCCAGATCTTCGTCCAGCTCCATCTCCAGCACCACGTTGACCGCTTGATAGAACAAGCCACGCTCGACGGTGTTGTCGTTGTATTGCAGGAACGCTTCGACCAGATCCTTGGCCTGCTCGTACTTCTGCAAGGCGAGATAGATCAGCAGGCGCAGTTCGAGAATGGTCAACTTGCCCCATGGCGTGTTGTCGTCGAACTCGATGCCGATCAGCGTGGTGATGTCGGTGTAATCGTCCAGCTCGCTGTGTTCCAGGCCTTTGGCGAGGTTGCGCAGACCGACTTTGCTGAGGTTGTGCAGGTTGAGGATGTCGGCACGGAATTGCAGCGCTTTGTTGGTGTTGTCCCAGATCAGGTCTTCTACCGGATAGATCTCCGAATAGTCCGGTACCAGAATGCGGCAAGCCTTGGCGCCGATGTGCTCGTAGACCGCCATGTAGACTTCCTTGCCCATGTCTTCGAGGATGCCGAACAGCGTCGCGGCCTCTTCGGCGTTGGAGTTTTCGCCGTTGCCGGAGAAATCCCACTCGACGAATTCGAAGTCGGCCTTGGCGCTGAAGAAACGCCACGACACCACACCGCTGGAGTCGATGAAGTGCTCGACGAAGTTGTTCGGTTCGGTCACGGCCTGGCCCGAGAAGGTCGGCTGCGGCAGATCGTTGAGGCCTTCAAAGCTGCGGCCCTGCAGCAACTCGGTGAGGCTGCGTTCCAGCGCCACTTCGAAGCTCGGGTGCGCGCCGAACGAGGCGAACACGCCGCCGGTGCGCGGGTTCATCAGCGTCACGCACATCACCGGAAATTCACCGCCCAGCGACGCGTCCTTGACCAGCACCGGGAAGCCCTGCTCTTCCAGCGCCTTGATTCCGGCGAGAATGCCCGGGTACTTCGCCAGCACCTCTTGCGGCACATCCGGCAGGGCCATTTCGCCTTCGAGGATTTCGCGTTTGACCGCCCGCTCGAAGATTTCCGACAGGCACTGCACCTGGGCTTCAGCCAGGGTGTTGCCGGCGCTCATGCCGTTGCTGAGAAACAGGTTTTCGATCAGGTTGGACGGGAAGTACACCACCTCGTTGTCCGACTGGCGTACGAACGGCAGCGAGCAGATGCCGCGCTGGGTGTTGCCGGAATTGGTGTCGTACAGGTGCGAGCCGCGCAGTTCGCCGTCACGGTTGTAGATGCCCAGGCAGTATTCGTCGAGGATTTCTGCAGGCAACTCATCTTTGGCGCCAGGCTTGAACCAGCGCTCGTCCGGGTAATGCACGAACTCGGCATTGGCGATCTCTTCGCCCCAGAACTGATCGTTGTAGAAGAAGTTGCAGTTCAGCCGCTCGATGAACTCGCCCAGCGCCGAGGCCAGCGCGCCCTCTTTGGTCGCGCCCTTGCCGTTGGTGAAGCACATCGGCGACTGCGCATCGCGGATGTGCAGCGACCAGACGTTGGGCACGATGTTGCGCCACGAAGCGATTTCGATCTTCATGCCCAGGTCGGCCAGAATCCCCGACATATTGGCGATGGTCTGTTCCAGCGGCAGGTCCTTGCCGGTAATGCAGGTGCCCGCGCCGGACGTGGAAGCTGGCATCAGCAGGGCCTGGGCATCGGCGTCGAGGTTCTCGACTTCCTCGATCACGAACTCCGGCCCGGCCTGCACCACCTTCTTCACCGTGCAACGGTCGATCGAGCGCAGGATGCCCTGGCGATCCTTCTCGGAAATGTCCGCCGGCAGCTCGACCTGGATCTTGAAGATCTGGTTGTAGCGGTTTTCCGGATCGACAATGTTGTTCTGCGACAGACGAATGTTTTCGGTCGGGATATTGCGGGTGCTGCAGTACAACTTTACGAAGTAAGCCGCGCACAAGGCCGACGACGCCAGGAAATAGTCGAACGGACCCGGTGCAGAGCCATCGCCCTTGTAACGGATCGGTTGGTCGGCCACCACCGTGAAGTCATCGAACTTGGCTTCGAGTCGGAGGTTGTCGAGAAAATTGACCTTGATTTCCATGCGGGTTACCAGAATAGCGGGCTAAACAAATTGGCCGCCATTATCCGGCTTTTGAGCGTGAAGTCTTGTGCTTTTGCTTAGCGGGGCCTGAGCGGTCAGACACCTTTGACGAACTTCCGAACATCTCGAAGCTGAAGATGTTCTAGATTGAAGAAGTACCGGATCAAGGACGAGCAAATGGACATTTCCAGCCGTGCGACGTCGTTACCCACCCTGCAGGGCTCTGTCACCCGGCGCCTGGCCATTGCGGTGGGCGCGCTGTTTATTGCCGGCGTGATGGCGGCGACCACTGCGTTGCTCGGCATTGCCACTCAACTGGATGAGGATGACGTCAATGACGTGCGGTTCTATTCCGGCCGAGCGCTGGAAAACCGCATCACGGCATCGAAGAACTACATCACCAGTTACGCCTACTGGACGACAGCGTATGAACGTTTGAGCGGCACGGTCGACACGAACTGGGCGTATACCGAGCAGAACATGGGCAAGACCCTGTTTACCAGCGACGGCTATGACGGTCTGTTCGTGCTTGATCGGGAACGCACCAAATACGCCGTGGTTCGCGGGCAATTGCTCGATGCGCAACTGCCCCAGTTCCTGCAGCTTTCGGCGAACAGTCTGGTGGAGCAAGTGCAAAGTCAGCCCGACCTGACCAAGCCCGTCAGTAGTTATTCATTGTTCGAAGGCTGGCCGGCGCTGGTCACCGCGGCGGCGATCCTTCCCAACGATGAGCGCCCAGTGGGCGATCCCCAAAAGACTTCGGTACTGGTATTCGTCGACAAACTGACACCCACCAAGTTGCGCAAGATCGGCAGCGGGTACGGGCTGAACAATCTGTCGCTGGCACCGGACGACAGCATCGACCAGGGCCAGCCCCGCGTCCCGCTGGACAGCACCGGATACAGCCTCGTTGCGGATCTGGAGCGACCGGGCCTGCATCTGCTGTGGTCATTGTTGCCCACCCTCGGCTCCGCCTTGATTGTGTTGATGGCGCTGACGGCCTGGTTCTTTCGCCATGCATTGCGTTCCTCGCGCTATGTCGACAACAGTTTTGAAGCGATGCAGGCCTCGAATCAGGCACTGCTGGCGTCCAACCGCGCACTGGAAGCCAGCGAAGAGCGCTTCCGGGCGGTGGCCGAAGCCGCGTCCGACTGGATCTGGGAAGTGGATGAAGCGTTGTCCATTACCTATCTGTCGACCCGGTTCAGTGCAGTCACCGGCTATCCGCAGGCCCAGTGGATCGGGAAACACATCGGGCACTTGCTGGTCTGCGACACCACGCCGCTGGATCTGTGGCTGAAAAAACTCGATGAGGAGAACAACGCCAGCGACCTGCGCTGCACCTACCGTGACCGCAAGGAACAACAGCGCCACTGCCGCCTCTCGGCCCGGCCCATCGTGGAAAGAGCGGCAGTCGTCGGCTATCGCGGCACGGCCAGCGACATCACCGATGAAGTCGCCGCCCATGCGCAGATCCAGCACCTGTCCTTGCATGACGCGCTGACGGGACTGCCCAACCGCAACAAACTGTCGCGCTATCTGGACGACGCTCTGCTGCTCAAGGAACACGCTCCGCCTGTGTCGCTGTTGATGATTGACCTAGACAATTTCAAGCCGATCAACGATTCGCTCGGCCACCCCGCCGGCGATGCTGTTTTGCAGGAGGTTGCCGGCCGACTGCGCGAATGCACGCGTGACCACGATATCGTCGCCCGTCTGGGCGGTGACGAGTTCGTCGTTGTGCTCTGCGGCATGGACACGCATCAGGAGATCGACAGGTTCTGCACACGCCTGATCGGCAGCCTGCATCAGCCCATCCTCTTCGAACAGCAACCGTTGCACATCGGCGCCAGCATCGGAATCGCCCTGAGCCGGCGTCACGGGTACATCGCCAGCGAGCTGATCCGTTGCGCGGACATTGCGCTGTACCAGGCCAAATCCGAAGGCAAGAACACCTGGTGCTATTTCGAAGCGCACATGAGCGATCAGATCCAGACCCGTCGGCAGATGGAGGACGACCTTCGAAGGGCCCTGACGAACAATGAGTTCGTGCTGCACTATCAACCCCGATACAAGGTCGATGGCAAGGAAATCGTCTCGGTCGAGGCACTGGTGCGCTGGCAGCATCCTGCCAAAGGGTTGCTCGGGCCGGATTTATTCATTCCGCTGGCCGAACAGACAGACCTGATTGTTCCCTTAGGCCGGTGGGTCCTGCGTGAGGCTTGTGAAACGGCACTGACCTGGCCGGCGGACATTCTCCTGTCGGTCAACCTGTCACCTGCGCAGTTTGCGATCAGCGATGTGGTCGAAGATGTACGCGAAGTGCTGGTCGGCACTCGCTTCCCGGCCAGCCGGCTGGAGCTGGAAATCACCGAGAACGTAATGCTCAACGACACGGACGGCGCGCTGACCACCATGACCGCGCTCAAGGAACTGGGCGTGCGCCTGAACATGGATGACTTCGGCACCGGTTATTCCTCCCTTGGCTATCTGCGGGCTTACCCGTTCGATGGCATCAAGATCGACAAACGTTTCATTGCTTCAATCAGCACCGGCGCCAATGATCGGGCGGTGGTGCAAGCCATCATCGGACTCGGTAAAGCGATGGGGCTGACCGTAACCGCCGAAGGCGTCGAAACCGAGGAACAACTGGACATCCTGGGCAAGGATCAATGCAACGAAGTTCAGGGTTATTACATGAGTCGCCCGATCGAAAAGGCGGCCTTCGCCAGTCTTTTGCAGGCATCAAGAGCCGCCGCTGTCGATCCTTCCAGGCAACGAAAAGGCCGGGTGACCTGAGGACGCTGACTCAGCACATCCGCTCAATCGCAGCACGACGGTTTGCTTCAGTATCCGGCAACTTCCATCACGGCCGGTCACTGACACATGAAAGGTTTCATGCAACCGCGTTTCGCCCTGGCACTGTTGTATTGCGCAATGGCCGACTCGGCATTTGCCAGCGGATTTCTCGACGACGCCAAGGCCGAAGTGCTCAGCCGCAACTTTTACCTGAGCAACGACTACCGCTCGCCCTCGCCCGCCGGAAAAAACTACAAACAGGAATGGGCTCAAGGATTTATCGGCACTTTCGCATCCGGTTTCACGGATGGAACCATCGGCTTTGGCCTCTATGCTCATGCCTTTTATGGTTTGAAACTCGATGGCGGCAAAGGGCATTCCGGCACGGGACTGTTGCCGGTGGACAGTGATGGCCGTAGCGAAAGCGAATACTCCAGCGCGGGTGGTGCGCTGAAGCTCAAGGCCTCGAAAACCACCCTCGCCTTCGGTGAAATGACCGTGGAAACGCCGGTATTCGACACTTCGGACAAACGCCTGCAACCGGAATACGCCACGGGGTTTCTGCTCGACAGCCGCGAGATCGATAACGCGCGTCTTGTCGCCGGGCGTTTCACGGCGTTCAAGAATCAGGACAGCTCTTCCGGCAGAGGCGATTTTCAGGGCTATGGCGCCAGCACCCGGGGCGAAAGCATCAGTTTTGTCGGAACCGACCTGTTCAGCGACAGCCCGGTGGGCGGCGCGCTGTATGCGTCCGACCTGAGCGACACCTGGCGCCAGTACTACGCCAACCTGCATTTCAAACGGTCCGGTGTGCTGCTCGACGCCAACGTCTACCACACCCGCGACACCGGACAGGCACTGGCGGGAGAAATCGACAACACCGCGTTCAGCCTCTCGGGCAAATACACCTTCGGTGCCCACGCGGTGATGCTTGGCTGGCAGCGCATCAATGGCGACACGCCGTTCGATTTTGTCGGTGGCGATTCCATCTACTTGGCCAACTCGATCAAATACGCCGACTTCAACGGCGCCCACGAGCGCTCCTGGCAAGCGCGCTACGACCTGGATCTCGGCGCCTTCGGCATTCCCGGGCTGAATTTCATGACCCGCTACGTCGCCGGCAGCCACATCGACGGCACCCACGCACCCAAGGGCGGCGCCTACAACCCGTTCGACGCGGACAGCGGGCAATATCAGCCGCAGCAAGGGGACGGCGGCAAACACTGGGAACGCGACATCGATCTGCGCTACATGGTCCAGTCCGGCGCGGCCAAGGATCTGTCGGTGCAGCTGTCCCATGTTTCGCACCGGGCCAACAGCGCTCAGGCGGGTGATGACATTGACCGGATCTACGTGGTGATCCAGTACCCGCTGGGCTTTTGAGGGAAATTGGCGGAAGGCAGCCGGAGTCGAACCTGCCCGGGAACGGATGCCGTCCCCAACCGGGTTTGAAGCCCGGCCGCGCCACCGGGCGCGATTGCCTTCCTTGAACTCAGTCCGCGCCGGGGTTGGCCAGCGCACTGTCGGAGCGGATTTGCCGGCCTTCGCCGACGCGCCGGGTCAGGCCCAGCCGATCGAAGTATTCGAGGATCTGAATACTGCGCTTGCGTCCCAAGCCTAGCGCATCGCGGAAGGCCGTGACTTCGATCTGCGGATTTTCTTCGGCCAGGCGCAGCAGCACCGCCGCCATTTGCCGCAGCGTGATGTCGGTGACAAACAGGTCGCGCACCACTTGATGCATCACGCCAAGGCGCGCCAGTTTGCGCAGCAGCAAACGCACGATCGCGTCTTCCTTGTCGACGAATTTCGCCACGTCGCGTACCCACGGCGGATCGAAACCAGCCTGCTCGAACAATGGCTGCAGCGCCTGCCACAGGGTTTCGTCGTCGGCGCTCAGGCGCACCTGATGGTCGGGCAAATGCAGCCACGGGCCGCTGGCGACCAGGGAGCCGGCGCCGAGCAGTTCTTCCAGCAGGCTGATAAAGGTCGCGCGTTCGAGGCTCAAACCGCTGAAACGCCGCAGACGGTCACGATCCGGGCCCATCTGATCGGGCTCCAGCTCATGAAAGCGCGCCAGTTGTTCCAGCAAGTTGAACTTGAGCATGCCCCAGCGCTGCGCATTGAACAGCACCGGGCCTTGTCGGGTTTCGATCAGGCGGACGTTGTCCGGCAGCGTCCAGCCGTCACGCGGACGATTGAACTGACGTTCCAGACGCTGCGGATCGAGGCCGCTTGCGCTGTATTCCAGTAGCGTCGGCAACGCCTGTTCCAGCTCGGAGCTGATCGCCAGCACACGCAGTTGCGCCAGCCGTTCCGGACTGCGGCGCTGACGGGCCGGGGCGAAGGGATCGAGCACACGCCCGCCGCCGAGCGTTCGCTGGGCGCTGGCATCACGCAGGATCAAAGGATCGCCGTGGACGCCATGCACCGGAGCGTTCGTCAGCAGTTGCGCAAACATGCGCTCGCCGGGCGCCAGGCTTGAACCCTCCAGCAAGGCGACCCGCGCGATCACGTCCTGAGTGCCCAGATGCAGGTGCACCGGCTGGAAATGCTCGAAAACCCGCTCGCCCGGCAACAACCGGAATTCGATATCCAGCCGCTGGGTCGGCGCGTGCAGCCATTCGGCGAGCAACCATTGGCCGCGATGGATCTGCCCGAGTTCCAGACGATCCGCGCTGATGTTCAGGGCCACGCGCTGGCCGGCGAAGGCTTGTTCGGCGGCGTGATTCTGCGCGTGCAGGCCCCTGACCCGCACGGTTTTGCCCGCCGGGCCGAGGCTGAGTTTGTCACCCACGACGACCGAGCCCGAAAGCGCCGTCCCCGTCACCACGATCCCGGCGCCGGCGACACTGAACGCCCGGTCGATGGCCAGGCGAAAACCGCCTTCGCGACTGCGCTCCTCGCCTTCTATCTGCAGCAATGTCTGGCGCAGCGCATCGACGCCCTCGCCCGTCACGCTGGAAACCGTCAGCAACGGTGCTTCGGCATAGGGCCCGGGTGCCAGCAGGCTTTCAACCTGTCGGCGAACCTCTTCCACCCTGCCCGCCTCGACCCGATCACACTTGGTGATCGCCACCAGCGCCCGTGGAATGCCCAGCAGCTCGACAATCGCCAGATGCTCGCGGGTCTGCGGCATCACGCCGTCATCCGCCGCCACCACCAGCAATACCAGATCGATGCCCTGCGCGCCTGCGAGCATGTTGTGGGTGAATTTCTCGTGGCCCGGCACGTCGATGAAACCGGTCAGCCCGGCGCCGGGCGCCAGTTCTGCGTACACATAACCGAGGTCGATGGTCATCCCGCGCTCGCGTTCCTGCGGGCGGCGGTCGCCGGTTTGCCCGGTCAGCGCTTGCAGCAGTGACGTCTTGCCGTGGTCGATGTGCCCTGCCGTGCCGACGATCACGTTTGCAACTGCCCGAGTTGCGCCTGCCACGCCGGTTCATCGTCGAGTTGCCGCAGATCCAGCCACAACGCATCGTCATCGATCCGCCCGAGCACCGGGATCGGCAAGGCGCGCAGCGCGGCTTCCAGATTCAGCAGGCAACGGCCGCGCAGGCGTTTCGATACTTGCGGGCGCAGGCACAGCGCTGCGCTTGGCAGGCGCGCCACCGGTTGGCTGCCGCTGCCGATCATGCCCAGCGCGGGCTCCGCCGTGACGATCCAGCCCTCGCCCAACAGTTCGGACAAGGTCGGTCGCAGGCGTTCGGCCTGGGCCAGAATCTCGGCTTGCGGTCGGGTCAACAGGCGCAGGCTCGGCAAACGCTCGGCCAGACGATCCGGGTCGCGATAGAGTCCGAGCACTGCTTCCAGTGCCGCCAGCGTCAGTTTGTCGACCCGCAACGCGCGTTTCAGCGGGTTCTTCTTGATCTTCGCGATCAAGTCCTTGCGCCCGACGATCACCCCCGCCTGCGGCCCGCCAAGCAACTTGTCGCCGCTGAAGGTGACGATGTCGGCGCCATCGAGCAGCGCCTGACGCACCGTCGGTTCCGCCGGCAGGCCCCAGCGGGTCAGGTCCAGCAGGCTGCCGCTGCCAAGATCTTCCAGCAACGGCAGGTCATGCCGATGGGCCAATGCCGCCAGTTCGGAGGTCGGCACCCGGGCGGTGAAGCCTTCGATGCTGTAGTTGCTCGCGTGCACGCGCATGATCAGGCCGCTGCGTGGGCTGATTGCCGCCTCGTAGTCGCGGGCATGGGTGCGATTGGTGGTGCCGACCTCGTGCAGGCGCACGCCGGCGCGGCTCATGATGTCGGGGATGCGGAACGCGCCGCCGATCTCGATCAGCTCGCCCCGGGAAATGATGCCTTCCTTGCGCGCGCCGAGGCTGTTGAGCGTCAGCAGCACGGCGGCGGCATTGTTGTTGACCACGGTCACGGCTTCGGCGCCGGTCAGCTCGCGGATCAGGCCTTCGATCAAGTCGTCGCGGTCGCCGCGCTTGCCGCTGGCCAGATCGAATTCCAGGTTCAAGGGATAGCGCGCCGCCAGTTGCACGGCGTCGATGGCTTCTTCCGGCAACAAAGCCCGGCCGAGGTTGGTGTGCAGCACCGTGCCGGTCAGGTTGAACACCCGGCGCACCTGGCTGCGCTGCTGCAGCGCCAGACGTTCGGCGACCCTTCCGGCCAGCGCTTCAGGGCTGATTTCAATGGCGGTCAGTTGCCCCGCCACCACCGCTTCGCGCAAGTCATCCAGTAACTGGCGAAACCCCGTCAACAGCGCCTCACGCCCGTAACGCTCGGCCAATGGCTGGCACGCGGGGTGGCGCAACAGGCTGTCAATCGACGGTAACCGCAGGGCAACACTCACGGACATCAGGCACTCCCGAAATCGAAATACGCCTGATGATGTTAGACCACCCTGCTTCTAGCGCAGCGCGGCCCGCTGAACCGGCACATAGGTTTGACTCAAGTCCGTGGCCCAGCCATCGAGCACGGCTTTCACGTTATCGGGCGTCATGACCTGTTTGTCATTCTCCAGCGGCACGCCCTTGCCCTTGCGCACCACTTCGGCCACAACCTCCCCGGTCGAACCGTCCTCGAAGGACACTTCCGTGGCGATCTCACTGTCCCGGTCACGAATGCCGGTGGCGCTGCTCACCCCGGCCGCGACCAGTGTCACCGGCAGCCATTCATAAAAGCGCAGACCCTGAGTACTGGCGGCGACCTGGGTGATGGCCGGTTTGACGATCAGCGTGTCCGGGCCGGGCTTCGACGCCAGCGGCAGCACCTTGCCCAGCTCCAGCCTGAGGGCTGCGTCGTAATAATGGGTTACGCCCGACAAAGTACTTTGGGGAATGCGCTGAGAAGGCTCGAGCCATGGATAGAACTGGCTCGGCGCCAGGTAAACCTGGGTGTAACGCCCCCTCATCAGTGTCGGGCTGACCCAGCTCAGAATCTTGTGCCCCGAAGCGGTCTGCCCTTCCTTGAGCACGCTGTAATCCCGCAGAAACCCGGCCTGCGGCTCGGCCGGAAGCTTTTTGCTGCTGCACGCCGACAGGCTGAGGGTGGCGGCAAACAGCACGGCCAGTGAGCGATGGTTACTCATCGAGGGTGTTTCCTTTTTCAGGCGTGGACGTGGTTGTGCGGGGTGTTGTCGGAGCACTCGATGCGCAACTGGCCGTGGGTCATGATCCATTGGATGAATTCGGCGGTAGGAATCGTGTGCAGGTATTCGACCCAATGGGCCTCGGTCGGGCTGAACCGTTCGAAATAGCGGCGCAGGATCAACTGACTCTGATCGTTCGTCAGCCCCAGGCACGTCTCCTGGAACAGGATCGGCGTGTCGGGACCCGGTGCGGTGGTGCGCTGGGTCAGGATCAACGGACGCACGGCGCCATGGTCCCGGGTGATGTAGCCGCTGTTCATGTCCTTCATGTTGAGCCCCCTTGGTTGGAAAGCGTGCAGAGTGCCTGCGGATGTTTGCCCGACGATGTCCGGCTGATGTCCGCGCTGAAGGAATGTTGCAGGATTGAAATATATGACCGGCGCATCGAAATGGTTTTAGATGCGCTTCTTTTGGGTTCATGGATTGCGCAAACGTGAGCAGATTGCTGATCGTCGATGACGACGGGGAAATTCTGTCCTTGCTGAAGAAGTTCTTCGTTCAGCACGGCTATCAGGTCGATGTCGCCGCCCATGGCGAGGCCATGTGGGCGGCCATTGCGCAGGCACGGCCGGACACGATCATCCTCGACCTGATGCTCCCCGGTGAGGGTGGCCTGAGCCTGTGCCAGAAAGTCCGGGCGCAGATGGGCATCCCGATCATCATGCTCACGGCCATGGCCGAGCTGAGCGACCGGATCGTCGGCCTGGAATTGGGCGCCGACGACTACCTGACCAAGCCCTTCGCCCCGCAGGAGTTGCTGGCCCGGGTGCGCGCGCTGCAACGCCGGGTCGGTGAGAACACGCCGTCCGGCGCCGAGCCTTCACGCCCGGTCATGGCCTTCGCCGGTTGGCATCTGGACATCACCTGCCGCGAACTGCGCTCGCCCGAAGGCGTGATGATTCCGATGTCCGCCGGCGAATTCGACCTGTTGCTGGTGTTGCTCGAACATCCGCAACGCATCCTGACCCGCGAACAACTGATCGACCTGACCCACGGCCAGGGCCACGACGCCTATGACCGCAGCATCGACGTGCAGATCAGTCGGCTGCGGCGCAAGATCGAACCGGACAGCAAACGCCCGGACCTGATTCGTACCGTGCGCAACGGCGGCTACATGTTCACCGCCAAGGTCAGCCGCTCATGATCGGCCGGATGCTGCGGCGCGACACCCTCAGCCGGCGGATTGCCCTGACAATCGTCGCGGCCATGCTCGCTTCGCTGCTGCTCAATGCGCTGTTCGTTCAGGTCGCGGGGATCTGGGCCCGGCCACCGATCGAGCGCACCGGGCTGCTGGAGCAGATTGCCGCCACCACCCGAGTGATCGAAGCTGCGCCGGCGACCTTGCGCCCGCAACTGGCCAGTGCCGCCAGCAGCCCGATGCTTGAAGTGCTGTGGAAACCCCGTCGGGTCGACTTCGGTCTGCCGGGGGACGGCGAACAGGTTGAGGCCGGAAAAGTGCCGGCGCTGCGGCAATTGCTTGGCGATAACCGACAGATCGATGTGTTCAACCCCGATGACTGGCCCGCCGGCAGCCCTCGCGCGCATTACATGGCGCTGGTGCGGCTGGCCGATGACAGCTGGCTGTCTTTCACGCCGCCGGAGCGCAGTTGGGGCTTGAGTCTGAACGTGCGGATTGCCGTGATCGTTGCCCTGGGGCTGGTCGCCACCCTGCTGGTCGCCTGGCTCGCCACACGCCAACTGGCCCAGCCGTTGCAGCGCTTTGCCCATGCCGCGCGGCGTTTCGGCGGGGACCTGAAAGCGCCGCCGATCCACCTCGAAGGCCCCCATGAAATCCGTCAGGCCATCGTCGCCTTCAATACGATGCAGGCGCAGATCCAGCATTTCATCGGCGAACGCACGCACATGCTCGCCGCCATCTCCCACGATTTGCGCGCCCCGCTGACCCGGATGCGGCTGCGCAGCGAGTTCATGGAGGATCTGGACCATCAGGGCAAACTGATCCGCGACATCGAGGAAATGCAATCGATGATCAACGCCGCCCTGGCGTTCTTCCGGGAAGACACCCATCTGGAGCAATCCACCGCGTTCGATCTGTCGGAGTTGCTGCAAACCATCATCGATGACTACCGCGATCAGCACATCGACATCGGTTTCACCGTTCCGGCGCATGTGGTGTATGACGGCCGGCCGCTGGGCATCAAACGGGTCATCGTCAATCTGCTGGATAACGCGGTGAAATACGGACAGCGACCCAGTGTGGCGCTGAGCAGCGATGACACGTCGATCCGCATCGAGGTCATTGACGAAGGGCCGGGGATTCCCGAGGACGCGCTGGAGCGGGTTTTCGATCCTTTCTTCCGACTCGAGACCTCGCGCAACCGTGACACCGGTGGCGTCGGGCTCGGTCTCTCGGCGGCACGAGGAATCATTCGTGAACAGGGTGGCGAGCTGAGTCTGCGCAATCGCCGCAGCGGCGGCTTACGCGCACGGGTTGAATTGCCGCATCGCTGAGGCTTATTCGTCGCCGGGCGCCAGCAACAAATTCGGCGCCAGCCGCTGATAACCGTCCTGAGCCAAGCGCATGTCGAGCAGCAGACTGCCCAGATCCGCCGACAGCGCCTCGCCCTCCCCGTCGTTTTCCAGATACAGCAACTTCAGGTAGCTGTTGCAGCCCGGACAGACTTCGGCGCGCAACGGCGCCTGATTGGCGGCGTGGCGATCATCCTCGAGGCTCAGGTATTCAAGCCCTTTGCTCTGCTCGCAATACACGCACTTGACCCGCACCACATGCCATTCGCAGGCGCACAGTGAACACACCAGATAACGCAGGCCGTTGTGCTTGCCGCGATGGCGGATCACCCCGGCCATGGCCGGCGAGCCACAGGCCGGGCACTGGCTGAGGCTGTCGCCGGGCGTCAGTTGCAGGTTCTGTGCGCTGAGCAGCCAGTGACTCCACGCCGCTTGCAGCGCCGCCCCGAGAAACGGCACCAGCGCCGCCGGCACCAGCGAATACTGACCGCTGACCAGCGCCACGGCCCAGGCGCGCCACTGGCCGGGGCTGGCGATGCGCAGTGTGGTCACGGCCTCGACCACAGCCGGTTGCTCGGGGACGACATAACGCTGGAGCAAGGCCCCGAGATACAGCTGCCAGGTGTCCTCGCGAATCAGGGTGTCGGCGGCGAACGGCGGCATGCCGTGTTGCCGGCAGACCTCCAGCCGCTGTTGATCAAGCGGCGCGGTTGAGGGCGGATCATCGAGGATCTGCTGCTGGACCCGGCACAAACCAGCGATCAAATGCAGGTAGTCGGCCAGCGGATGCCCGTCGGCCAAACGCTCAAGACGCTGGGCCCGCAACAGGAACAGGTTGTGCGGCGGCAGGTGCAGAAACGGCGGCGAACTGGCCGCCGCTTCGATTTCTCCGGGTTCGAGGATGGTTGGCAACTGTCAGCCCTTTTTCGTGACCGGTCGCTCTGGCGGATCCTTGCTGTCCACCTCGCGATACCAGAGTGCATGGTGTTTCCTGGCCCAGGCGCGGCTGACCCAACCGTGCATCATTGCGTCCACCGAGCCCTTGATCCAGATCCCGGCGTAGATGTGCACGATGATGCTCAGGATCAGCACAAACCCCGCCAGAGCGTGCAGCAACATCGCCCAGCGGATCGTGGTGATGCCGAAGTAATGACTGAAATACGCGCGCCAGATCACCAATCCCGTGAACAGCAATCCGAGCATGCACAGCAGTAAAGTCCAGAACAGCAGCTTTTGCCCGGCGTTGTATTTGCCCACCGCCGGCACGGTCTCCTCGTCGTTGACCAGCACCCGGTCGATGCGTCGCAACCATTTCCAGTCGTTGTCGATGAAGAAGTTGGAACGCCAGAAGCGAAATACCAGGCCGAGGAAGAACACGAACATCAGCACGCCCATGAACGGGTGCAGGATCCGCGTCCACGGCCCGCCGCCGAACAGGTGGGTCAGCCAGAACATCGACGGATGGAACAGTGCCAGCCCCGACAGGCCGGCCATGAAGAACAGAATCGCCACCAGCCAGTGATTGGTGCGCTGGTTGGCGGTGTAGCGCAGGATCGTCTTGTTGCTCATGGCCGGCCCTCCCCGCGTGGGTCGAAGGTGTGCACCGCCGGGTCGACGACGTGCACCGAGGTGTCGGGCGGTTCGGGATGTTCATCTTCCTCGACCCGGTTCGGGCCGATCCGCACGTAATGGAAGAACCCGGCCAGCACCGCCGCGCCCATGGCCAGCAGGCCCAGCGGTTTGCTGATGCCTTTCCACAAGCCCACCAGCGGGCTGATCTCGGGGTTGTCCGGCAGGCCGGCGTAGATTTTCGGGGTGTCGGCGTGGTGCAGCACGTACATGACGTGGGTGCCGCCGACGCCTTGCGGGTCATACAGGCCGGCGTTGTCGAAGCCTCGGCTTTTCAGGTCGACGATGCGCTCGGCGGCGTGGGTCTTCATGTCGTCCTTGGTGCCGAACACGATGGCCCCGGTCGGGCAGGTTTTCACGCAGGCCGGTTCCAGCCCCACCGCCACCCGGTCCGAACAGAGCGTGCATTTGTAGGCCTTGTGGTCCTTCTGCGAAATGCGCGGGATGTTGAACGGGCAACCGGTGATGCAATAACCGCAGCCGATGCAGTGGTCCTGGTCGAAATCGACGATGCCGTTGGCGTGCTTGATGATCGCGCCAGGGCTGGGGCACGCCGCCAGGCATCCGGGCTCGGCGCAGTGCATGCAGCCGTCCTTGCGGATCAGCCATTCGAGGTTGCCGGCGTCGGTTTCGTGCTCGGTGAAGCGCATCAGCGTCCATGAATCGGCGCTCAGATCCTGCGGATTGTCGTAGGTGCCGTGGTTGTGGCCGACCTCGTCGCGCAGCTCGTTCCATTCCGAGCACGCGACCTGACAGGCCTTGCAACCGATGCATTTGGTGGTGTCGATCAGCTTGGCCACCTGTTCCTGGCCGCGTATCGAAGGCGCCGGGGTCGTGGTGGCCGAGCGGGCAATGATGTCTTGGCTGGCCATCTAAAGATTCTCCATCAGAGTTTCTCCACGTTGACCAGGAATGACTTGGATTCCGGGGTCTGTGTATTGCCATCGCCGAGGAACGGCACCAGGGTGTTGGTCAGGTAACCGTGGCGCGTCAGGCCGGTGAAACCCCAGTGCAGCGGAATGCCGATCTGGTGCACCACCTGGTTGTTGACCTGCAACGGCCGGATCCTTTTCGTCACCACCGCCACCGCTTCAATGAACCCGCGTTTGCTGCTCACGCGCACCCGATCGCCGGCAGCGATGCCCTTCTCCTTGGCCAGCACTTCGCCGATTTCCACGAACTGCTCGGGTTGGGCAATCGCGTTCAACTTGCAGTGCTTGCTCCAGAAGTGGAAATGCTCGGTCAGCCGGTAGCTGGTCGCTGCATACGGGTAATCCTTGGCTACGCCTAGGCTGTCCCACACCGAATCGAAGATCCGCGCCGCCGGGTTGCTGGTGGCTTTCTTGTTGTCCGGGTGCAGCGGGTTGATGCCGATCGGCGTTTCGAACGGCTCGTAGTGCTCGGGGAATGGCCCTTCGTTCATCTTGTCGACGGCGAAGAACCGCGCCACACCTTCGGGGTTCATGATGAACGGGTTCATCCCGGCTTCCGGCGGCACGTCGGCCTTGTAGTCCGGCACATCGGTGCCGCCCCAGGCCTTGCCGTTCCACCAGACCAGGCGTTTTTTCGGATCCCACGGCTTGCCGGCGACGTCCGCCGAGGCGCGGTTATAGAGAATCCGCCGGTTGGCCGGCCAGGCCCACGCCCAGCCCTGATGCTGGTGCATGCCGTACGGATCGGCGTTGTCGCGCCGGGCCATCTGGTTGCCAGCCTCGGTCCAGCTGCCGCAGAAAATCCAGCAGCCGGACGCGGTGCTGCCGTCATCCTTGAGCTGGGCGAACCCGGCCAGTTGCGAGTTGCCCTTGATCGTCGCGCCGGTGGCGTCGGTGAAATCCGTGGTGGCGTAGCCGTTGATCTCTTTGGCGATTTCTTCCGGTGAGGGCTCTTCGGCGATCTTGTACGGCCACGACAACTTCAACAGCGGATCGGCGAATTTGCCGCCCTCGGCCTGATAACGCTCACGCAGGCGCAGGAACAGCGCACTCATGATCTGAACGTCGGTGCGCGCCTCGCCCGGGCCGTCGGCGCCTTTCCAGTGCCATTGCAGCCAGCGGCTGCTGTTGACCAGCGAGCCGTCCTCTTCGGCAAAACAGGTGGTCGGCAGGCGGATCACTTCGGTCTGGATATCGGCGCTCTCAACATCGTTGAACGGCCCGACATGTTCCCAGAACTGCGAAGTTTCGGTGGCAAGCGGGTCCATCACCACCAGCCATTTGAGCTTGGCCAGCGCCGCCATCACCCGGTTCTTGTCCGGCAACGCGGCAATCGGGTTGAAGCCCTGGCACATGTAGCCGTTGACCTTGCCCTGCCCCATCAGGTCGAACACCTTGAGGATGTCGTAGTTGGGGATGTCGAGTTTCGGCAAGTAGTTGTACGCCCACTGGTTTTCGGCAGTGGCATTGGCGCCGTACCAGGCTTTCATCAGGCTGACGTGGAACTTGCTGTAGTTCTGCCAGTAGGACAATTGCCCCGGCCGCAACGGAACCTGGGTGCGTTTATGGATGTAGGCCGCGTAATCCTGCTCGGCGTCGGTGGGCAAGGTCAGATAACCCGGCAGCGCGTTGGACAGCAGGCCAAGGTCTGTCAGGCCCTGAATGTTCGAGTGCCCGCGCAAGGCGTTGACCCCGCCGCCCGGCATGCCGACGTTGCCCAGCAACAGTTGCACCATCGCTGCGCTGCGTATTATCTGCGAGCCGATCGAGTGCTGAGTCCAGCCCAGCGCATAGAGAATGGTCATGGTCTTGCCCGGTGCCGAGCAAGTGGCAATTTCCTCCCAGATCTTTTTCATCGCATCGACCGGCATGCCGCAGATCTGGCTCGCCAGGTCGATGTTGTAGCGGCTGTAATGCTGCTTCATCAGTTGATAGACGCAGCGCGGGTCCTGCAGGCTCGGGTCGACTTTGACGAAGCCGTCCTCGCCCAGTTCGTAACCCCAGGTGGATTTGTCGGTGTAACTGCGTTTGGCCGCGTCGTAACCGGTGAACAGTCCGTCCTCGAAGCCGAAACCGGCTTTGACGATAAACGACACGTCGGTGTAGTTGCGCACGTATTCGTGCTGGATCTTGTCCTCGGTCAACAGGTAATTGATCAGCCCGCCCATGAACGCGATGTCGCTGCCGGTGCGGATTGGCGCGTAGTAATCGGCTACGGACGCGGTCCGGGTAAACCTCGGATCGACCACAATCAGCCGCGCGGCGTTGTGCGCCTTGGCTTCGGTCACCCATTTGAAGCCGCAAGGATGGGCTTCTGCTGCGTTGCCACCCATCACCAGGATCAGATTCGCGTTGGCGATATCGGTCCAGGTGTTGGTCATGGCTCCACGGCCGTACGTCGGGGCAAGACTTGCCACCGTCGGGCCGTGTCAGACACGCGCCTGGTTATCGAACCCCAGCATGCCGAGACTGCGAACCACCTTGTGGGTGATGTAGCCCGCTTCGTTGGACGCTGCCGACGCTGCGAGGAAACCGGTGGTCAGCCAGCGATTGACCGTCTGGCCCTGGGCGTTCTGTTCGACGAAATTGGCGTCGCGGTCGGCCTTCATCAGGTCGGCGACGCGGTCGAGGGCTTCGTCCCAGGTGATCCGGGTCCATTCGCTGCTGCCGGGCTTGCGCACCTGCGGGTACTGCAAGCGGCCGGGGCTGTGAATGAAGTCCAGCAGACCGGCGCCTTTCGGGCACAAAGTGCCGCGGTTGACCGGGTGGTCGGCGTCGCCCTCGATATGGATGATGTTTTGCGCAACGTTCTTCGCGGCATCGCCCTGGCTGTACATGATCAAGCCGCAACCGACCGAGCAATACGGGCAGGTGTTGCGGGTTTCATGGGTGTGGGCAAGCTTGAAGTGGCGCACCTGCTCGGCGAAGGCCTGCGTCGGGGCCATGCCCAACGCGCCCAGGCTAGAGCCTGCAAGGCCGATACCGGCGACCTTGAAGAACTGACGACGGCTGAGATCCATCGTGCACTCCTGATCAGGTGGAACCCGGTACTGGTGCCGGGTTTGTTCTGGACAATCACGGTTGCGGCAGACGAGTGCCGACTTTTTCACTGTAGACAAAGCTCCCGCCGCTTGTGTGAAAACCGACCGTCGGCCATTCATCGGTCACAAGTTCGCGCCCACAGGGGATGGGGGTTTATCATCGCCGGCACGACCCATCTCCGCCTCAGAGACCGCGCATGACTTTCGATTTTGATCAGGTATTCGACCGCCACGACACCGGCAGCACCAAGTGGAGCCGCTATCCGGCCGACGTGTTGCCGATGTGGGTCGCTGACATGGATTTCGCCGCGCCGCCGGTGGTTATCGAGGCCCTGCAACAACGCCTGCTGCACCCGTTGGTGGGCTACAGCGTGGCCCAGGACAACCTACGTGAGGCCATCGTCGCCGACCTCTGGAACAAGTTCGCCTGGCGGGTCAAAACCCAAGAACTGATTTTCCTGCCGGGCGTGGAGTCGGGTTTCAACATGGCGCTCAAGGCTCTGGTGCAACCGCAGCAGAACGTCGTGGTGCAAACCCCGAATTACCCGCCGCTGCGCCATGCACCTGGCCATTGGGGCCTGAACAAGGTCGAGCTGGAATTCAACGCCCAGGCCGACGGCACCTACGCCACCCCGCTGGACGCACTGCGTGAATCCCTGACCGGTGTCGGCGCCCTGCTGCTGAGCAACCCTCACAACCCGATCGGCAAAGTCTTCGGCCGTGAAGAACTGCAAGCGGTAGCGGACATCTGCGTGGCGCAGGACGCCTGGATCATCTCCGACGAGATCCACGCCGAGCTGTGCTACGACGGTCGCGTCCACATTCCGACCGCGTCCCTGAGCCCGGAAATCGCCCGCCGCACCATCACCCTGATGTCGGCGAGCAAGGCCTACAACATCGCCGGTCTCAAGACTTCGTTCATGATCATCCAGGACGCCGCCCTGCGTGAACGCGTCAACCACGCCCGTTGCGGCATGGTCGACAGCGTCAACCCGCTGGGCATGGAAGCCACCCGCGTGGCCTACAGCGAAGCCGGTCCGTGGCTAGAGGCGCTGAAGCAGTATCTGCAAGCCAACCGTGACTGGCTGGTGGACGCCGTGCGCAGCCGTTTGCCCGGCGTGACCCTCAATGTGCCGCAAGGCACGTATCTGGCCTGGCTCGATTGCTCGGCGCTGGATCTGGACGATCCGCAGAAGTTCTTCCTGGACCACGCCCGGGTCGGCCTCAGCCCGGGCCTGGATTTTGGCGACCACAGCCAGCAGTTCGTGCGCCTGAACTTCGGTTGCCCGCGTTCGATGCTCGAAGAAGGCATTGCGCGGATGGAGCGAGCCCTCGAGTCCCGGTAATCAAGTCAGGGCAAACCCGAGCGTCAATCCGATCGAACTCACCGCAGACGGGCCGGGTCAACCGGCCTACCTGTCCTGAGACCCGGAGATTGACGATGACCGACTATCCAAAACCCCCGTTCCCGAAACAGGCGCAGCCGGTTCCCGGCTCCCAGCGCAAGATGGAGCCCTACCCCGATTGCGGCGAGCAAAGCTACACCGGCTCCGGTCGGCTGGCCGGCAAGATCGCCCTGATCACCGGCGCCGACAGTGGCATCGGCCGGGCGGTGGCCATTGCCTTCGCCCGCGAAGGTGCCGATGTGGCGGTCGCCTATTTGAATGAACATGAAGATGCCAAGGAAACCGCGCGCTGGGTCGAACAGGCCGGTCGCCAGTGCCTGTTGCTGCCCGGTGACATTGCCGAGAAAGCCCAGTGCCAGGCGTTGGTGGATCAAACCGTCAAGCGCTTCGGCCGCATCGACGTGCTGGTCAACAACGCGGCTTTCCAGATGACCCACGAAACCTTCGAGGAGATTCCCGACGACGAATGGGTGATGACCTTCGACGTCAACATCACCGCGATCTTCCGTCTGTGCCAGGCTGCCATCAAACACATGGGACCTGGCTCCTCCATCATCAACACCAGTTCGATCAACTCGGACATGCCCAAGCCCACCCTGCTCGCCTACGCCACCACCAAAGGCGCCATCGCCAATTTCACCGGTGGTCTGGCGCAAATGCTCGGCCCGAGGGAAATCCGCGTGAATTGCGTGGCACCGGGGCCGATCTGGACGCCGCTGATCGTCTCGACCATGCCGGATGAGGAAGTGCAGAACTTTGGCGGGCAAACGCCACTCGGCCGCCCCGGCCAGCCGGTGGAGGTCGCGCCGATCTATGTGCTGCTGGCGTCTGATGAAGCCAGCTACATCACGGGCCAGCGCTATGGCGTGACCGGCGGCAAACCGATGCTCTGAACCACTTGCCAGAAAAAGTGAACCGCTGGACAAGGCGACCTCTCCATACCTTCATGGCCCGTTCGGGTTGCAAGAGATCAGGAGGTCGTCATGTCTGCGCCTATTATCAAACTCTTCACCCAGCCGAACTTTGCCTGGACTGACATCCGCCGCGAAGAAGAGGCCCACCCGCGTCATTACCTTGCTCACCTGCTGTTGCTCGCCCTCGTCCCGGCGGTGTGTCTGTTCATCGGCACCACCTATGTCGGCTGGAGCCTGGCGGTGGGTGAAACCGTCAGGCTCAGCAGTGCCAGCGCGTTGCAGCTGAGTGTCCTGCTCTATATCACCATCGTGGTCGGCGTGGCGATCATTGGCGGATTCATTCGCTGGATGTCGCGCACCTTCGATGCGCGGCCGACGCTCAACCAGTGCATCGGTTTCGCGGCATACACCGTCACCCCGTTTTTCATCGCCGGGCTCGCCGGCCTGTATCCCAGCCGCTGGCTGGCGGTGCTGGTACTTGGCGCGGCGTCGATCTATTCGACGTTTCTGCTGTTCGTTGGCCTGCCGACTTTCATGCACGAGCGCAAGGAACAGGGTTTGCTGTATTCGGCCAGCGTCTGGGGTGTCGCGCTGCTGGTGCTGGTGACGTTGTTGGTGTCGATGATTCTGCTCTGGTTTAACGTGCTGACGCCGGAATACCTGCGCACGACTGCGGGTTAGGCCGGTTATGGGGCGGCATCGAACTGACCTTGCGGGCCGCGCGTCATGAGCTTCATCATCTGGGTGGCGGTGCTCGGTGCCGTGCTGCTGACCCTGGCGCTGACATCGTCGTACCTGCGCTGGATGCCGGTAACGACCTCGGCTGTTTGCCTGCTGCTGGGTGTGGGCATCGGGCCGGCAGGGCTCGATCTGCTGAAACTGCCGCTGGACGAAGCCTCTTTGTGGATGGAGCACCTGACTGAAGTCGCGGTGCTGTTTTCCCTGTTCGTCTGCGGTTTGAAGTTGCGTTTGCCATTGCGCGACAGACGTTGGCGGATTGCATTCGGTCTGGCGGGTCCGGTGATGGTGCTGACGATCATCGGCGTCTGTCTGTTGCTGCATTTTGGCCTGGATCTGAATTGGGGCCCTTCGCTGTTGATCGGCGCGATTCTGGCTCCGACCGACCCGGTGCTCGCAGCGCTGGTACAGGTCAACGATGCGCGGGACGTCGACAGCGTGCGCTTCGGCCTGTCCGGCGAGGCCGGGCTCAACGACGGCGTTGCATTCCCCTTCGTGATCCTCGGGCTGTTGCTGCTGAACGGTGAAGGGTTTGCCGCCGAGTGGCCCGACTGGGTACTGCGCAGCCTTGTGTGGGCGGTTCCGGCCGGGTTGCTTTGTGGCTACTGGATGGGCCGTGGCATCGGTCGTCTGACCCTCTCGCTGCGCATCCGCAACGATGACAGCACTCTGAGCCCGAATGACTATCTGGCCCTGGCGTTGATTGCGCTGGCCTACGTGGTGGCTGAATCCATCGGTGGCTACGGTTTTCTGTCGGTATTCGCCGCCGGCCTCGGCTTGCGACAGGAGGAAGTCAAATCCACCGGCGCCCATCAACCACCCGCCGAACACATGGTGCAACCGGTTGTCGGTCATCAGAATGTCGAGCCGCAGCAGGCGGTGCACGGCGATACCGAGCGGCTGGAAGACAGCCAGGTGGCCGCCGGCATCATGATGGGCGACATGCTCGCCTTCGGCGGTCTGGTCGAGCGGGCGATGGAAGTGTTTCTGGTTACCCTGCTGGGCGTGGTGCTGGTCAGTCACTGGGACTGGCGGGCGCTGCTGGTCGGCGGCGTGCTGTTCTGTTTCATTCGCCCTGCCTGCGTGGCTTTGATGCCGTGGGGATCGTTATTGGCTGGGCGCCAACGGTTATTGATCGGCTGGTTCGGCATTCGTGGCATCGGCAGTCTGTTCTACCTCTTCTATGCGCTGAACCATGGGCTGGGCGACAGCGTGGGCACGCTGTGTACCGACCTGACCCTGTCGGTGGTGGCGCTGAGCATTCTGCTGCACGGCATCAGCACCCAGCCGATTCTTGCCCGCTACGAGCGGCGTAAAAAACCGGTCAATCCTAAACGAGATGGCCGTTGAACGCGGTGGTGTTTCAGCCTCCCGGGTTGGTCACCTGAATGTAGAAGGCATAAGTGCCGAGCAACATCCAGAATGTTGCAAAGATCCACGGCGTACGAATGGAAAACAGCAGTGACTTGCGATACCCCTTGTGGCTCGACTCCATTTCGCTGAACAGCGGCGATTCGTCATAAGCCAGACCCATCAGGGGTTCGCTGCGCAGCAATTCACTCTGCTTGAAATGCCAATGATCGATGATGTCGTAGGCGGCACGAATCCCCGGCCAGGCATTGAGCGAACTGAGCAGGCCGAGCAAGGCCAGGAACGGTGGCACCACCAGGGTGAACAACTTGCCCCACTCGGGATTGAGGTTGGCCATGCAGGACGCGAAGGCAATCACCAGAAACGATTGCGCGGCCAGGTAGGCATCGGTGCGGTTGGCCAGGATGCTGGTTTCGTACTGGATTTCCCGTCGGTAGAAATCCAGCCGTTCCTTGGGTGAACCGAACATTTTGGCGTTATGTTCGTTGAGGGTCTCTTCGGCGGTCGGTTGGGTCAATATGCGTGGCACGATGGAACGCTCCGAAACAAAGCGTTTTGAGGCGCCACGTCTCGGACAAGTTCAGCCCGATTGTGCCTCCGGTTCACTTTATCGACTGGGCAATGATCTCCACCAGATTCAGTTGATTGAACGGTTTCGACAGCCGCGGCAGCCCTGCTGCAAAACCTTCGAGGCGCTCGGCATAACCGGTCGCGAGGATGATCGGCAGATCCGGCTTGAGCAGGCGCACGGCGTGAGCCAGTTGCGCGCCGCTCATCTGCGGCATGGCCATGTCGGTGATCATCAGGTCGATGACCTCGCCCTGATCGAACAGCTCAAGCGCCTGTGCACCGGAGGCGGCGCTGACCACCCGGTGGCCGAGGTCTTCCAGCAGCAGAACCGTGCTGGTGCGCACCAGACTGTCGTCGTCCACCACCAGCACGCTGAGGCGCGGCACTGTATCGGTGGACACCATCGGGCCAAGCGGTTTGGCGACAACACCGTCGATGGCTACCGGCAACCACAGTTCAGCGGTGGTGCCCTGCCCCTTTGTACTTTTCAGAATGAAGCGGCCACCCAGTTGTTCGATGAAACCCTGGACCATCGACAATCCCAGACCGGTGCCCTTGCCCAAGCCCTTGGTGGTGAAAAACGGATCGCTCGCCGACGCCAGGGTGGCGGCGTCCATGCCTTCACCGGTATCGGTGACCCTCAGGCACACGTAGCGCCCAGCTGCCAGGCTTGTGTCGTTCTGTTCGAGCACCACTTCGGGCTCGGCACTGATCGTGACGTTGCCTCCTTCGGGCATGGCATCACGGGCATTGGTCGCCAGATTGAGCACCGCCAGTTCGAGTTGGTTGCTGTCGGCCAGCACCGCTTGCAGGTCTTCGGGAAACTGCGTTTCGATGCGGATCCCCGGCCCCAGTGAACTGCGCAACAGCCCGGTGATGCCCTGCACCAGTTTCGGGATTTCGATCGGTTCGGTCTTGAGCTCCTGACGCCGGGCAAAAGCCAGCATGCGCTGGGTCAGCGACACGCCGCGCAAGGCGCCCTGGGTGGCGTTCTCCAGCAGACGGCTGACTTTCGGGTCATCGCCCAGGCGTTTGCGCACGATTTCCAGGTTGCCGAGGATCACCGTCAGCAGATTGTTGAAGTCGTGGGCGATACCGCCGCTGAGTTGGCCGATAGCCTGCACTTTCTGCGCCTGGAACAGCGCTTCACGGGTTTTTTCCAGGGCCTGTTGCGCCTGGGTAGCCTCGGTGACGTCGCGGGTAATCTTGGCAAAACCGAGCAAAGTGCCGGTGTCGCCGCGAATCGCATCGACCACCACATGGGCCAGAAACCGCGTGCCGTCCTTGCGCAGGCGCCAGCTCTTGTTCTCGAAACGGCCCTCGCGCACCGCAGTTTCCAGGGCGCGCTGGGGTTCACCGGCGTCACGGTCTTCCGGGGTGTAGAACATCGAGAAATGCTTGCCGATGACCTCATCCGGCTTGTAACCCTTGATCCGCTGCGCGCCGGGATTCCAGTTGGTCACCCGGCCTTCGGGGCTGAGCATGTAGATCGCATAGTCGGTGACGCCCTGCACCAGCAGGCGAAACTGCTGTTCGCTCTGCTTGAGGGTTTCTTCGGCCATTTTGCGGTCGGTCAGGTCGCGGGTGATCTTGGCAAACCCGAGCAGTTGCCCGCCCGGGCTGAAAATCGGATCGATCACCACGTGGCACCAGAAGTGCGTGCCGTCCTTGCGTACCCGCCAGCCTTCACCCTCGAACCGGCCCTCGCGGATCGCCGTGTCCAGCGCCCGCTGCGGCAAACCGTTAGCACGGTCTTCATCGGTGTAGAACCGGGAAAAGTGTTCGCCGAGGATCTCCGCCTCTTCATATCCCTTGAAGCGCTTTGCGCCGGAGTTCCAGCTGGTAATGATCCCCTCGGGGTCGATCATGTAGATCGCATAATCGACGACCGCATCGATCAGCAAACGAAAGCGCATGTCTTCGATTGCAGCGGACTTCTTGTTCTCGCTCATCAGGCTTGGCTCAAAGCAGGTTTTCAATGACTGGAGTATGCGTCAAACCGGCGGTTTGGAAAGCCGCAAAAGCATACCGGGCCAGGCAAGGGGCAGCAGCTCATCGCTGGACATATCTGATGATCCTTGCGTAAAGCGCATTGAAGAGGAAATCCGGTACCTGCGTCGCGTATTGCGTTGCCTTGGACAAGGCCAGGTGGCACTCCCTGACCATTTCATTACGCTCGTTTTCGCCATTGACCGATTTGCTGAAAATGCGCTCATAGGCCTCGTAACTGTAAGGCGTGGATGTCGAGGTAATGGAAAGCTTGTGCTGGGTGTCCAGGGTGTATGTGCTGTGCGCGCGCAGGATCCGATCCTGCAAGGCACCCAGCCCGCGCTCGTACAGGAAAATCTGCGAGCCGCTGATTTTTCTGGCCACCGCCTCCAGTGTGTACAGCACCGCATGAGCATTACCCAGGCTGGATTTCAGCGCCGACGGTTTCACGAAACGCTCAAGCTCGCCCTTTTCGAGGCTTTTGAGCCCGCGTCGAACCCCGGAAATAAAGGCAAAGGGGTAGTTGCAGGCGACCACGTGCACTTCCAGCTGATAGCCGGCATTGGCGGCGTACTCAGGCAAGGCGGCAAATTCGATGGTGTCGAATGCACACTCCAGAATGATGTTGAGTTTTTCCCTGAAGGCTCTTTCGAAAATCTTCTGGCACAGATCGCGGACGAACGTCTCTGTGTGTTCGTAGGCATGCAATACGCCGATTTTGATCATTTCCTCATATTGCGGATGCCTCTCCCGATACTGGGGAAGGTAGAGGCGAACATGGTTTTGATAGCGACCGGAAGGCAGCAGGCTTTTTTCCAGCAGGTAGGTTTTGCCCGAACTTTGCACGCCGGCAGTGACCAGCATCCGGGGTGTGGTCTCGGCTGTTACTGCGGAAAACAGCGTTGGGCTGAGGGTGTCGAAAGCGGCAGTGACCTGCTCTGGCGTGTAGGTGTAGTGGTAGGCAGCGGCGACAGACATGCAGTGATTTCCTTATCTCGTCTTGAGGGATACCGGTGGCCGGTCCTTTGACTAAAGACCGGTTTTCGGACTTCATCAAAGACAAGATATTTACAACGTATGTCACTGTTTTGTATGGGAATTAATCCTACAGTTAACGATGGAAATCACCCTGTTCAAATTCCCGGAAACGTACGTCAACCCGACAGGTTTCCTGCGCATTCACTCCCCTCCAGCGACCACCAGCGCGGCAGCAATTGGCGGATCCGGCTTTCGGCAAAGCGGTCATCGATCAGCATCACCACGCCGCGATCCTGCTGGGTGCGGATCACCCGTCCGGCGGCCTGCACCACTTTCTGCACGCCGGGGAACAGGTAGGTGTAGTCGTAACCGGCGCCGAAGATCGCGGCCATGCGCCGCTTCATCTGTTCATTGACCGGGTTGAGCTGGGCCAGCCCGAGGGTGGCGATGAATGCACCGATCAGCCGTGCGCCGGGCAGATCGATGCCTTCACCGAACGCGCCGCCGAGCACGGCAAAACCGACGCCCTGGCTGTGGGCGGTGAATTGATCGAGAAAGTCCTGCCGCGCGCCTTCGGTCATGCCCCGGGATTGCTGCCAGCGGGTGATGTGCGGGTGCCGCTCGGCCAGCAGCTGCGCGACCTGTTGCAGGTAATCGAAACTGCTGAAGAACGCCAGATAGTTGCCCGGGCGTTCGCTGAACTGGCGGGCGATCAGCTCGACAATCGGTTCCAGCGACGCTTGCCGGTGCGTGAAACGCGTGGAAATCCGGCTGACGATCTGCACCTGCAATTGTTCGGCGCTGAACGGTGACTCGACATCGATCCAGACCGTGTCGACAGGGGTGCCAAGCAAATCCGCGTAATAGTGGCGCGGGCTGAGGGTTGCGGAAAACAGCACGCTGCTGCGCGCCGCCGTCAGGCGCGGGCCGATGAACGCCGCCGGCACCACGTTGCGCAGACACAGTTGCGATAGCGGGCGTTTGCGCTCGAGGTCGCGCTTGCTGATGTCGAACAGGTAATGCGCGTCGAACAATTCTGCTACCCGGCCGAATTGCAGCATTTCGAAATAGAAATTCTGCAAGGCGCTGTCGAGCCCTTGCGGGTGATCGTTGAGGTAGTCGCCGATGCTCGCCGTGCAGGATGAGAGCGCCTGCAACAGTTTTTCCGGCGCCCTGTCGTAGGCCTGATACGGCGCCAACTGGTCATTGTGCAGGGCGTTCCATTCGCGGTTGACCCGCTGCAACGATTTTTTCAAGGCCTCGGGGGCGGTTTTGCGCACGCTGCCCAGCGTCGCCTGATCGAGAGTGGAGCTGTACATCTGCCGCCCGCGCTCGACCAGGTTATGCGACTCGTCCACCAGCACCGCAACGTTCCATTGATTGAACTGGGCCAGACCGAACAGCAGCGCGCTGAAATCGAAGTAATAGTTGTAGTCCGCCACCACCACGTCGGCCCAGCGGGCCATTTCCTGGCTCAGATAATACGGGCACACCGCGTGCTGCGCCGCGACGTCTCGCAGCGCGGCCTGATCCAGCAGACGTAGTTGGCTGGCGGCTTCGCGGGCAGCGGGCAAGCGGTCGTAAAAGCCCTGGGCCAACGGGCAGGATTCGCCGTGGCAAGCCTTGTCCGGGTGTTCGCAGGCCTTGTCCCGGGCGACCATTTCCAACACCCGCAGCGGCAAGGTTTCGCTGTGATCGAACAGCACTTGCGCCGCGTCCAGCGCCAGTTTGCGGCCGGGTGTCTTGGCGGTGAGGAAGTACACCTTGTCCAGTTGCTGCGGCGCCAACGCCTTGAGCATCGGAAACAGGGTGCCGAGGGTCTTGCCGATCCCGGTCGGGGCCTGGGCCATCAGGCAGCGGCCGGTGCTGACGGCCTTGAACACCGATTCGGCGAGGTGACGCTGGCCGGGGCGAAACGCGGCATGGGGGAAACCCAGCTGCTGCGCCGCCCGGTTGCGCGCGTCGCGGTGGGCCATTTCCTGTTCGGCCCACGCCAGGAACAGACCGCATTGTTGTTCGAAGAACTGCCGCAGCGCATCGGCGCTGAACGCTTCGACCAGACAGGTTTCCTTTTCCGTGACGATGTCGAAGTACACCAGCGCCAGATTGATCTGCTCAAGTTGCAATCGACAGCACATCAACCAGCCGTAGATTTTCGCCTGGGCCCAATGCAGCGAACGGTGATTGGCCGGTTGCTTGCTCAAATCGCCGCGGTAGGTTTTGACTTCTTCCAGGCAGTTCTGCGTCGGGTCGTAGCCGTCCGCCCGGCCCTTGACTTTCAATGGCCCGAATGCGCCCTCCAGCGCCACTTCGCTCTGGTAGGCGTCGTTGCGCCGGGACGCCACGGTGCGATGCCCGGCAATCCCCTCCAGCGCGGTCGGTGACGGGGTGAAGCGCAGGTCGAGGTCACCGGTTTTCGCGGTGAATTCGCATAACGCCCGCACCGCGATGCTGTAGCTCAAGCGCCCTGCTCCGCCCATTGCACGTAACACACGGCGACCGGCATCCGGTGCGTGTTGCAGAACTCCAGCCAGCGCAATTGGTTGTCCTGCAAGCGATCGCCCGGGCCTTTGACTTCGATCATCCGGTAGGTCTTGTGCTGTGGCCAGAACTGGATCAGATCGGGCATGCCGGCGCGATTGGCCTTGATGTCCAGCAGCAGACGGCTGAACCAGTGCTTGAGGTGTTCGGCCGGCAGACAGGCCAGCGCCTGCTCCAGCAAATCTTCATTGAGCGCGCCCCAGAACACGAACGGCGACTGCACGCCCCATTTGGCGGCGAACCGCGCGCGGATGGTGTCGGCATAGCGGCCATCGTCGAGTTGGGCCAGACAGGCCTGAAACAGCTCGGCGCGTCGGGGCTGGAAGTCTTCATTGAGGAGATCCACCGGCCCGCGCTGGAACGGGTGAAAGAACGCGCCCGGCAGCGGCGCGAAGATCGCCGGCCAGCACAGCAGGCCGAACAATGAATTGATCAGGCTGTTTTCCACGTAATGCACCGGGCCCGTTTCTTCGTGCAGGTGCGCCTGAACGTGATATTCCACCGACAATGCCGGATCGATACGCGGCAGGTGCAGATCGAGCCGCTCCACTAGGCCGGGCGCCGTGCGTTTGATCGGTGGCCCGCCGAGCTTGCGCCGCAGGCGCGGCAATATCCGTTGCAAGCCCTGCTGTTCGGTGGCGGTTTCCGGCGCCTGCTCGGCAATGACCGCCAGTTCCAGAGCCAACGCATACTCGGCGCTGCGCTCCAGCACGCGGATCATCCGCAATCGTGCGCCGGGATAGGCGCAGTCGCGATAGATCTTCAGGGCCAGGGCGAATCCGCCGAGGCGCTCGCAGTATTGGCCGATCTGGAACAACAGCTTGCCGCGCCGGCGTTGCAGCCACGGGTTGTCGAAATGCAGCGCCGCGACCTGTTCGACGATCGGCTCCAACGGCTCGCCGGCTTCGAAATACAGCTGGCAGTCGTGCAGAAACAGGCAGGCATCGACGTCGGCACGGCTGCGCAAACCCCGGGAATCGGCGCTGAACTCAACTTTTTCGTAGGTGAAGATGCCGAGGTCGGCGAGCACGAACTCCGACCAGTCCTGATAGAGGTTGCCGAAGAACATCAGGCGAAAACGGTCGCACAGGTCCATCAGCGTCAGGCTGAACAGCCGATCCGCCAGCGTTGGGCACCATTGCCGGAAAATGCGGGGCTCGGGGAATTGTTCGTGCAGCAGCGGCAGCCAGTCGACTTTCTTGCCCCGGGGCTGATCGATGGCCGGGCCAAAGGCTTGCAGGATCTCGGCCTTGAGCAGCACCTCGAACAGATCCGCCATCGACAACGGCGCCTGTTCATCGAGCCAGCCCTGCTCCAGCAGTGGTTGCGCCGCCTCGGCGATGTCGCCGATTTCCGGATAATTCAGCTTGCCGGCGCGAAAATGCACGCCCTTGCGCATCACCATCCGCACCAGCAACCCCTGGGATCCGCGCGGCAGTGCCTTGAAGTCGCGGATGAAGGCGTGCTCCGCTTCGCTCATGACATCGGCGTAACGAAGCTCAAGCCAATCAAGCACCTGGCGGAAGTTGTTGAGGTAATAGAACGGATCTTCGAGGGGATTGGCAGTCACGGTGATTTCGGGGCCATGGCAAGCGAGTACTGGTTATGCGTACAGATACCAGCCTGCCCCGGCGGGCGCAAACGGAAAAAGATCAGTGGCACCTTCATTGCGGATTTTTTCAGGTGGCCATCGAACTTTCTCCGACGTAATGGCACCAACCGCGTTAGAGGCCGACAATGGTCGAAATGAACAGGAATGCTGCTTATGAAAATCAAGACTCTCGGGATCCCGTTGGCTGTTGCGGCCCTGCTGACGCTGGCCGGTTGCTCGACCCCGACGGTGGTCACCCTGCAGAACGGCACCCAGTACCTGACCGAGGACATGCCCGATACCAAAAACGAGGACGGCTTCTACGAGTTCAAGGATATTTCCGGCGCCAAGATCCGCGTGCGTGCCGACGAAGTAGCCACGGTGCGCAAGGAAGACTGACGGTTACCCCATCAAAAAAGGCTGCGTTCCTGGTGGAGCGCAGCCTTTTTTGCATTGATCAGCGGGGTAATGCCATGCCCGGGAGGGAACCGTCGCAGTTCAACGCGCGCTCGCCGCGCCGGACCATTTCTTCCTGCAAGCGCTGGCAGCGCTGACGCTCCTGCTGCGCCATGCGGTCGATGCTCAGGTTGCCGGTCATTTCCGGCTCATGGTCTTCGCCGATGCGAACGGTCACGAACGGTTGTTCGGGCTGGATATGAAAGCGGCTTTTCTCTTCGACGGGTTTGACGTCATCACTGTCGGCCGGTTTTGGCAGTTGATCGGTGGTGACGCCATAGCGGCTCAGAATCGAGCTGTGAGGCAAATCGGCCCAGGCATTGGCCGACAGCAGCGCCAGTCCCGCGATACCGATAAACCTCTTGAAACCTTTCACGTGTGAATCTCCTGTACTCGTTGGCGACCCTTACATGACGAACGTTGTCGTCATGGCTTTAGGCCGCATTTCCTGTTGGTGCAGGGATTGGAGTCAGGGAGTGGCTGGTGAGTCACTTTCAATACCGCGTTATCGTTCAATCGCGAGCAGGCTCGCTCCCACAAAAGGCCAAAGGTGGGATTGAGCCAGCTCGCGACGGCGCCCTTTCGGGCGCCACTAACGTCAGGCAATCACGATCCCGTCGCCACTCAGACTGTTCAACGCAACCCCGACCAGCGTTACCGAATCCGCGCCGAACTTCAGCACCGTATCCTGCCCCACCGCCGTGGCATGGGCGCGGAAGTCGTCGCCCGGCAACACGCCCTGCACGCCGAGGAACACCAGTTTGTCGTTGGCGGTGTAACCCACCACGCGGTCCTGGCCGAACGCGCCGCTGAACAGGAAGGTATCCGCCCCGCCGCCCGACTCCATCAGATCATTGCCGGCGCCGCCGACGAATACGTCGTTGCCCGTCCCGCCGATCAGATGGTCGTTGCCGTCCAGGCCGAACAGCCAGTCACCGCTGGCCTTGGCCTTGAGGGTGTCGGCGGCGCCGGTGCCCTTCACGCTTGATTCGTATTGAGTGACGTTGTTGCCGACCTTCAGTCCGGTCGCCGTGACGGTGTGGGTGACGTCGTCCTTGAACAGGCCCCAGAGGAAACCCGGCTCCTTGGTGACGATGCTGCCGATGTCGCGGGTGATGCTGATCCCGCCGTTGGCATCGCGGATGTACAGGTTGCCGGCGCCGTCATTGGCGAAGTCGAAGGTATTGACCGACTTCTGCAACTCCAGTGTGTTGTTGCCCGAGCCACCCAGCAGGATGTTGTAGCCCCCGCCGTCGCGGAACGTGTCGTTGCCGGCGCGGCCTTCCAGATAATCGTTGCCGCTGCCGCCCTGGATCAGGTCGTTGGCGTCGCTGCCGATGATGAAGGTGCTGCCCTTGTGGGTTTCGGCGTTGCGGTTCAGGTCCTGCACCCAGGTGTTGGCCCGCGCCGGATCCGACAGGTTGGCGACGATGATCGTCGAGTCCTTGCTGGTCAGGTCGTAGAACTTCGATTCGATCACCCGGTTCATGCCATCGCCATAAGCGGTCGGCAGGTGCGAGATCCAGGTCGGAATGTTGACGATCGAGAACGGCAGCACGTTCCACGCCGCCGAAGCGTAGTGGTCGTTGAAGCTGACGATGTTGTCGGTCGCCGACTCCTTGGGCGCGTCGTGCACGCCGAGCGAGGAGCCGGTGAAGGTCGAGCCGTCGAGCGCGCGGAACACCGGATCGTTTTCGTAGCCGACGTTGAGCACCTTGTCGGTGCTGCTCTGGGTCGGCGAGGCGTAGGCGATGTAGTTGGAGTCCTGGAAGAACCCGCCCCATTTGCTGGTGCTCAGGTCCGCCATGCTGTTGACCGCCAGCCCGCCGAGGCTGTGGCCGCTGACCAGCACGTCCTTGCCGGTCAGGCCGTTGGCCTTGGCGAACGCCACCACATCGTTCATCAGGTTGCCGAAGGCTTCGCCGACATAGTTCTTGGCGTAATCCTTGGGCCCGAATGCAGCGAGCAAGTCGTTGATCACGTCACCGATGGAATCGCCGATGAGGATTTCCCGTGGGCCGCTGGTGCCGCGAAAGGCGATGCCGATTTCCGTCAGATGGCCCTGAGCGTCGTATTTGCCGAGGATTTCCACCTGAGCGCTGGTGTAGCCGGCTTTTTCGCCGAAGAAGGTGCCGCGCGCATCGGTCTTGCCTTCGTAACCCAGTTGCGAGGCGGTGATCGGGGTCCAGCCGGCTTTTTTCACCGCGTCGAGTGCGGCTTTTTCCGAATCGGGGTTCCACGGAATGCCGGGGATCACGCCTTGGGAATCCGTGCCGCCGATCAGCGCGGTCACCAGCGTGGCCGGCAAGCCGAGGCCGAAGCCGTTGTGCTGATAACCGACGGCAAAGCCGTTATCGAGGTTGTGGTAGGAATACAGCGTAATAGCCATGGCGTCGCTGAACAGCGCCTTGGATTCCGCCGTACCGAAGTTCTTGTAGTCATACACACCCATTGCTGTTGCCTCTCTTTTTGTTGGAATTGTTCAGAGATAGCTCACAACCAGAACGCCCCTCCCGAGGCGCCCCGGAGCATTTCAGTACAACGTTCGTTTGTCAGGCGAAGACGAAACTCGAATCCGACAGGTTAGCCACACCGACCCCGACCAGCGTCACGGCAAAGTCGCCAATCTTCAGCACGGTATCGCTTCCGGACTGCGACGCGTGTTGCTTGTAGTCGTAGCCCTGCCCCGCGCCTTCGACGCCCATGAACACCAGTTTGTCGCTGCCCTGGTAGCCATTGATCGCGTCGAAGCCGAAGGCGCCGCTGAACAGGAAGGTGTTGTTGCCACCCACCGCGCTCATCACGTCGTTGCCGGCTCCGCCGACGAAGGTCACGTGGGCCTTGTCGCTTTGCAGGTGATCGTTGCCGCCCAGGCCGAACAGCCAGTCGCCGTCGGCGGCGGCTTTGAGGGTGTCGCCCATGGCGCCGCCGCTGAGCGAATGGTTGTACTGGGTCAGTTCGGCACCGTTGGCCAGGCCTTTGGCGGTGACGGTCCAGGTGATTTCCTTGCTGCCCCACCACGAACCCGACTCTTTGCTTACCAGCGCGCCGATGTCACGGGTCATGCTGATGCCGCCGTAGGCGTCACGCACGTACAGGGTGCCGTCGCCGTCGTTGGCGAAGCTGAAGTTCTGCAACGGCTTTTGCAGCTCGAAAGTGTTGTGGCCCTGGCCACCGAGCAGGATGTTGAAACCGCCGTCGTCACGGAAACGGTCATCGCCGCCCAGGCCTTCGAGGAAGTCGTTGCCCGCCCCGCCCTTGAGCCAGTCACCGCTGTCGGTGCCGATGATGAAGGTGCTGCCGGTGTGCGGCTCGCCGCTGCGGCCCAGATCCTCGACCCAGGTCTTGCCCCGCGATGCTTGCTCAAGGTTGGAGACGATGATCGTCGAGTCCTTATGCGTCAGGCCGTAGAACTTCGACGCGATCACCCGATTCAGGCCGTCGGCATACCCCAGCGAGCTGTGGGCCGACCAGTTCAGCGGATTGGCGATGCTGAACGGCACCAGGTTCTGCGCGGTGGACGCGTAGTTGTCGTTGAAGTTGACGATGTTGTCGGTGGTCGAATCGTGCGGCTTGTCGTGCTTGCCCATCGACGCGGTACTGAACGTGGTGCCGTCGAGCACGCGGAACACCGGGTCGTTCTCGTAACCGATGTTCAGCACGTTGGTGCCGGTGCTGCTCTGGGTCGGCGAGGCGAACGAAATGTAGTTGGCGTCCTTGAAGAATCCGCCCCAATTGCTCGCGCTCAACTCCGCCACGCTGTTGACCCCAAGACCGCCGAGGCTGTGGCCGCTGATCAACACGTCCTTGGCCGCGATGCCGTGGGCGACCGCGAAAGCCGCCACCGATTTGAGCAGGTTGTCGAAGGCGTTTTTCGCGTACTGGGTGGCGTAATCCGTCGGGCCGATGGCGGCCAGCAGGTTGTTTTTCATGTCGCCGAAGGTGTCGCTGTAACCCAGCCCGCCGGTGCCCCGGAAGGCCACGCCGATGCCGATCAGCTTGCCCGCGGCGTCGTACTTGCCGAGCACTTCGGCTTCGGCGCTGGTGAAACCATCCTTCTCACCGAAGAACGTACCCTGCGCCCCGACTTTGCCCTGATAGCCCAGCGCCGTGGCGCCGATCGGCTTCCAGCCAGTGCCGGGCAAGGCCTGCCCGGTCGGCGTGTAGGCATACAGCGTCAGGGCGATGGCGTCGCTGTACAGCGCTTTGCCGTCGGCGTTTTTGTAATCGAACAATCCCATGTTGTGCTCTCTCTTCCTTTCAAAAACGGCAGTTCTCGAAAGAACTGCCGCTACCCCTTAGAACTGCCAGTCCAGCGTCAGGCCCACACCGTGGTCCTTTTCGTTGGAGCCGATCAGCCCGTTATAGTCCAGGTTGACCCGGACATCGTGATTGAGCGCCAGCCCGGCGCGCACGCCGACTACCGCTGCATCTCGATCCATCGACACACTTTGCACGGTGAACGCACTGTTGCCATTGACGAAGGCCAAGTGACTGTCGGAATCCACGCTGCTCAAGTTGTGCTGCCAGCCCAGGCTTGCGCCCAGTTCCAGCTGGTGTTTCTCCGACAGGGCAAACGTGCGCTTGGCCCGCACACCGAGGGTCGACAACACCACGTCGCGGTTGTCTTCACCACCCTTCAGTGCGGCGGCATCACCCTTCTCGGTGAAGCTGTCGCTGTTGAGGTGCACGTAGGCCAGATTGGCGAACGGCTCCAGATTCATCGGTTGCAGACCCAGGTCGTAGGCCGCTTCGGTGAACAATTGCGCGGTGGTCGCATCGCGCTTGGTTTTCTGTTTTCCGCTGACGCCAGCGAATTGCAGGTCGCGTTTGACGTCGATGCGATGCCAGCTGTAAGCCGCACCGGCGGTCAGACGCAACGCATCAATCTGATGCCCCAGGTACGCGCCCAGGTGATAGCTATCGACCGAGGCGGACGAATGCGTACCCTCGCCCATGCTCAACGAGCTGTCGCTATAACCAGTAACGAAACCGAGACGAGTATCTTCAGCGATCAAACCGTCGACACCGGCCAGCAGGCCGCCGATGGAACTGGTGGAATCGGCGTATTTCGACCCGCCATCGCTCTTGCCCCAGGCGCCCAGTACTTTGAGCCAGGCGTTGCTGCGGTCATCGGTCGGCGCACCGGCATCGAACAGATCGCGCTCACGCAGACGCTCGCCCACGGCATCGCGCAGGTAGCGACTGTCGTTGATCAGCAGCGTGCCGATGGCCGGGTGAATCTCGCCGGACAGCTGCTGGAAGGCATCCTGCGCAGCGGCCGCCGACGGCGACAGCAACAGGGTTTCGAACAACGCATTGCCGGCGCCGAGGCGTTCGGCGGCAGCACCGACTGCGCGCTGGTTCGGGGTCAGGCCGACACTGGCGAACGAGGCGCCGTTACGTCCAACCTCCAGTTGCACGCCACCTGATGAGTAATCGAGGGTGCCGCCGAGGAACGCATAGTTAGGCAGCACCTGACCAAAGCGCCCCTGAATCCCGCCTGCTGCCTGCAGGATGTTGAACTGACTGCCGAGCAGCGATTTCACGTCTTCGGTGGTCAACAGCGTCGGGCTGTTTTCCAGGGACAGACTGACGGTGGCGCCCTCAATTATGGCGGTGCCACCGGCGACGATCCGGTCGCTGCTGGTCGGCGACACTTCCACCGCATAGGTCGAACCCGGTGCGAAGGTCACGTCACCCGCCACGTTCAAGGTGCCGATGGAATTGCCCGGCGCCACGGTGCCGCCGCTGTTGGCGGTCAGCGCGGCGATCCGGCCGTTACCACCGAGGATGCCGCCGTCATTGACCGTCACCGCCGATTGCAGCGAGCCATTGATTGCCAGTCGGCCCTGATTGACCAGGGTCGGGCCGCTGTAGGTGTTGTTGCCGGTCAGCACCAGAGTGCCGATGCCTTGTTTGGTCAGACCACCATGGCCGGAGATGTTGTTGCGCCAGGTGTCGAGCCCGCAGGTGATGTCGTTGCATACGCGTTCGGTGGGTTTGCCCGCATCGATGATTGCGCCGATGCCCGGCAGATCGGCCACGAACTGGCCGGAACCGTAGGCGCCCTGGATGCGGAATTCTTCGGGGATGTCCTGCTCGGTGACGAACATCGCCGGGCCGTCGATGCCCTTGCGCAGGTTGATCATGCCCCAGCCATACAGGGCGTCGATGCCCGGTGCGCCGAGGTCGGTGGCCGTGGTGCGCAACACGCTGGCGACCTGATCGCCGGACATGTACGGGAAGCGCTCCATCAGCACCGCCATGGAGCCGGCCACGTGGGGCGCGGCCATCGAGGTGCCGTTGTAGTTCTTGTAGCCGGTGGTCAGGTTGTCGGCGTTGGTGCCTTCGATGATCGAGCTGTAGATCTGCGTGCCCGGTGCCGAGACGCAGAAACTGGCGGTGTAGCCGCAGCGCGAAGAGAACGTACTCATGATGTACGGATTGGCGCTGGCCTGATCCGGGTTCCTTTGCAATGCGGCGACGGTGATCCAGTTCGGCGCGATGTCCGGCACGAAGTAACCGAGGCCGGCGATGGCGTCCGGGTTGTTCAGGTTGTAGTCGTTGCCCGCCGCGAAGATCGTCACGATCCCGCTGCGTGCGGCGGCGATTGCACCGTCGTAGGCGCCGCCGGGTTTGGTGCCCAGCAGTGTGCGGATCTCGTTGAACTGCAGTTGCGCGTCGTTGACGGTGAAGTGCGGGTACGCCGGGTCACGGCCGCCGAGGTCGAAACGGTCGGTGATGCCGATGCCCCAGCTGTTGTTGATGATCCGCGCGCCGCTGGCGATCAGCGCATCCCAGCCGGCCTTGTACACCGCGCCGTCGTTGCCGCGCACGATGCCGTCTTCCGGGCCCGGGTCGCCGTTGTCGGCGCTGATGATCTGCGCGCCGAACGCCACGCCGTGCATCGGCCCGCCGTCACGGCTGCCGGCAGCGATACCGCCAACGTGGGTGCCGTGGGCGCCGAGTTTGCCGTCGGAACCGACCGAGGGCGAACCGTCATAGCGGAACGCGTCCCCCGCTTTGACCGGGATGTACGGGTCGGTGTATTCGCGGATCCCCGAGGTCACCAGGGTGATGACCTTGTTGCTGCCGGAAAACTCCGGGTGCGCGGCGTAGACCGGTTGGTCGAAAATTCCCAGTTTCACGCCTTTACCGGTGTAACCGGCGGCGTAGGCGTAATCCGCGCCGATGGCGCCCAGGCCCCAGTCGGCCTTGAACTCGGCACTGCGCCAACTGCCCGGATCCCCTGCCCGGCCGCTTTCCACGTAGGGCGCCGCGTGTGCGCTACCCCAGGTGGCCAGCGCGCAGAGCAAGGCGACGTTGAGAGTTTTCAGGCGAAAGCATCCACCCGATTGCGCGGGGGTGTTGTTGTTTTTCATCCAGCGACCTTCCTTAGTGATGTTGCGAAAAATCCGTCTATTGGGGTGTTGATCGTTCTCGCGCTCTCCCCGTTGATCGTTCCCACGTCGAGGCGTCGAACCGTCTGCGTGGGAATGCCTCTGGGGACGCTCCGCGTCCAGTGACGCGGAGCGTCACGGGCTGCATTCCCACGCGGGAGCGTGGGAACGATCAAAATCCGTGTGTCTAGAACTGCCAGTTCAGGCTCAGGCCCACGCCATGCTGCTTCTCGCGGCTGGCCAGTTGTCCGGTGTAATCGAGGTTGATCCGCACGTCGCGGGTCAGTGCCAGGCTGGCCTGCACGCCGACCAGTGCGGCGTCGCGCACCAGTGGCGAGCTTTCGACCGTGTACGGCGCGCTGCCGCTGGCAAAACGCAAATGCTGTTCGGAGTCGATGTCGGTCAGGCTGTGCTGCCAGCCCAGGTGTCCGCTCACTTGCAGCTTCTGCGCGGACGGCAGGTCGAAGGTCTTGATCGCCCGCACGCCGAGGGTGCTCAACACTGCGTCGCGCTGGTCGTCACCGCTTTTCAGCGCGGCGGCGTCGCCCTTCTCGGTGAAACCGTCGGTGTCGAGGTGCACGTAGGCCAGATTGGCGAACGGCTCCAGGGCCAGCGGTTGCAGGTTCAGTCGATAAGCCGCTTCGCCGAATACCTGAGTGGTGGCGGCATCGACCTTGGCTTTTTGCCTGGCGCTGACGTTGCCGTACTGCAAGTCGCGTTTCACATCGGCGCGATGCCAGCTGTAGGCCGCGCCGGTGCTCAGGCGCCAGGCGCCGATGTCGTGACCGGCGTAGGCGCCGAGGTGATAGCTGTCGACTTTGGCTGAGGAATGCGTGCCCGAGCCCATGCTCAGCGAGCTGTCGCTGTAACCGGTGACCAGACCGATGCGGGTCTGCTCGTCCAGCGCTCCGTCGACACCGGCCAGCAATCCACCGATTGAGGTGCTGTAACCGGCGGTGTCGTGGCGCGAATCGGTGCTGCTCCAGGCGCCGAGGGCCTTGATCCAGCCATTGCTTTGCGTGGCTTGGGCGTCGTGCAGTCGCTCGCCGATGGCGTCGCGCAGTTGGCGGCTGTCGTTGATCAGCACGGAGCCGAGGGCCGGATAGATTTCACCGCTCAACTGCTGGAACGCTTGTTGCGCATCACTGGTGGTGGCCGACAACAGCAGACTTTCGTAAACGGAATTGCCCGCGCCCAGTCCTTCGACGGCAGTGGCCACGGAGCGTTGATTCGGTGTCTGGCCGACGCTGGCGAACGATGTTGCGTTGCGCTCGACATTCAAGCCGATGCCGTTGTCGCTGTAGGCCAGGCTGCCACCGATGAACAGGTAATCCGGCAGCACCGCACCGAACCGACCCTGAATGCCACCCGCCGCTTGCAGAATGTCGTACTGCCGGCCGAGCAGGCTTCTGGCCTCGGTGGTGCTGAGCAGCGTCGTACTGTTTTCCAGCGACAGGCTCACGGTGGCGCCGTTGATGGACGCAGTGCCGCCGGCAAAGATGCGGTCGCTGCTGGTGGGAGATAACTCCACGGCGTAGGTCGAACCAGGCGCGAAGGTCACGTCACCGGCGACGTTCAACGTACCGATCGAATTGCCCGGTGCTACCCGGCCGCCGCTGTTGGCGGTCAACGCGCCGATCCGCCCGGATCCGCCGAGGGTGCCGCCGTCGTTGACGGTCACGGCCGAAGTCAGCGAACCGTTCACCGTCAGCAGGCCGCCATTGACCGTGGTCGGCCCGCGATAGCTGTTGTTACCGGTCAGAACCAGTCGCCCGTCGCCGGACTTGATCAGACTGCCCTGATACACCCGACTGGCCGCCGCTGCATCGCGAGCCATGCCCACGGCGTAATCGGTCTGATCCTGTTGACTGGCGCCGGCCGGCACGCCGTTCTGCCAGCCTTTGTTTTGCAGGGTTTGCTGCCAGGCGCTGTGTTCGGCGAGGTCTTCGCTCTGGCGCTGGATCAGCGCCTTGTCGCTGATGTCATTGCTCCAGACATCGCTCTGCCCGGCTGCCAGATGGGCGTCGAACGCTCCGAGCAATTGCCCCGGACCGCGCATCGCCCGGTACAGGTTGGCTACGCCCCAGCCGACTCGCTCGGTGGGCGCGTCGGTCACCGAGCCATCGAGTTGCGTAGCCGTGGTCAGCAGCACTTCGAGAGCCTGCTGGTTGTTCATGTACGGATACCGCTCCATCACCAGCGCCAGTGCGCCGGTGGCGTGTGGCGCGGCCATCGAGGTGCCGGACTTGATCGCATAACCGCCGTCGGGAATGGTGCTGTCGATCTTCGCCCCCGGCGTGGTGATGCACCAGTACTTGGCGATTCCGCACTGGTTGTACTTTTGCTGATTGCTTTGATCGAGTCCGGAGACTGCCAGCCAGTGGCCTTCCAGATCGGGCTGAAAGTACGGCAGCGCCGAGCGCACGCTGGCATTCGGGTAACCGCTGTTGCCGGCGCTGAACACGTTGATCACGCCACGACGGGAAACGTCCGCCGCTGCGTCTAGCCAGGTGCCTTTGTTCCAGTGCTGGGCGTAAGCGGCGTGCAGATCCGCGAGGGTTCGATAGCTGACATCCGGCGGCTGGCTGCCCCAGCTGTTGTTGATCGCACGCACACCGGCATCGGCCAGGGCGTCGTACACCGCTTTGAAGTAGCGCGGGTCCGGGTTGGGGCCGAACAGGAAACTGTCGTTCTTGTTGGTGTTGCCGACGTAGATTTGCGCGTTGTACGCCACGCCATGCATGCCGCTGCCGTCACGGGATGCGCCCATGGTGCCGACCACGTGGGTGCCGTGGGAGTCGTTGTTCGGGTTGAGGGTGCCGTTGACGTTGAACAGCGAGCCGTCGATATAGCTGCCGCTGGCCAGTACCGGGTGATAGCGGTCACGGGCGAACTCGGGATGGGCGGCGTCGAAACCGGAGTCCAGCGCGCCGATTTTCACGCCCTTGCCAGTGATGCCGGTGGCGTAGGCCTGATCGGCCTGCATCCGGTCCAGGCCCCAGTCACGCAGGAACTCGGCGCTGCGCCAACTGGCCGGATCGCCGGGTTGTCCGGATTCCAGGTACTGCGCCTGAGCCTGGGTCGAAGAAATCACAAGCAGCAGGGTGCCGACCGAAACCGGCTTGATGCGTACGTCCATGTTCACCACTCACTTTTATTGTTTTATGCAGGTTGATTCTGCGGTGTTGCCCATTCCCCTCACCCCAGCCCTCTCCCCAAGGAGAGGGAGCTGATCGAGGTGTCTTGCGTCATACATCGACCTGAAAAACCGGGTCGATGCTGGATTCGGTGACGCCCGATCAGGTCGGTGTACCTCCAAAATATCCCCCGATCAGTCCCCTCTCCCTCCGGGAGAGGGTGAGGGCCGGTCTGAAGCCATGCACATCAACGTCGAGCCACCCCAAACGCCTCATCCACCCGCGCCAGATCCTGTTCGCTCAAGGTGCCCGCGTAGTAATGCAACTTCGTCCAGGCCATGAGGTAGTCATAGCGTGCCTGGGCCAAATCACGGCGGGTGGTAAATAGTTGTTGTTCGGCGTTCAGTGCGTCGAGGTTGGTTCGCTCGCCACCGAGAATGCTTTGCTTGGTCGACACGACCAGCGCTTCGGCCGAGGCCAGGGCCTTTTGATAGGCGCGCAGCTTGTTGACCCCGGACAGGCACGCACTGAACTGGCGACGCAATTCGATCAGCGTCTCACGGGTCTTGCCGTCCAGTTCGTATTCGGCCTGTTCCATGGTGCGGCTGGCCTGGCGGGTCGAGGCCGACACGCCGCCGCCGGCATACAACGGCACGCTGACTTCGAAACCGATGGTGTTGGTTTCGTAACGCTGGTTGTAGGTGTTGCCGCTTTCCGATTCGTTTTGGCGCATCGTGGCGTAAGCGCTGACTTTCGGCAGGTGCCCGGCGCGGTTGCGCTCGACTTCGTACCGCGCCACTTCCACCGCCTGACGCTGGGACGCGAGGTTCGGGTTGTTGCTGACTGCCAGTTCGTGCCAGGTGTCGTAGTTGGCCGGCATCAAGGCGAATGTCTGGAAATTCTGATCCAGCGGTGCCAGATCACTGATGTCCATCGCCGGCACGCCTACCAATGCGCCCAACTCCCGTAGCGCGGCGTCCTGCTCGTCGCGGGCCTCGATTTCCTCGGCGGTCGCCAGTTCGTAACGCGACTCGGCTTCGAGGATGTCGGTGCGAGTGCCCTCGCCCTGCTTGAACATGTGCTCGTTCTGCTGGAACTGTTGCTCGTACGCCTTCTTCTTGGCCTGCGCGATGTCGATCTGATCCTGGGCAAACAAAGCCTTGGTGTAGTTGTCCAGTACGCGAACCAGCAGTTCCTGGCTCTTGCCGCGAAAGTTTTCGTCGGCAAACAGCGACTGGGCCACGCCTTTGCGATACGCCGCGTAGGCTTCGTAGTCGAGCAGCGGTTGTTGCAGGGTCAGGCTCGAGCCGTAGCTGCTGTAGTTGCGGTCATCGGTGCGATTGCGTGCGCGTTCGTCGAGGGACGTGGCTTTCGACGAGTTGCGGCCCTTGTTGTAGTTGTAACCCAGTTTCGGCAACAGGCCGGCGCGGCCGATGGCGCGGTTTTCAAGGCCGGCGTCGCGTTCCTTGATCGCGCCGAGGAACACCGGGTCATTGCGCAACGCCTGTTCGTAGATCTCGAACGGCCCCATGGCCGCCATTGCACTGTTGCCCGCGAGCAGCGCGAACGCTGCCGCCAGCATGGAAAGCTTATTCATACAGCCGAACATCCTTATTCTTCGGTCAACGCGGAACCGGCGCGGTCGAGCAGCGGCTTGAACAGGTAGTTGAGGAGTGAACGTTCGCCAGTGCGCACGAACATTTCCGCCGGCATGCCGGGCTTGATCACCAGACCGTTGAGTTTCTCCATGGCCTGATCGCTGACGCTGCTGCGCAACACGTAGTACGGCACGCCGGTTTTCTCGTCGACCATCTGGTCGGCGGAAATCAGGCTGACTTCGCCGGGCACTCGTGGCGTCTTGCTCTGGTTGAACGCGGTGAACAGGATGTCGACCGGCAGGTGCGTGCCGACCTTGTCGATCAGGTTGATCGGCAGGTGTCCTTCGACTTCCAGGCGCGTGCCTTGCGGGACGATTTCCAGCAGGGTTTCGCCCTGACGCACCACGGCGCCTTCGGTGTGCACGCCGAGGTTGACCGCCACGCCGTCGGCGGTAGCAAGGATTTCGCTGTGTTGCAGGTCGAAACCGGCGGAAGTCAGTTGCTCCGACAGCGTGACGCTTTTCAGTTGCGCGTCGGCCAGTTGGGTGCGGACTTCCTTCTGGTATTCCTCACCGTGCTGTTGCAGCTTCAGGCGGGACTCAAGAATGCCCTGCTCCACCCGGCCACTTTCGCCGGTGTTTTCGGCCAGTTGTTGCTGGACCTGCGACAACTGGCGCTGGTATTCCATCAAGCGGTTGCGCGGGATGTACCCGTTGTCAGCCAACGGTTGCAGGTTGCTCAACTGTTGTTGCAGCGAGTCAGCCTGCGCGTTGAGGTCAGTACGGGCGCGGCGCATGCCGGCCAGTTGCGCGGTGGCGCCTTCGATGCTGGCGCGCAGGGCGGCTTGCTCGCGGGAGAACGCTTCGCGGCGGCTGCTGAACAATTGCCGCTGGCCTTCCAGCACCAGTGCCAGGCGCGGATCGGCGTTGTCGCTCAGCTCGGCCGGAAACGTCACTTGCTTGAGGTTGTCACGCTCGGCCTGCCAGCGCGCCAGGCTGGCCCAGGCCATGCGGTACTGCGCCTGCAGCGATTGCACGTCGGCGGCGACCTGGGTCTGGTCGAGGCGGAACAGCGGCTGGCCCTGCTTAACAATTTCGCCCTCGCGCACCAGAATCCGGCTGACCACACCGCTGCTCATCGACTGTACGGCCTTGCGCTTGCCCGACACCACCACGGTGCCTTGCACCGGAATGCCTTGATCCAGCGGCGCCAATGCCGCCCAGGTGAAGAAACTGCCGGCACCGACCAGCGCCAGAATCCAGCCCATGCGGGCGAAGAATTTTGCATCGCGCTCCGGGCGTTCGGTGATGTACGCGTGTTCCATCGTCGCTTCGTTTTGCGTGTTCATGCTCGCGCTGCTCATACACCCGAATTCCTTGTCGTCGGCTGATACTGTCGGCTCATGCTGAGCCCGGCCGGTGCTTGCGCAGGTTTTTCATTGTGTTGTGATGGGTTGCCGGGCTGATTGCCGGGCTGGTTTGCGGACAGCGCCTTGAGCACGTCGTGGCTCGGGCCGAAGGCCTGCAGGCGACCGTCGTTGAGCACCAGCAGCTTGTCGGCCTGGGCCAGCACCGAAGAACGGTGCGTCACCAGCACTACGGTGGTGCCTTGGGCCTTGAGCTGCACGATCGCGCTGGACAACGCGGCTTCGCCGACGGTGTCGAGGTTGGAATTCGGCTCGTCCAGCACCACCAGGCTCGGGTTGCCGTACAGCGCACGGGCCAGGGCTACGCGCTGTTTCTGGCCGCCGGACAGACCGCTGCCATCCTCGCCCAGTTGGGTGTCGTAGCCTTGCGGCATACGCAGGATCAGTTCGTGCACGCCGGCCTGTTGCGCGGCGGCCACAACCTTTTGCGGATCGGCTTCACTGAAGCGGGCGATGTTCTCGGCGATGCTGCCGCTGAACAGTTCAATGTCCTGCGGCAGATAGCCGATGTAAGGGCCGAGCTGATCGCGGTTCCAGCGGTGAATATCGGCGCCGTCCAGACGTACCGTGCCGCCAAGCGCCGGCCATACGCCGACCAACACCCGCGCCAGGGTCGACTTGCCGGAGCCGGAAGCACCGAGCACGCCGAGCACTTCACCGGCCGCCAGGCTGAAGTTGACCATGTGCAGGGTCGCGGCACGCTGGCCCGGAGGACCGGCGCTGACTTGTTCGAAGGTGATCTGGCCTTTCGGCGCCGGCAGCGCCATGGCGTCATCGCTCGGCGGGAAGGCCTGCAGCAACGCATCGAGGCGACGGTAGGCCAGCTTCGCCCCGCTCCACTGCTTCCACACGGCGATCAACTGGTCGATCGGGCTCAGTACCCGACCCATCAGGATCGAGCCGGCGATCATCATCCCGGCGGTCATATCACCCTTGATCACCAACAGTGCGCCAAGGCCCAGCACCAGCGATTGCAGGCACAGACGCAAGGTTTTGCTCAGCGAGCTGATGACTGCGCCAGTGTCGCTGGCCTGATTCTGCAGACCGAGAAAGCGCGAATGCACCTGGAACCAACGCTTGCGCAAGGCACCGAGCATGCCCATGGCTTGAATGGTTTCGGCGTTGTGCAGGTGGCTGGTGGCCAACTGGCTGGATTTCTGCGAGTAGCCGGCAGCTTCGCCCAGCGGCTTTTTGGTCATGTATTCGTTCAGGCACGCCAGCGCGATCAGTAGCAGTGCACCCGCCGTGGCCAGCACGCCGAGCCAGACGTTGAACAGGTAAATCACGAACAGGTAGACCGGGAACCACGGCGCATCAAAGAATGCGAACAGCGCAGGCCCGGTGACGAACTGGCGAATGTGGGTCAGGTCGCCGAGAGACTGCCCGGCATTGCCCTCGCCCTTGAACAGATTGCGCTCGAACGCCGCCTGATAGACCCGCAGATTGAAACGGCGCTCGAGCTGGCTGCCGATGCGGATCACGATAAAGCTGCGCACCACTTCCAGCAGACCGATGAAGGCGAAGAAACCGACGACCATCAGCGACAGCATCGCCAGGGTGGTTTCGTTCTGCGAAGACAGCACCCGGTCATAGACCTGGAGCATATATATGGAGGGCACCAGCATCAGCACGTTTATCAATGCGGTAAAACATCCGACGCTGATCAGAATGCTTTTATAGTCACCCAAGGCCTTGAATAAGGGAGCAGTGGCTGGGGCCTTCGCCATCTTCATTGATTCTTCCTGAAATGATTGAACCCGCCCAAAAGTGACGAGCGCTCAATTGTTATTTCGCTTACCTGCGAGAGATGACTTGCAAGTACCCGCTTACATTTTCACAACAACTTTTTCGAAGTCTTATAACAGTCGGGTACTTCTTTATATTCGCTGCGTTATTGCTCGACACGCTTGAGCGTCACGATCAGACCCGACTTCAAAGTACTGGAATAAAGTCCGTCATGTTGTCGGCCGAAAAACAGAATTCTGGAGCCTTCCTTGCCGGTGATGGAAAGGCCATCCGGATCGGGGAACCAGCCGATGGCGTTCTCTTGCAGCCAGGCGCTCAGACAGTCGGCGCCGTGGCCCAGTGTCTGGTTCGGCTCAAGGTCGATTACGCAGATGTTGGAAGGTTTGTCTTGCAGTGCCTGCGCTTCGGGGGCGTCATGGGCGGCGGTCAGCTTCGCCTGCCAGTGCCCGGCGAATACCGATGGATCTTCGAGTCTGAGGCTGCTTGCCATGGTTGTTTCTCCAGAAATCATCATCAGCATCGGCATGAAACAGGTGACTGCCATGCGGGAAAAAGGGTTTCGAATCATAGGAAATTTCACTCCGGCGTGTAGCCTTGCGCACGTCGCGAGACGAAGCAAGCGAAGAAAGCGGCGCATCAAGCGCCGCTTTCCCGTTTACATCACGCCACGATGTCGCTGGTGGCTGCCTGGCCAACGGTGCTGACCTGGAAATCAGCCACGCCGTGCCCGGAGAAGTCCACCGACAACAGGCTGTTGCCGCCCGAGGACGTCAGAACCGCATCACCCGCCGCGCCGGTGAAAGCGCTGACGAAGTGCAGGCCTGCGCCCTTGGTGATACCGGTCAGGTCGATTTTGTCGAGACCGCTGACGAAATCGAGGATCTGATCGATCGCACCCGGCTTGGAGTCAGAGCTGGCCGCGAACACAAAGGTGTCCGAACCTGCGCCGCCCCACAGCTTGTCGGCACCGCCGGCGCCCCAGATGATGTCGTTGCCGGCACCACCCTTGAGCTCGTTGGCCGCGCTGTTGCCGATCAGCAGGTCGTTGCCCGAACCGCCGATCGCGTTCTCGATGGTGACGCCCTTGGCGATGGACACGTTGCCCACCAGGCCGCCAACGTCGGAGAACGAGGCTTCATTGAGGTTGATCTTCTGGTTCTGGGTGAAACCCGAGAAGTCGAAGGTGTCCTTGCCGCCCGCATCCCACACCGAGAACACCAGCTTGTCGGCCGACGACGAGGCGCTGAGGAAATCGCGACCGGCGTTGGAGTTGAAGCCGTAGGTGGTGTCACCGGTACGGGTGGTCAGGTTGGCGCCGTAGAGCTTCTGGATCGCTGCGATGTCATCCATCAGCGGGCCGGAGGAATAAGCTTCCACGCCGCCCTTGCTGAAGTTCTGGCTGGTGTTGCTTTCGCTCCAGTAGCTCATGACGCTGTAGCCGCGGGTGTCTTGCCCGTAGGTCGCGTCATTGTAGGTCGGGTTGCCGTTGCCGGCGTTGTAGTCGCCCGGGTGCGCCAGGCCAAGGGTGTGGCCGATTTCGTGGGTCAGGGTCTGACGACCGTAGTTGTTCAGATCCGGATTTTTGTTTTGCGTGTAGCCACTGTTGATCAGGTACCACGACGTGCCGTCGTAACCGGCGCCAGTGCCTGGCAGATAAGCGAACGCTGCAGCGCCATCCTGGCCACCGCTGTAGTTACCGAAGGTCATGTGGCCGTCACCGCCCGAGGCTTTCTCGGTGAAGGTGACGTTGGCCACATCGGCCCAGGATTGCATGGCGAGCACGGCCTGGGCTTTCTGTTGAGCACTGAACTGACTGAACCCGGTGATCCCGTGCTTGTTCATCGTGCTGGACGATGCCGAAGTCAGGAACGTGTAGGTGAGTTCGATCTTGCCGCTGCCATCCTTGTCCTGGTAGGCAGCGCCGTCGCGCAGCAACTGGGTTGCGGCCTGGTCGACGGAAAAAGAGGGTTTGCCATTGACCGTGAGGTTGCCGCCACGATCGTACTGATGGCTGAAGCTATTGATCTGGTTATACGCCGTGCTGGTTGCCGCCAGTGGTTCCGGCGCCGCGCCCAGCTGGAAAGCCTGTTCGGCGGTATCAATAGCGTTAGCTTTTACTTTCGACATAAACACACTTCCTTGTTTAGCAATGGAACAGTTTTTGTCCGATAGCGACAACCTCTGGCGAGATTGTCCTATCACTCGCCCAATGAAGGCGTAAGAAACCTGACACAATTTGAAATCTAACGTCTAGCGTTTTTTTGAGATCAAATTGAACTGTTCCGGGAAACTCCCGTAAACAAAGCGCGTGCTGCCGAAAGAAGTTTGTAAGTGTGGTGAATTTGCCTAATTGTCTGACGATTTCTTATTTAAATATTAAATATCGGTAAGTTGTTTTTTGTTAGCAACGTCTCACTTTGCTGCACTTTATCGGTGCAATGCCAGTGGTTTGATATCAAGTTGATCCAACAGAACATATTCAGGCGAGGGCTGTACCGCCCTCGCCTGTTTTCTTCAGCTGCCAGTACGAATCTTGTTCCACACCCGCGTGCGGATCCGGTCGATGTTCAGTGGCATCGCTTCCAGTGCGAACAGCTTGCCCATCATTTCCGGGCTCGGATAAACCTTGGTGTCGTTCTTGATCGCCGGGTCGATCAGGCTGTCGGCCTGTTCGTTGCCATTGGCGTAGTGCACGTAGTTGCTGATGCCGGCCATTACGTCGGGCTGCAGCAGGTAGTTCATGAACGTGTAGCCGGCCTTCTCGTCCGGTGCGTCGGCGGGCATGGCGACCATGTCGAACCAGATGGCGGCGCCTTCCTTGGGAATCTCGTAGCCGATTTCGATGCCATTCTTCGCTTCCTTGGCGCGGTTTTCCGCCTGCAGGATGTCGCCGGAGAAACCGACCGCCACGCAAATATCGCCATTGGCCAGATCGCTGGTGTACTTCGAGGAATGGAAATAGCTGACATAAGGCCGCACTTTCATCAGCAGCGCTTCAGCTTTCTTGTAGTCCTCGGGATTCTTGCTGTGATGCGGCAGACCCAGGTAGTTGAGCGCCGCCGGCAGCAGTTCCGGGCCGTTGTCGAGGATCGCCACGCCGCATTTCTGCAGTTTTTCCATGTATTCGGGTTTGAAGATCAGATCCCAGGAATCGACCGGCGCGTTGTCACCCAGCACGGCTTTGACCTTGGCGATGTTATAGCCGATGCCGGTGCTGCCCCACAGGTACGGAAAGCCATGTTCGTTACCCGGATCGTTGGTCTGCAAGGCCTTGAGCAATACCGGGTTGAGGTTCTTCCAGTTCGGCAACTGGCTCTTGTCGAGCTTCTTCAGCGCCCCGCCTTCGATTTGCCGCGCCATGAAGTGGTTGGACGGAAACACCACGTCGTAACCGGATTTACCGGTCATCAACTTGCCGTCGAGAGTTTCGTTGCTGTCGTAGACGTCATAGGTGACGCCAATGCCGCTGGCCTTTTCGAAGTTCTTGGCGGTGTCCGGCGCTATGTAGTCGGACCAGTTGTAAATCTTGACCGTATCCGCCGCCTGAGCGAGGGAGACGGCGAGCATCAAGGGTGCGAGTGCGAGGGTCTTTCGGATCATGGATCGATTCCTGTATTGGCTATTGTTGTTGGCAGGCAATCAAAAGGATCAAAACGTCAGAAAATCAGGACATAGGTCTTGCGCACGGTTTCCTGGATATCCCAGATCCCGAGCGTGTTGGCCGGCAACATCAGTGCGTCGCCACCTTGTATGTGCAGGGGTTCGCCGCCGTCGTCCGGGGTGAACGTGCAGCAACCGGAAATGAAATGGCAGAACTCCTGAGCGGTGATCTGACGGCGCCAGCGACCGGGGGTGCATTCCCAGACGCCGGTCTCGACGCCGTCGTCGCGCTCGACGCTGGTGGTCGAGGCAATCGCCACCGGCGTGCCGAGCGGCACGGCCACCGGGTTGGATTCTTCCAGCTGCAACGTGGCGGTGTTCTTGAATTGGGTGATGCTCATGGCGTTACCTGTCTCCTAGTAAACAACGATTAGTGCATGAAACCTTCCATGAACCCGGCCACCTGGCTGGCAAGCTTGCGCCGCCAGGGCGCAGTCGCCGGGTTGGCCAGGGTCTGGTCTTCGTGGACGAAGCTTTTGATGATCGCGTTGTAGCCGAGCCAGCGGCACGGTTCCGGCTCCCATGCCCGCAGCGCGTGGATCCCGCCGTCGGGCAGCACCCACGGCTGATGCGTCAGCTCGGTGTCGCGCTCGAGAATCAGATCCGCAAGCGTGCGCCCACCCAGATTGGAAGCGCCGACACCCTCCCCGCCATAGCCGCCGGACAGCGCGATGCCGTTGGCCCGATCACAGAGCATGTGCGGCTTGAAATGCCGGGACATGCCGAGGTTGCCGCCCCAGGCGTGGGTGATCTGGACGTTTTTCAGTTGCGGGAACAGCTCGCCGAACAGATAGCGACGCAGGTCGACTTCATCACGGGTCAGGTCGAAGTTGTGGCGCAACTTGCCGGCGAACTGATAACCGCCACGGGCGCCGAAAATCAGCCGGTTATCGGCACTACGCTGGCCGTAAGTGACCTGACGACTGAATTCGCTGAACGCCTGCCCCCGGCTGAGGCCGATTGCATCCCAGGTCGCGGCGGACAACGGCTCGGTGGCGACGATCAGGCTCTGCACCGGTAATTGATAACGGCCCAGCGGTGGCAGCGTGACGGAATAACCTTCGATGGCCGGGACGATCCAGCGACTGCGCACGCTGGCCTTGTCAGTACGCAGGCTGCCGGCCTGCCAATGGGTTACCGGGCTGTTTTCGTAGATCTTCACCCCCATGCTTTCAACGGTTCGCGCCAGGCCGCGCACCAGTTTCGCCGGGTGAATGGTCGCCACATGGGGCGCGAAGATGCCGCCGTAAGGTTTGGCGATGCGGATCTGCTGCGCCAATTGTTCGGGGCTGAGCCAGCGGTAATCGTCGTCGGTCAGGCCCTGAGCGTGGAGCTTTTTCAGGTAGTCGCGAAGACTGGTTTCCTGCTCGGGATAACGCGCGGCGCAGTACAGCACCCCGCCCTTGCGGTAATCGCAATCGATGCCTTCGCGTTCGAGGACGACTTCTACTTCATCAGGGATGCTGTGCAACAGATCGAACGAAGCGCGGCGTTGTTGTGGCGAGAGGCCCGCCAGCAGGCGATCCTCACCCAGCAGATTGCCCATCAACCAGCCGCCATTGCGACCGGACGCGCCAAACCCGGCGGTTTGCGCTTCGATGATGACGATGTTCAGGTTTGGCGCCTGTTGTTTCAGGTAGTACGCCGTCCACAGCCCGGTGTAACCGGCACCGATGATCGCCACGTCGACGTCCAGATCCTGCGCAAGCGACGGGCGCGCGGTCAGCGGCTCGTCGAGTTGATCCATCCACAAACTGATAGTGCGCCACGCCGGCATGCAAGACTCCGCCAATCCAGGTTTCGATGGCGTCGATCCTAGAGGCAGAACTCAGGGATTGTCTTGCGCGCGTGTCCGCAAAGAAATTTGCTTCGCGTAGGCCTTGGGCGACTGGCCGGTGTGCTGGCGAAAGCAGCTATAGAAAGCCGACAGCGAATTGAAACCGGCAGCGAAGGCCAGTTCATCGATGCGTAACGGCGGCGTGGCGTTGTCCAGCGACTGCAATAGATGTTGCAGACGCGCCTGATTGACGTAGCGGTAGAAGCTTTGCCCCAACACCTGATTCAGCAAATAGGAAATCTGATTGCGGCTGTACCCGCACTCCTTCGCCACCCGCTGCAGGTCGAGCTCGGGGTCGAGATACGGTTGCTGACGCTGGAAATACTGCTGCAGGTCATCGGCCATGAAGCTCAACTGACGCGGCGACAGGCCCAGTCGACTCACCGCCGGACGCTGGCTGCTTGTCGTCGGGCTATCGGCCTGTTCGCGCACCAGCGAAGCATATTCGTTGACCCGCCAGATCTGCCCGTCCTTGACCGTGATCGCTTCGCTGGAGCGAAACGACACCAGCCCGTTGCCGCCGCGCAGCGTCACTTCGTATTGAATGAATGCGGTGTTGCCGTCGATGCGGATCCGGTCGCAATGCTCCAGCGCTTCGTCGGATTCGCGCGGCATGCTGACCCGCACGTACTCGCGCAGTTCTTCGAGGCCGAGCACGCGATTCTGGAAAAAATCGTTGTACTGGATGTCCGGGTGGTACAGCGCCATCACGCCATCCAGGTCCCGGTGTTTCCAGCACAGGTGATAGCGCATGACCGTTTCGGCCGTGGCCCCGGTCTGTTCCGGGCCGTCATCATCGGCGTGCATAAGGGACTCTTGGAAAAAGAACCGAGCTTGCCCAACTTCTGGCGTTGCATCAACAACCCGACCGTAATGGCACTTTGGCGACGATTGGGTGGATCGTGACTTACATCAAAAGAATCCTCGCAATCGCTAAATGAACTGAAAATTCTCACAGGAATTTCACATTCAGATGCTACTTTTAAAGGCAGTCACCGGTTGAGCCAATGAAGGCTCTTCCCACCTAACATGAGCAAACGGAAGCGCTCGATGAAGAAGGCGGGCAACACATGAACAAAGGGTCAAGCAAAGTCACGTTTCCCAATGCCTGCCAGCTGATGCGCTGGCATTTTCATCCCATGGGTTTCGAGGCGACCATGGATGCGCCGGGCAGTCTGGTCGCGCGCCTGTTCGATCGGGCCAGCGGCGAAACCCTGATCGCGATCGCCGGCATTCCCTGCGCCACGGTCATGAACGCGGCGGATGTGGAGCGAATAATCGAGGCCGTCGAGGACGAATTGGAGGCTTTTATTCCTCCGGAATCTCTCAAGAGTTACGCGTAACTAGCTGATTTAAAATAAAAAGCCCGCTTTGTGCGGGCTTTTTTATGGGCGTTGATTCAGGCCGTTTTCTTTTCCGGACGATGATCGACGAAGAACGGTTTGCCTTTGGCGACCCGGTCCGAAGCCCGAGGCATGTTGACTGCCTGCGTGTCTTGCGGCTCTACGTACCAGTAGCAATGGCTGACTGCGCGGGTGATGCCGACATAAGCAAGGCGCAGGATTTCGTCCTTTTGCGCACTGTCATAAGGCTCGCTGTCACCAGCCTTGCCCAGTCCGGCCATGCGATACACCTGATTCTTGTACGGCGAACTGGTCAGGTGCTGGCAATCGCCCAGCAGGAAGACCGCGTCGGCCTGGAGACCTTTGGCGCTGTGATAGGTCAGTTGTTTCAGGCGTCGGGACTCGTATGGCAAGCTAGAATCCACATTAACTACAGACTGAATATGCTGCTCTATCAACAACTTATCGCTGCTTTTTCGATAGAGCATCAGGATTGAATCGCCCTTTCGATAGTGTTCTGCAAGGCGCTGGCCGAGTGCCTGATCGTCGCGCTCCAGCACGTTGACCGGATGCAACAGCTTCTCTTCGCCGCTGGCCTTGGCCTTCTTGCCGGGAATCGCCGGTGCCGCACGAACGATGTGCTCCGCCGCGTCGATAATGTGCTGATGGCTGCGATAGTTTTCGCTAAGCATCACCCTCGTCGTACTCGGCGACGGGAATTCCTTGTTGAATTCCATGAAGTAACTCGGCGAACTGCCGCGCCAGCCGTAGATCGATTGCCAGTCATCGCCTACGCAAAGCAGCGAGGATCGCTGTGCACCTCGCCCGACGTGCATGGCCGGCCCGCGACTGCGGATTTCCGAGAGGCTGGCGCGAATCCACGAGACGATTTGCGGTGAAACGTCCTGAAACTCATCGATCATCAGGTGCGACATCGGCCGCAGTAACTCATCGCTGAGCAGTTTGAAGTTCTCCGGCGAATGCTCGCTGAACAGCGCGAACATGCGGTTGTAGGTCATGACCGGCGGTTTCTGATCCAGAAGGTGATCTTCCAGCGCTCGCCAGAACAGGCTCAAGGCTTCGAAGAAAAACCGGTCCGGATCGTCCTTGGCGAAACTCATACGGCCAACGGCGTCCGGCACATCCAGGCCCAGGTTCTCGATGAAGCCTGCGGCGGCGACAAAACAGTCGAGCAACGGCGCGGAAGCGAGCTCGCCCTTGACCTTGTAATCGAAGCCGGGACCGGCGCTGACATCGCCTGCCAGCGTGGCCAATAAACGCTTTGATGACTCGTAACTATCAAGCCAGATCAATGGTTTACGACAGAAAGCTTGAAACAGGGTGCGTTTGACTGCCCACTCCGCGCGTACCGTCAGCTTGGCGTTCGGACGACAGACCTGCGGGTTTTCCCGAGGGTCGAAACCCAGAACGACCCAGGCGTCCAGGCTTGGAATGTAGCCGTGGCAATGGAACGAAGCACCGTTGATTTCGAAAGTCTCGCGGCTTGGTTCGATGCCCTTGATCGGCCAGGCGCCGGCGCGGAGCCACATGTCCTCGATCATGTCGCACAGCTCTTCATCGCGCCGGGCCGCCAGCTCTGTCACTGCCACGCGCTTTTGCACGTCCGGGTGATCGCGCTCCAGCTCCTTGAGCTGCAAGGCGTGCCGGGACAATGGCTGGATCAGTTGCGCAAAGCGCGGGTCTTCCTTGTAGAGCCGGTGGTAGCAGGCGTTGAGCTGCTGGCGCTGTGCGTCGTTGATGCGCAGATCGAACGGATTGCTGTCGACGTCTTCATCCGCACCCGGCGCGCGCTGGCTGAGGTTTTCGAATGCCTGCAAGCGCTCGAACCCCGGCAGACTGCGAACCATCGGCAAAATGCGCGAGTGAAACGTACGCACCAGATCCCGCGCGTCTTTCTGACTGAGTGCCCGGCCCCACAATGCGAACAGTTCGATCAGTTTGTTGATGAAGTCCTTGCGCGACTCGCGGGTGAAGGTCACCACGGTCATCGAATCGAGCTCGAAGCCCAAGTAATGACTCAGCAGCAGGATCCGCAATACCAGTGTGGTCGACTTTCCGGCTCCGGCCCCGGCAATCACTGATGTTGACGGCGTATCGCTGAAAATCATCTTCCATTGCGCCACGCTTGGCTGGGCGTGGGCTGGCAGCAGGCGCGCGACATCGGCTTTCATGCGCTTCTTCAGTTCTGCGCTGAGCGGCAGACGCCAGTCGTCGAACAAGTGATTGTCGATCCCCGGCGGGCGATGCTCGGTATTGCGACTGTCGCGGATCAACAAGACCTGGCGGCCCTCTTCCAGCCCATCAGCCTTGCCTTCCTTGTACCCGTAATCCACGCCGGCGGTATGCCCGCTGCGAAAGCCGTCGGCCTGGCCGTGCAACCACGAAGCCCGGTGCTGGGCGCGCAGTTGCGTCAGACCGTGGCCAAGAAAACGCGCCGCCAGGCGTTTGAACCAGGGCATCTCGGCCAAGGGACGAAGTTCGGGAGGAAGATCGGGGGTGTGTTGCGCCACGCTGACGGACTCCGGATGTGAGGCTGTTGAGGGTTATGGTGTCTGCATTTGCTTTTTTGTTCTAGCGAAATGCTTACAGGTCATTGGTTTAGGCGATGAATTGAAGGTGGGATGAGACGGTTTCGAGCCTTTTTCATATCAACCGATTCGATTGGAATGCCGCAGTTTTTAAGCTTTTTCTCGATGGTTGACTGATAGATGATGGCTGCCATCAATCACCGGTCTCGCTTCGTGGCTCAGGCATCGCGCCCCATGACGAACCTTTTGAGGAGACGATCATGCTTGAACTCAGACCCTTCAGCTCGCTGGGCGGCGCCCATCACGGCTGGTTGGATGCCCATCACCATTTTTCGTTCGCCGAGTACTACGATCCGCAACGTATGAGCTGGGGCAACCTGCGCGTGTGGAACGACGACATCATTGCCGCCGGCACGGGCTTCCCTACTCACCCGCACCGCGACATGGAAATCATCACGTACGTGCGTGAAGGTGCGATCAGCCACCAGGACAACCTGGGCAACAAGGGCCGCACCGAGGCTGGCGACGTGCAGGTCATGAGCGCCGGCACCGGGATCGCCCACAGTGAATACAACCTGGAAGCCACGGACACCAAGATTTTCCAGATCTGGATTCTGCCGACCGAAACCGGCGCGCCACCGTCCTGGGGCGCCAAACCGTTCCCGAAAGGCGACCGCGAAGGTTTCGTGACCCTCGCCAGCGGCAAGGACGGTGACGATCAGAGCCTGCGCATCCGCGCCGACGCGCGCTTGGTGGCGGCCAATATCAAGGCCGGGGAAACGGCTGAATACCGTCTTGATGCCGGACGCCGTGCCTATCTGGTGCCGGCTACGGGTGTCATTGAAGTCAACGGTTTGCGCGCACAAGCTCGAGACGGTGTAGCGGTGGCTGATGAACAGGTGCTGACCGTCACGGCGTTGGAAGACAGCGAAATCGTGTTGGTGGATCTGGCCTGATCGGCGAATCGCGGGCACAAAAAAGGGCGACCTCAGGGTCGCCCTTTTCCGTTGTCCGGATTTATTGGGTGCTGATAGCACCGTCTACCAGGGTTTGCGCTTCGGCCACCAGTTGCTTGAGGTGGTCGTCGCCGATGAAGCTTTCAGCGTAGATCTTGTAGATGTCTTCAGTGCCCGACGGGCGCGCAGCGAACCAGCCGTTTTCAGTCATCACTTTCAGGCCGCCAATGGCCTGATCGTTGCCTGGAGCCTTGCTCAGAATGCTCTGGATCTTCTCGCCCGCCAGCTCGGTCGAGGTAACCTGCTCCGGCGACAGTTTGCTCAGCAGCGCTTTCTGTTCCGGATTGGCCTTGGCGTCGACACGCACCGAGAACGGCTCGCCCAGTTCATCGGTCAGCGCACGGTAGGCCTGGCTTGGGTCGCGTCCGGTACGGGCAGTCATTTCAGCGGCCAACAGGGCTGGAATCAGACCGTCCTTGTCAGTGCTCCAGACACCGCCATCCTTGCGCAGGAACGAGGCGCCGGCGCTTTCTTCGCCGCCAAAACCCAGCGAGCCGTCGAACAGACCATCGGCAAACCATTTGAAGCCGACCGGTACTTCATATAGGCGACGGCCCAGACGCTTGGCCACGCGATCGATCAGACCGCTGCTGACCACGGTTTTACCCACGGCAGCATCGGCGCGCCATTGCGGACGGTTCTGGAACAGGTAGTCGATCGACACCGCCAGGTAGTTATTCGGTGCCAGCAGGCCGCCGGACGGTGTGACGATACCGTGGCGGTCGTGATCCGGATCGCAGGCGAAGGCCACGTCAAAGCGTTCCTTCAGACCGATCAGGCCTTGCATGGCATGGCTGGACGATGGGTCCATGCGGATCTGCCCGTCCCAGTCGACGGTCATGAAGCGGAACGTCGAATCGACTTCCTTGTTCACCACATCCAGGTCCAGACGATAGTGCTCGGCAATCGCCGACCAGTAGCGCACCCCTGCTCCGCCCAACGGATCGACGCCCAGACGCAGTTTGGCCCCGCGAATGGCATCGAAGTCGATGACGTTGATCAGGTCGGCGACGTAGGTGTTGACGTAGTCGTGACGGTGGGTGGTTTCGGCCTTGAGCGCTTGCTCGTAGCTGATGCGTTTGACGCCGGCCAGTTTGTTGGCCAGCAGTTCGTTGGCCTTGGCTTCGATCCACTTGGTGATATGGGTGTCGGCCGGGCCGCCGTTGGTTGGGTTGTATTTGTAGCCGCCGCTTTGAGGCGGGTTGTGCGACGGCGTAATGACGATGCCGTCGGCAAGGCCCGTGGTGCGACCACGGTTGTAGCAAAGAATGGCGTGGGAGACTGCCGGGGTGGGCGTGTATTCATCGCCTTCGGCGATCATTACGGTCACGCCGTTGGCCGCCAGCACTTCCAGGGCGCTGGCCCCGGCCGGGGTCGACAACGCATGGGTGTCGATACCGACGAACAGCGGCCCGGTGATGCCCTGGGCTTCGCGATACAGGCAGATCGCCTGGCTGATGGCCAGAACGTGCCACTCGTTGAAACTCAAATCAAAGGAACTGCCCCGGTGCCCGGAGGTGCCGAACGCCACGCGCTGGGTGGAAACCGAGGCGTCGGGTTGACCGGTGTAATACGCCGTAACCAGTCGCGGGATGTCGACCAACAGTTCTGCCGGTGCCGGTTTGCCCGCAAAAGGACTGAGTGTCATGCAAAACCTCTGAAATAGAGTGGTTCAGGAAATTACACCGGAGTTTACTGGCAGTTTGTCCGGAGTGCGATGGGGTCTATTGCGTACAAGCCGAGTGTTTGCGCGCATCTGTCCGCGGAGCCAGTCGCAACGCATCCCCAAGCAGTCCGACAAGTCTTAACAACTCGTGTTCCGTGCCACCGATCGCGCTCAAACGCATGTGCTGCGCGTGCAACCCTCTGAGGCTGAACAACTCCCCCGGAGCAATCAGCACGTGCTGCTTGAGCAACCGTTGAAACACGGCATCCATCACGACCGGGCGCGCAGAATGCAGCCAGATTGTTGCGCCGCCATCAGGTTCCACGATTTGCAGAAAGTCGCCCAGACGCTCACGTATCAAATCGATCCATTGCGTTCGGCGCTCTCTGAGCAAGTGCTTGAGCACTGGCAGATGCTGGTCGACCCGCCCGCTCGCATAGAGTCGGGCAATGGCTTTCTGTCGGATCGGTGACAGGCGGAACGAACGCAGCAGGAAGTGACGCTGCAGGTCCGCACGCCATTGCCGCGACAGGACAAAACCGTAAGGTGCTTCGACCCCGATGATTTTTTCGAACATGGAAAACACCAAAAGACGGTCGGGATCCACCAACTCGCGCAGCGGCTCCCCTTCGGCGTCGTCCAGTAAGTCGCCGTGGCAATCATTTTCCAGCAACCAGGTGCCATGACTCAGCAGCAAATGCGCAATGGCTTCACGGCTGGCCGGCGGGACACGACTACCGTGGGGCATGTTCAATCTGGAGGACAGCAGGATCAATCGCACCCGCTCGCTTTCAAGCAGTCTTTGGAGTTTCTGCGGATCGAATGCCCCGTCCGGCTGAAGCGGCAACTCGATCACCTGAACCTCGGCGGACTGGAAAAGGCGCAGGATCATCCAGTCACACGGCGATTCGATCACCACGGTTGCGTGGCGCAGCTCAAGGACGGCGATCAGGATTTCCAGCACTCCTCGCAGATCGGCACCGATGTAGACGTCTTCAGCGTGCCAGCAATGAGCGGCCGATGACGTGTAGCGGGCCGCCAGCAACGTGCGCAATTCCAGTTCTCCGCAAGGCTGGGCCGGCGTTTGCAGGTGCCGGGGATACTGGCGCAACAGCTCTCGTTCAAGCATCAGCAACGGGCGATCGAGGGGCTGGATCGACGCCGGCTCATCGGCGCTCAATACCTGCATGCCAGTGCACCTGGCATTGACGTACACCGTTTCCAGCAAATCACCGCCGCGTCCGGGCGGCATGACCGACGATGCAGGCTGCGCGAAGTATCCGGATTTGGCGACGGAATAGACCCGGCCTTCTTTCTCCAGTAGCGCGTAAGCATATTGAATAGTCGATATCGAAACGTTCAACCGCTCGGCCAGCTGCCTTAACGATGGCAGTCGAATCGCCCCTTGGTTGCCCGGCTCGCTGATCAGTTGCGTCAGGTAGCGATAGACCGCCTGGTAGGCAAAATCAGATTCTCTCGGCTCACTCATGAGCGTACGTCCGCAGAGGTGTCCGTGTGATCGGGCGACAAAATCCCATTCAACCTTCCGCCGAGCGGTCGCCCAGAGTGACCTCGTGCTCGGGCAACTCCTGAGCTTGTGCGACGTGTTCGCCCATCCGGACAGCCCCCATTGCATATAACCGGCAGATCAGTCGCAGGGGCAAACCGCTGACATCAGTCATCCATTGCAAGACCTGCTCCGGCGCGTGCAAACCCTGCATGGCGCGGTGCAGGTCCGGCATGGCGACCAGCATGCCGGGGTGACAAGTGCGCAGGAATCGCTCGAGACCGGCACCGGAATTGTTGAAGGGAGCGAACAACAGACAAACCAGTTGCGACTCATTGATACTGAAATTCTTTTGCAGGGACGACGTTGCCAGCGACCGATGCTCGGCGAGATCTTTGTCGAACGTGGCAACGAAGCGTTCGCAAATCTGCTCGGGCGTGTTCCTGCGGCGCATCGTGGCCAGGCATTGCTGCAGATAGTCCGATACGCCGGCCTCGTAGGTACTCCCTTCGATGTAACTGGCTTGCAGTCCCTTCAAATAGCCGCCGATCAAGGGATCAGCGCACTCGCCGGGGCGGGCTTCAAGCATCATCTCGTCAGCCTGAAACCCGAGAAAATCGCTGAGCAAGGGCCAGCGCTCCTCCATTTTGCCGACGACCATATCGTCGATCCCGATATAGCTGGTGCGACGACAGGCTTCGAACTCGCCGAGCGGACGCCACGGCACCCGATCGTCTTGCGAGTAGAGTTCGCGATAACAATCGCCGCCGATGTTGTCGAGCAGACTGAACAGTTCATCGAACCCGCCGCCCTTTCGCGACAGATCGCCCATGCCGACCTTGCGCACTGCGCGGTCCAGCCCATCGAGAAACTGCTCCTGACGGTGTGCGCTGTCGCTACTGATCAATGCATCGACACCGTTGTTCCATCGGGCGACCTGACCGTAGAACTCGGCGGTGGTCAAGTACTCGTCATCCCACAACGTCAGCTCCTCATTCCATCCACGACGATGCCCGACCATCAACAGGTCGATTCTGCCGGCTTCACGACCTTCATCGCAGACAGGTGTCAGATGGTTGAAAGGCAGAATCTCGCGATGATCGACCATCAACAGTTCGACCCTCGGATCGTCATGCAGAAACAGGGCGCTGAAACTGCGATGCAGATTGTGCAATGCCGAAGCCGGTAAGCCATTGCTCCGCAAGGTTGCGACCCGTAACTGGAACGTGGCCGGTGCACGCCCGGCAATGCTCAGCTGGGCAGCACGCAACAGGGCCAGGCTGTAGCTGCAATCTCGTGTGCCGGACTGAATCGTCATCACCTTGAATTCACCGATGCGATCCATACCACCGGCAGCGACCGCCAGCCGCTGGATCAACAGCTGCAATGCCGTGCGCTCGGCACGGGAAAAGAAACTCAGCAGTCGTTGCAATACTTGCTGGTAGACATAATTCATTGCCTGATCATGGATCGTGCTCATCAGTACTTCACCCGGTATCAAAGGTTTTATATCGCACGGACGCAAATGGCGGACGCACAATCATTCTTCATTAATTAATAGACGCTGAAATGCTAACACTTAAGCTTTTGTAGTTATTTGAAACAGTTGAGCGCGCGGCATTTTGAAATCACGAAGGGCGTGACCGAAAGCCCCGTAGTTTCTGGGCTCCTTGCAAGGTCGAACTTTCCTAGGAAACTTCTTACAAGCCCCTGCACATGATGAGCACAAGAAAAAAAGAAGGGATTACATGACACGCCTACAAACTTTAAACAAAAGTTTGAGATGCGCTGATAAACAGCAGATTGATACTGCACAGAACAAATAGAATGCACAGACATAGCTCATTCCTTGAGATGAAAGTAGTCATTCAATTATCAGGGTCTGGAGGGCAATTAGAAGATACAGATCGAGAGCAAAAACCAGTTCAGTTGCTGAACGTCCCCAGGCGTATGGCCCAGGGGCTTCTCGATATCTGAAGGATTAAACGCACAAGAGTCCGTGCGGCCACGGACTCTGATTGGAAGGGTCAGGCAGTTTCGATTTGCAGGGCAACCCGCTCGCGGCATGGGCATTCGTCCATGTAGCGGTGAGCTTCGACAAACTCGTTGAACGGAAACACACGAGTCTTGAGCGGCAGCAGCACACGGTCGGCAGTGAGCTGGTTGATATCACGCAAGGCACGCTGCAAGGCGACGTGATCCTGAATGATGCCGAGCTCCGGTTTGCCGGTGAAGTTGCCGATGCAATGCACGAAGAACTGAATGTTCTTCTGGAATGCTGCGCAGGCCGGAAATGGCGTCTGGTTGCCGCCCTGCAGGCCGTACAGCACCAGGCTGCCACGGGGTGCCAGCACATCGCCGAGCAGCGACATCTGTGGCCCGCCGAGACCGTCGAACACCACGTCGACGCCGCGGTTGTCGGTGATCTTGTTGATCCGCATCAACAAGTCTTCTTCTTCAGTGACGATCACTTTCTCGGCACCGAGCGACAGCAGATACTCACGTTCCTCCGCCGTTTTGGTGGCAGCAATCACCCGCACACCCAGCGCCTTGCCCAACTGGACGAAGGACGGACCGGCACAGTGGCTGGCGTCGGTCACCAGGGCGAACTGCCCGGGTTTGACCCGTGCCAGATCAACGTACCCGAAATAGGCGATCAACAGCGGCGTGTAATGCACGCTGGCTTCAATCGGGCTGAGCACGTCCGGATAGCGCGTCAGCGCGGTGCGCGGCAGAACGATCAGTTCGCCGTAGACCGGGTAATCGTTGGGGCTCTCGGCCGGGAAGCTGGCCACCTTGTCGCCCACGGCGAGATCTTCGACGCCGTCGCCGATCGCCGTGACCACGCCGGCCATTTCATGACCGAGGCCGGAAGGCAGACGCGCCTGGGACGACGCCAGATTCTGGCGCCAGAGCGTGTCATACCAGCTGATGCCGATCGCCTCGACACGCACCTGCACTTCGCCAGGACCTGGCTGAGCAGCCGCATGCTCTTCGCATTTGAGCACCTCGGCTGGACCAAACTTGTGAAAACGGATCGTGCGGGACATCGCAAACCTCGTCAAAGTAACCTCTAATGCCATGAACTCTATCTGGGCTTTCCAGCCAAGACTATCAGTGGCTATTAATAGTCGACATGCCTGTCATTGATTCCGCAGCATGGTCAGCATTGAAAAAAACCATGAAAAAACTGCTGCCGCCTTCTCAGTAAAGCTGAATTACCCGGTGCAGACTACCAGCCTTTCCCCGTAAGATTCATGCCGGCCATTGTTCTCATATGGTCGCTCTCGTCAAGCTTGATGACTCTGCCAGGACTCCAGATGAATCGTAATGACCTGCGTCGTGTCGACCTCAACCTGTTGATCGTGTTCGAAACGCTGATGCATGAGCGCAGCGTGACCCGTGCGGCGGAAAAGCTGTTTCTCGGCCAGCCGGCGATCAGCGCGGCGCTTTCGCGCCTGCGTGGCCTGTTCGACGATCCTTTGTTTGTGCGCACCGGGCGCAGCATGGAGCCTTCCGCCCGCGCGGTGGAAATCTTCGCCCTGCTCTCCCCGGCCCTGGACTCGATTTCGACAGCCGTCAGCCGCGCAGCGGAATTCGACCCCGCCACCAGCACTTCAGTATTTCGCATCGGCCTGTCGGACGACGTCGAATTCGCGTTGCTGCCAATGTTGCTCAAGCGCCTGCGCGCCGAGGCACCCGGGATCGTGCTGGTAGTACGCCGCGTCAACTACATCCTGATGCCCGGCCTGCTCGCCTCCGGCGAAATCTCCATCGGCGTCAGCTACACCACCGACCTGCCGGCCAACGCCAAACGCAAGGTCCTGCGCCGCAGCGCACCCAAATTGCTGCGCGCCGATACTGTGCCGGGACCGTTGAGTCTCGACGATTACTGCGCCCGACCGCATGCGCTGGTGTCGTTCGCCGGCGACCTCAGTGGTTTCGTCGATGAAGAGCTGGAAAAACTCGAACGTAAACGGCATGTGGTACTGGCGGTGCCGCAGTTCAACGGACTGGGTACGCTGCTGGCGGGCACCGACATCGTCGCGACCGTCCCCGATTACACGGCGGAAGCGCTGACGGCGGCTGGTGGTCTTCGCGCGGAAGATCCACCGTTGCCGACACGCACTTTCGAGCTGCACATGGCGTGGCGTGGGTCGCAGGATAACGATCCGGGTGAGCGGTGGTTGCGGTCGCGGATTCAGATGTTTTTTGGGGACCCTGACAGTCTCTAGGCTTCTATTGGAATATCTCCTGATTACGGACGGACTTGAAGCGTTTTGGCAAACCGCATCAAAGGTGCAACGCAGGCTTGGCCTGGCGAACGCCATCTACAGAAGGGACGCGGACCCGCAGGGCAATCAGCAGCGCGGCCAGCAGCATCAGCACGGCCGCCGCTACGAATACGGCGGCACTTCCTCCAAGGTTGAACATCGCACCGCCAGCGGCCGCGCCCGTTGCAATGGCGGACTGCACAGAGGCCACCACCATGCCCCCGGCGCTTTCCGCCTGATCAGGTACCGCGCTGGCGACCCAGTTCGACCACGCCACCGGCACACCACCAAAGGCCAGACCCCAGATCGCCAGCAATACCGCCTGCCCCGGCACCGACGCCGGCAACAGCACCAACGCCAGTGCTGCGACGCCGACCAGCGCGGGCATCAACACCAGAGTGGCCAGCGGGTAGCGCTCCAGCAGTCTCCCGGCTAACAACGTGCCGACGAAGTTCGCCACACCGAACCCCAGCAGCATCAGCGACAATCCTTGCGGGCCGATCCCGGTAGTCCCTTCTAGGAATGGCCGAACATAAGTGAACATCGCAAAGTGCCCGCTGTGCACCAGTACACAGCCGAACATGCCGATGGCGATGCCCGGACGCTGCAACACCTCGAAAACGGTGCGCAGTCTTGCCGGCCGGCGCGGCGCGAGGCGCGGCAGAGTGAGCGACTGGAAAGCCAGGGTCACCAGGCCTACCGCCGCCGCGGCAAAGAACGCGCTGCGCCAGCCATATAACCCGCCCAGATAACTGCCCAGCGGCACTGCCACCACCGTCCCAATGGCTATGCCGCTGAAAATGATCGACAACGCCCGAGGCAACAGAGCATTCGGCACCAGGCGCATCGCTACCGCTGCCGCCATGCTCCAGAACCCGCCAAGGGCAATACCCAGCAAGATGCGCATCAACAACAGCACCACGAAGCTGGAAGAAACGGCGACCAACAGATTCGAGGCGACCATCAACGTGGAAAAGCCCAGCAACACCCAACGTCGGTCGATGCTGCGGGTCAGACCTGGCACCAACAAGCCAGCGAACAGCGCCAGCACGGCTGTTACCGTCACCGCCTGGCCAGCCAGCGCTTCGGACACTCCCAGATCGTTAGCCATCAGCGTCAACAAACTCGCCGGCAGGTATTCAGCGGTCAGTAACCCGAACACACCCATTGCCAACGAGAAGACGGCCATCCACGCGGGCGTCGAAGGTTCCAAGTCCGCTCCTACGCCGCAATGGCGGTCGGATACGGTGTTACTTAAACAGTCAGTCATTGCAAGGATCTCCCAATGTTCATTGCGAGCCGAAGTCTAGGCGCCGGAAATCGGATGATCTATGATCCAAAGTCTCTACTTTTTGATCAAAACACCTGAACAATGTCTGCAGATCAGTTTGCTCTCTCCTCGGACCTCATCAATGAGCTATTGCGCGGCATGCGCCTGCGTGGCGTTGAATACCGGCGTATCCAGGCGGGTCCCACGTTCGGATTGGGCTTCGCGCAAAAGCCTGGGCACGCCTGGTTCCACTTCATGGCCGTGGGCAATGCGGAACTGCGAATGGAGGACGGCAACTCCTACGCGCTGTCTGCCGGCAACGCCGTGTTCATCTCCCATGGTGCGGCCCATCAACTGTTTTCCCATCCGGACGCGCCTGTTCAAGACATCGACGGTCTAGACGGCGAAACCTTGGGTGACACCATCAGTGCGGTGGATACCGGAACCGATGCCAGCCCCACACCGAGCACTCTCTTGTTCAGTGGTTGCATGGAGTTTGAACTGGGCAGTATCCATGGGCTCGGTCGGCTGATGCCGGGACTGATGCTGATTGATGCCGGCGGCCAGCGTTACCCCGGGCTGGTACCGATCCTGACTGCCATGGAACGGGAGGTCAGCGCCGCCCGCGTGGGCTTTGCCGGCATCCTCGCGCGGTTGGCCGACGTGGTGGCCGCCATGGTCGTTCGCGGCTGGGTGGAATGCGCCTGCGGCAATGCTTCTGGTCTGATCGCCGCCTTGCGCGATCCACGCTTGGCCGGTGCACTGCTTGCGCTCCATCAACAACCGGGCCGCGACTGGACCGTTGCGCAGTTGGCAGAGCACTGCAATACCTCACGTTCGGTATTCGCGGAGCGCTTCCAGGTCACGATTGGCATGACTCCACTGCGCTACGTGACCGAACTGCGAATGCGGCTTGCAAGCCAGTGGCTGACGCTCGAAAGGCTGCCGATTGAAGAGGTGGCGCAGCGTTTGGGTTATACCTCCCAGGCTGCGTTCAGTCGTGCATTCAAGCGTATTACGGGCAGGACACCGGGCTTGAGTCGCAAGGCGAGGCAGCCCGCGATTACTTGAAGTCGAGCGCAAGGAATCGATGATCCTTGCCCCTGTCTCACTTACCGCCCGTTACGTCGAGGAATGTACCGGTCACAAATGATGCCTCTGCGCTGGCCAGCCACAAAATGGCCCGCGCCACTTCCTCTGGCTGCCCGCCCCGGCCCATCGGGATTGAGTCCTTGACCCGATCGACCCGCCCCGGTTCGCCGCCGCTGGCGTGCATATCGGTATAGATATGTCCGGGTCGAATACAGTTGACGCGTATTCCTTCCCGGGCGACCTCTTTGGCGAATCCGATGGTGAACGTTTCCAGCGCACCCTTTGATGCTGCGTAGTCGACATATTCATTCGGACTGCCCAGACGGGCCGAGGCCGACGACACATTGATCACCACGCCGCCCGCACCGCCGTGCCGCAGAGACATGCGCTTAACGGCCTGTTGGGCGCACAGAATCGGCCCGAGCGCATTGACCGCAAAGATGCGTTGCATGCGTTCGAAGCCGAGGTTCTCCAGACGTGACTGTTGCGCCAGCACCCCAGCGTTATTGACCAGGACATCGATTCGCCCGAACGTGTGGTCGATCTCGGTAAAAAGACTCGCGACCTGCTCGGGATCGGCACTGTCGGCGCGCATCGCCAACGCCTTGCGCCCCATCGCTTCGATATCCGTCGCCACCGCCAGCGCGGCGGACTCATTGGCAACGTAACTGATCGCGACATCGTAGCCTTGGGCAGCAGCGAGTCGGGCGGTGGCGGCGCCTACTCCACGACTGCCACCCGTGATCAGAATCAGCGGAGCCTGCGAGACGTTGACCATGAAAACTACTCCTGAGCAAATAAAGCCGAATCAGCCGATGATGATCGCGCCGCTGGCGATCACCACACAGGCCAGCATCCGGCGGACGGTAAGTGTTTCGCCGAGGAACAGGTAGCCAAGCAGCGCCGCAAACAGCACGCTGGTTTCACGCAGGGCTGACACCGCGCCCAGCGGGGCTTCGTTCATCGCGTAGATAACGATTGCATAGGCAAGCAGAGAGACCAGCCCGCCCATTGCCGCAGCGAACATTCCGGGCCGGATCGAAAACAGGCTGCGGGCATCGCGCAAACCGATGTAGACCACCGGCATCAGCACGCCCCACAAGGCGCTCATCCACACCGTGTAGGCCAGCGGTGCACCGGAAAGCCGCGCGCCAATGCCATCGACCACGCTGTAAGCCGCGATAAAGCAGCCGGTTCCCAATGCGTAAGGCAGGCTGGGCACCGACAGGCTGCGTCCCCGAAAAGCCAGCGACATGATCCCTCCAGACACCAGTGCAATGCCGAGCAATTCGCCGGGGGTGATGGTTTCGCCGGCAAACAATGCGGCGCCCAGCGTGATCAACGCGGGCGAAGAACCGCGCGAAATCGGATAAATCTGCCCAAGATCGCCGACCCGGTAACTGCGCACCAGAAAGAGGTTGTAGCCAACGTGCAGCAATGCCGACAGCAGTGCATATCCCCAGCTCCGAGGTGCAGGCGCCACCATGAACATCGCAGCGACTGCGCAGACTAAGGCGATGGCAACGCACATCACCGTCATCGACCAGAGCCGATCGGCACCGCCGCGCAGCAGCGCGTTCCAGCTGGCGTGCAGCAGCGCGGCGAACAGGACAAGGAGGACGAGATGAGTAGGCATTGGCCATTTTAGGCAGCCCGAACGGCCGGATTACAGAGAAGACTCCTCACTGTGCCATGAGCGATTCTTCATACTTCAAACGAGCTCGCCCCGCACTTTAATTGCCTCGCTGAGTAACCACTCGCGAAAACTCACAATGTGCGGCTGTACCTCAACGCCCTTGGGACAGACGAAGTAGTAGGCAAGCGGTGACTGAAACGGCACATCGAACAGCCGCACCAGACGGCCATTGTCAATTTCCTTCTCGACATGCCCGCTGCGCACCAGAGCAATGCCATGGCCGAGCAAAGCCGCCTCGACCGTCATATTGGTATCGCCAAACCTGACGCTTTCCCGCAGCGGCAAAAACGCCAGCCCGACGGACTGGAACCACGCTTCCCATTTTGGCGCCAGTTCGGCACCGTCGCGAGCCAGCAGCGGCAACTGCAACAAACCGGCGGGACTGCCGGGCATTCCGACGCGTTGCAGCAGTTCGGGACTGGCCACCGGGAAAACCTGCTCACCGAACAAAAACTGTGAATACAGACCGGGATAGTCGCCCTTGCCCAAGCGAATCGCGACATCGGCTTCGCTGCTGGCGAAGTGGATGATCTTGTCCGTGGTGTCCAATGACACCAACAGTTCCGGGTGCTGGCGGGCCAGGCTCGGCAAGCGTGGCAGCAACCATTTCAACGCAAAGGAATAGGTCGTGCTGACGCTGAGCCGCACCCTGCCCTTTTGCTCGCGCAGATCGGCCAGCGTCGCCTCAAGGCTCATAAAGAACTCGCGCACAATCGGCGCCAGCGTAGCGCCCGCAGGTGTGAGGCGTAACGACTTGCCCCGTTCAAACAGCTGCAAGCCCCAAAGTTCTTCCAGATGCCGCAGCTGATGGCTGACCGCGCTCTGGGTCACATGCAGTTCCTGCGCGGCGGCGGTGAACGTCGGGTGCCGGGTGGATACTTCGAAAGCCCGCAAGGTCGCGGTCGGGGGTAGATCTCTCATAAACACAGGGTCCGGGAATGGCAAAACATCGAGGCATGAGTATCAGGTCATGTTAGAGCGAAATGTTGTGGGTTGCCTGTTCCAGGTAACAAGACTCTTGATGTTGGCGTATTGCTCCAGCAGCCAGGCGAGGTCTTTGTAAACAAGCGCCATATGCTCCGCAAGGATGTCGAGGCTCGGTAACTTCAGCGGAATATTTAATCGCCGCATAATCCTCACCGCGTAATTTCGCCTGCGACAGTTGCCGATCACGCAACACAGAATTGTCATCGAATCGATTGATAGCCTCCTAACGAAAGGTGCATGCTAGAGGGCTTTCCTCGGGCTTATATCATTCCGAATGATAGTTACCTTCGTGTCATTCGATTCGTTTGCCATCTACCCGCCGAGCATCATCCGCCCATCTTCAATACATTGGCGGATGCATCCATGGAACAATCACTCAAACATTTGCGCTTCCCGTTGGCTCTATTGGCCGTGCTGGTGATGAGCGCGTGCGGCAAGACTCCGGAAACCGCCGCCACCATGCCCGCTGCCAAGGTCAGCGTGGCCAAGGTGCTGGAACAACCGGTCAACGAGTGGGACGAATTCACCGGGCGCCTCGAGGCGCCGGAAACCGTTGAAATCCGTCCGCGGGTCTCCGGCCAGATCGACGAAGTCGCCTTCACCGAAGGTGCGCTGGTCAAGAAAGGCGACCTGCTGTTCCAGATCGACCCGCGTCCGTTCCAGGCTGAGGTCCGCCGCCTCGAAGCTCTGGTTGCCCAGGCCCGCGCCAACGCCACCCGCAGTGAAAACGAAGCCGGCCGTGGCGAACGCCTGCGTGCCAGCAACGCCATCTCCGCTGAACTGGCCGACTCGCGCACCAGCGCTGCACAAGAAGCTCGTGCTGCTGTCGGCGCGCTACAAGCGCAACTGGATCTGGCCAAACTGAACCTGAGCTTCACCCGTGTAACCGCACCGATCAGCGGCCGCGTCAGCCGTGCCGAGATCACCGCCGGTAACCTGGTGACCGCCGACACCACTCCGCTGACCAGCGTTGTGTCCACCGACAAGGTCTACGCCTACTTCGACGCCGACGAGCGTGTGTTCCTCAAATACACCCAACTCGCCCGTCAAGGTCAGCGCGGTGCAACTACTCCGGTGTACATGGGCCTGTCCAATGAAGACGGCAACCCGCACCTGGGCCAGATGAACTTTATCGACAACCAGGTCAACCCGAAGACCGGCACCATCCGTGGTCGCGCGGTGTTCGACAACAGCGACGGCAGCTACACCCCGGGTCTGTATGCACGCCTGAAACTGGTCGGCAGCGGCACCTACAACGCCATGTTGATCAACGACGAAGCGGTCGGTACCGACCTCGGCAAGAAGTTCGTGCTGGTGATGGATGGCGACAACAAGACCGCCTACCGCGCCGTCGAACTCGGTCCGAAGATCGAAGGCCTGCGTATCGTGCGCAGCGGCCTGAACAAGGACGACACGATCGTCGTCAAGGGTCTGCAACGGGTTCGTCCTGGCTCCCCGGTTTCGCCTGAAGTGATCCCGATGGCCAGCGAGCAAACCATTGCCGCTCTCGCTCAACAACGACAAGCGCTGGAAGCCAGCAACCTGCCCAAAGTCGCACCTGCCAAAGGCGCGCCGGGTTCGGTTGTGAAACTGGCTGCTGCGACCCCACGCGGTTAAGGGACGACAACTCCGATGAATTTTTCCCAATTCTTCATTTCACGGCCGATCTTCGCAGCGGTGCTGTCGCTGTTGATCCTGATCGCCGGTGCGATTTCGCTGTTCCAGTTGCCGATCAGCGAATACCCGGAAGTCGTGCCACCGACCGTGGTGGTGCGTGCCAACTTCCCGGGCGCCAACCCAAAAGTCATCGGTGAAACCGTGGCGGCTCCGCTGGAGCAAGCCATCACCGGCGTCGAGAACATGCTGTACATGTCCTCGCAGTCCACCGCTGACGGCAAGATTACCCTGACCATCACCTTCGCTCTGGGCACTGACCTGGACAACGCGCAGGTGCAGGTGCAGAACCGCGTGACCCGGACCGAGCCGAAACTTCCAGAAGAAGTGACGCGCATCGGTATCACCGTCGACAAGGCTTCGCCCGACCTGACCATGGTTGTGCACTTGACCTCGCCGGACAAACGCTACGACATGCTGTACCTGTCCAACTACGCGATCCTCAACATCAAGGATGAGCTCGCTCGCCTCGGCGGTGTCGGTGACGTGCAGCTGTTCGGTATGGGCGACTACTCGCTGCGTGTATGGCTCGACCCGAACAAGACCGCTTCGCGCAATCTGACCGCAACTGATGTGGTGACCGCGATTCGCGAGCAGAACCGTCAGGTGGCCGCCGGCCAATTGGGCGCGCCCCCTGCGCCGAATGCCCAGAGCTTCCAGCTGTCGGTCAACACTCAAGGCCGTCTGGTCTCCGAGGAAGAGTTCGAGAACATCATCATTCGCGCTGGCGATAACGGTGAAATCACTCGTCTGAAGGACATCGCCCGCGTCGAACTGGGTTCCAGCCAGTACGCCCTCCGTTCGTTGCTGAACAACCAGCCGGCCGTAGCGATCCCGATCTTCCAGCGTCCTGGTTCCAATGCCATCGAAATCTCGAACGAAGTTCGCGGCAAGATGGAAGAACTGAAGAAAAGCTTCCCGCAAGGCATGGACTACAGCATCGTCTATGACCCGACGATCTTCGTGCGCGGCTCCATCGAAGCGGTGGTTCATACCCTCTTCGAAGCACTGATTCTCGTGGTACTGGTGGTGATTCTGTTCCTGCAGACCTGGCGCGCCTCGATCATTCCCTTGGTGGCGGTGCCGGTATCGTTGATCGGTACGTTTGCGGTGATGCACCTGTTCGGTTTCTCGCTCAACGCCCTGTCGCTGTTCGGCCTGGTACTGGCGATCGGTATCGTGGTGGACGACGCCATCGTGGTGGTCGAGAACGTCGAGCGGAACATTGAACTGGGGCTCAACCCCTTCGATGCGACCAAAAAGGCCATGGGCGAAGTGACCGGCCCGATCATTGCCACGGCGCTGGTGCTGTGTGCGGTGTTCGTACCGGCGGCATTCATCTCGGGCCTCACCGGTCAGTTCTACAAGCAGTTCGCTCTGACCATCGCCATTTCGACCGTGATCTCGGCTTTCAACTCGCTGACCCTGTCGCCAGCGCTGGCCGCTGTGTTGCTTAAAGGTCACGACGCACCGAAAGACCGTTTCTCGCGAGTGCTGGACAAGATCTTCGGTGGCTGGCTGTTCCGTCCGTTCAACCGTTTCTTCGACCGCGCCAGCCATGGCTACGTCGGCACCGTGCGCCGGGTCATCCGTGGCAGCGGCATCGCCCTCTTCCTGTACGCAGGCCTGATGGTGCTGACCTTCTTCGGTTTCTCCAGCACGCCGACCGGTTTCGTACCCGGCCAGGACAAGCAATACCTGGTGGCCTTCGCGCAACTGCCGGACGCCGCGAGCCTCGACCGCACCGAAGATGTGATCAAGCGCATGTCCGACCTGGCACTGAAACAGCCGGGCGTGGAAAGCGCCGTAGCGTTCCCGGGCCTGTCGATCAACGGCTTCACCAACAGCCCGAACGCCGGCATCGTGTTCGTGACCCTGAAACCGTTCGACGAGCGTAAAGACCCGAGCATGTCTGCCGGTGCGATTGCCGGTGCCTTGAACGGCCAGTACGCCGGGATTCAGGAAGCCTACATGGCGATCTTCCCGCCACCACCGGTACAAGGTCTGGGCACCATTGGTGGTTTCCGCCTGCAAATCGAAGACCGGGGCAACCTGGGCTACGAAGAGCTGTACAAGGAGACCATGAACATTATTGCCAAGAGCCATAACGTTCCGGAACTGGCCAACCTGTTCACCAGCTACACCGTGAACGTGCCGCAGGTCGATGCCGCCATCGACCGGGAAAAAGCCAAGACCCACGGCGTGGCCGTCAGCGACATCTTCGACACCCTGCAGATCTACCTGGGTTCGCTGTATGCCAACGACTTCAACCGCTTCGGTCGTACCTATCAGGTCAACGTTCAGGCCGAGCAGCAGTTCCGCCTCGAATCCGACCAGATCGGCCAGCTGAAAGTACGCAACAACAAAGGCGAAATGATCCCGCTGGCGACCTTCATCAAGGTCAGCGACACCTCGGGCCCGGATCGCGTGATGCACTACAACGGCTTCATCACCGCTGAAATCAACGGTGCGGCAGCTCCGGGCTACAGCTCCGGCCAGGCCGAAAAAGCCATCGAGAAACTGCTCAAGGATGAACTTCCGAACGGCATGACCTACGAGTGGACCGACCTGACCTACCAGCAGATTCTGTCCGGCAACACTGCGCTGTTCGTGTTCCCGCTCTGCGTATTGCTGGCGTTCCTGGTACTCGCGGCTCAATACGAAAGCTGGAGCCTGCCACTGGCGGTAATCCTGATCGTACCGATGACCCTGCTGTCGGCCATCACCGGTGTGATCATTTCTGGTGGCGACAACAACATCTTCACCCAGATCGGCTTGATCGTACTGGTTGGCCTGGCGTGTAAGAACGCGATTCTGATCGTCGAGTTCGCCAAGGATAAGCAGGAAGAAGGCCTCGATCCGCTGGCCGCTGTACTGGAAGCCTGCCGTCTGCGTCTGCGGCCGATCCTGATGACCTCGTTCGCATTCATCATGGGTGTGGTGCCACTGGTGTTCTCCAGCGGTGCCGGTGCCGAGATGCGTCATGCCATGGGTGTGGCGGTGTTCTCCGGGATGCTCGGTGTGACCTTCTTCGGTCTGCTGCTGACCCCCGTGTTCTACGTGCTGATCCGCAACTTCGTGGAGCGCAGCGAAGCGCGCAAAGCGGCGAAGGCGAACAATCTTCAAAAGCCACTGGAGGCGCACCAATGAGTCTGAAAGTCTTCCTGCCGAGCCTGCTGGTGCTGGCCCTGAGTGCCTGCGCCGTCGGCCCTGACTACAAGACCCCGACGACGGAGGCGGCGAATATCACGTCCGCCACCGATGGCGCCGCCGGCCAGAAGAACTTCGACCGTTCGAAATTCGAAGGCATCTGGTGGCAGCAGTTCGACGATCCGACTCTCAACCAGTTGGTGACCCAATCGCTGCAAGGCAACCGTGAACTGCGCGTGGCATTCGCCCGCTGGAAAGCCGCCCGGGCAATCCGCGACGACGTCAGCAACGACGCAATGCCGACCATCACCAGCCGCGCCAGCAGCGACCTGGCCAAAGGTCAGATTCCGGGCCAGACCACCAAACGGGTCAACAGCGAACGCTACGACCTGGGTCTGGACATGGCGTGGGAGCTGGACCTGTTTGGACGCATCCAGCGTAATCTGGAAGCCAGCGACGCCGACCAGCAAGCGGCCGAAGCCGATCTGTATCAACTGCAAGTCACCATGATTGCCGAACTGGTGGACGCTTACGGTCAACTGCGCGGCGCCCAGCTTCGGGAAAAGATCGCCCTGGCCAACCTGAACAACCAGCAGGAGTCGCGCAAGATCACCATCAGCCTGCGTGACGCCGGCGTTGGCGATCAGCTCGATGTTGAACGGGCCGATGCCCGTCTGGCGTCGGTCGAAGCCAGCGTGCCGCAGTTGCAGGCGGAACAGGCCCGGCAGAAAAACCGCATCGCCACCCTGCTGGGTGAACGTCCGGACAAGCTGACCGTCGACCTGAGCCCGAAAGACCTGCCGGCGATTGCCAAGGCCTTGCCGATCGGTGATCCGGGCGAACTGCTGCAGCGTCGTCCGGACATCCTCAGCGCCGAACGCAAACTGGCTTCGGCCACGGCGCGTATCGGTGTGGCCAAGGCCGATCTGTTCCCTCGGGTCAGCCTTAGCGGTTTCCTCGGCTGGACGGCCGGGCGTGGTTCGCAGATCGGTTCCTCGGCGGCCAACGCCTGGGCACTGGGCCCAAGCATCACCTGGGCAGCGTTCGACCTCGGTAGCGTGCGGGCCCGTCTGCGCGGCGCCGATGCCGATGCCGAAGGCGCACTGGCGACCTACGAGCAGCAAGTATTGCTCGCGCTGGAAGAGTCGGAAAACGCCTTCAGCGATTACGGCAAACGTCAGCAACGGCTGATCTCGCTGATCCGCCAGAGCGAATCAAGCCGCAAGGCTGCCGACCTCGCCGAAATTCGCTACCGCGAAGGCACCACCGACTTCCTGGTGTTGCTCGACGCCCAGCGTGAACGTTTGAACGCCGAGGACAGTCAGGCCCAGGCCGAAGTGGATCTGTATCGCGGCATCGTAGCGATCTACAAGGCCCTCGGTGGCGGTTGGCAGCCGGAGACGGTCGCCAGCAAGTAACAGGTTTTTAAAGAGCTCCTTTGGTTGGCCGCAACCAACCAAATTTTTTGCCCCGCGTATCATTCGGTCGCGGGGCTTTTTTGTACCTGTCTTTCTCGGTTTTCCAGCACTGTGACCGTCGCCGTGGTGCCGGCTCTCAATCGATCCTTGCCTGCGTAATCAGGGTCGATGCCGATCCGCACCGGTACCCGTTGCGCCAATTTCACCCAGGTGTAGCTGGGGTTGATGTTGGCCAGCAATCGACTTCCCGGGGCGTTTTCCCGGTCGGCAATGGCGAAGGCGATGCTTTGCACGGTTCCACCGAATTTTTCCCCGCTCATCAATTCGATCCGCACACGATCACCCTCCTCGATCCGTGGCAGTTTGGTTTCCTCGAAATAGCCGCTGACATAAAAGGAGCCGCTGTCCACCAGTGCCAGCAGGGCGCTACCGGCCACCGCGTAATCCCCCTGACGGGTCAGCAGATTTGTGACGTAACCGCTGACCGGCGCTTCGACTCGGGTACGTTGCAGATCCAGTTCGGCCTGGGTCAATGCAGCTATCGCCAGTTGCACGTTGGCTTCAGCCAGACCGAGATTGGCCTGATTGCGCAACAGATCGGCCTGGGCAACCGCCACGTCAGTACTGGACTTCTCCCACTCCTCCCCGGAAATCGCGAACCCTTGCTTGAGCGTGCGTCGCCGGCGTTCTTCGCTCTGGCGCTGTTTGAGCAACGCTTCGCTGGCGACAATCGCCGCTTGCGACTGCCCGAGCGTGGCCTTTGAGACCTCCACCGAGCGTTTCGCATGCTCGACCGCGAGGCTGTAACGAGCCGGGTCGATCTCCAGCAACAACTGGCCCTTGTCGACATGCTGATTGTCCTGCACCGCCAGTGTGACGATGCGGCCCGAAACATCCGCCGACAGCGTCACCACATCCGCCCTCACCCGCGCATCCCGCGTCCACGGAGCTCGGGTGTAATGTTCCCAGGCAAACCAGCCAAGCACGATTGCCAGCAGCACCACTGCCAAGGTCGTCAATCGAGTGAGCAACGTCTTCAAGGTTTCAGGCTCCCATCAGCAAAATCAGTGTGGCGCACACGCAGGCGTACAAGGCGCCCTCGAACAGCGCCTCATGCCAGACAAAACGCAGGACGCCAAGCCGGCGCAAACCCCAGTCGAGCAGCAGAAAAACCGGTATGGCCAGCAACAAGGCCTGGGCGATAGGAGGCAAGTAAACGCCGCCGATCTCGAAATCAATGGGCAAGGACGGACTCTCCTTCAGAACGGTCGGGCTGCAAATGTTCGCCATGCCGCTCCAGAAACGACACCACGATCAACAGGGCCACTCGCATGCGAAACACCGACCATAGGTGTTCATGGGTGGCGACATGCAAGGCATCCAGCTCATCGCCGAGCGAATGCAGCGTAGTCAGCAACGGTGTCAGGCGCACATCCGGTCGGCCGGCGACGAAACGACCGGTCTGACGCAGCGCCGGCGACAGCTGCCGACCGAAAGCGTCCGTGAGCAAGGCGTTGTTCTGTGCCTGTTGCCTCAGTTGGTGCATGGCCACGCCCAGCGCCACGCAGGCGAGACTGATTTCATACAGGCGCTGCATGTCCCGATCGTTGGCGGCGGGTAACACGCCCAGCATTGAAGTCAGGCGATCGACCATTCGACTTTCGAAGGCGAATTGCTCTTCGTCGGTAGCCGGGCTTTTTGTCAGTTGATAGACCTGCTCCCGCGCCTCGTTATAAAAGCGCCTGATTCGAAAGGCCGGGCGAAAAGGGAAGATCCAGGCGTAGACAATCAAAGCCAGCATCGCCGCACTGACATAGGCCCCGGCGAATTCGAACCATTGAATGGCGGTGTTCTGCCCGGTGCCGACGTTCTGCGGACCGAGCATCAGGAAACTCGACAGCCCCAGCCCCATTCCGATACCGGCGGTGGCCGGGCTGGACAGTCCGACCGCGATCACATACAGCAAAGGCGCGAGCAACAAGGCCAACATTTCGAAATCACTGATCGCCGGGACCAGCATGAACTGATAAAACGCCGAAACCACCAGGGCCAGTCCCAACCCTCGCGCGTAACTCTGCGCAGCAACCAACGGGCGCGGAAACGTCGCCATCAGCGAACACAGAATCCCCACCAGAATCATCCCGCCCCGCGCGCCGTCCCAGGCGGTTTCGATCCAGATCAGTCCGGCCACCAATAACGCGCTGAATGCGCGGATGGCGTTCATCGTCGCGAGCGTGAAATCCAGGTGCAAGGGGCTGGACTGGCCACGGAACATGCAGCTGGCCTCCCGGCCTTCCTGTATCGCATCGCTCAGTTCGAGAATCTGCTCCAGTTGCTGCAACAGCCGCGCCTGTTCCCAGCGCAATGCCCAGGCCAGCGAGCGCAGGGTTGCACTCATGTCTTCCGTCAGTTGTTCGGCCTTGTAGGCCAGCGCTTCGAATTGCTGTTGCAGCGCGACGAACTGGTGCCGCACCTCGGCTGGCAGTGAGCGTCCTTGCTGTGCGAGCTGATCAAGCAGTGCCAGCTCCTCGGCACGCAATTGCTGGATGTCCAGCGGCAGATCGCCCTCCCAGCGTTCGGTGAGCAGTTCCCGCTGGTGACGCAACGCGGTGAGGCGCGAGGTCAGCAGCATCAGCTGATTGCCCAGCAACAGCACCAGATTGTTGGCACTGCGCAGGCGTGGAGCATCGAAATACAAGTGCCGGCGCAGGCCTTCGAGGGCGCTGATCTCCCCCAGCAGCTGCATTTGCCGACGCTGAAAGTCCGCTTCGCTTTCTTCGGTGCGAAGCACAGCGGCGGCATGGGTGGCGGCGAGCTTGATCACCTGATCGACCTTCGCGAAATAGTTGCGTGATACCGCCTCGGGCCGCGCCGTCAGCAGGCTGACCACGCATACGCACGCCACCGCCAGCAAGGTTTCGGTAACCCGGGTCACCGCCAGCAGAAAGGTGCCGTCCTGATCCGGAATCGCCAGCAGCGCCACCACCACGGCGGTATACCCGCTCAACACGAACGCCTGGGAACTGGTGTAGCGCAGCAACGTGCCGCCCGCCGTGCACAGGGCCAGCCACAGCGCCAGGGTCGTGATGAACGGCAACGGCGCCTGGGGAAAGATCGCCATCAGCACCACCGCCACCACCGCGCCAAGGGTTGTCCCGATGATTTGTCCGAAGCTGCGTGCCAGCGCCATCCCGGCCAGTGGCTGGCTGATGATCACCACGGCCATGATCGACCACTTCGGCTGATCCAGGTCGAACAGGAACGCCAGGTACAAGGTCAGCAATCCGGCGGCAATGGTGCGTAAACCAAACAGCAGCACGGCCTGGCTGGGGTGGATCACCGCCTTGAAATAAACAAGCAGGGATTGCATGGGTAGCCTCTTCGAAACAACTTCTGCAAGCGTAGACACTGCATGGAGGGCATGACGGCAAACAGAGTCGACACAAGCTGTAGGTCGATTCAACGCCTGTAGTAGGCCATATCGGGCAGAGGGTTTGACTCACGGCGCGAGCTGACAGAAGCTTGCGACCTCCGCTACAAAACGAAAGTTTCGGAAATTCGCATGCCTCAGTCTCGCCGCTATTTGCTCATCAGCCTCGGCCTTGTGTTGGTCCTGCTCGTTGGGTGGCTGTCTTTTCGCAGCACAGTGCCGGTTGTGCCAGAAGCGATCAGGCATGGTTACAGTGAAGCGCTGGACGCCGCTCGTGCCGGTCAGCCGGGTGCCGCGCGGGTTCTGTATCAACAGCTGGGACGTCCGGATTTGTCCGCCAAGCGGCGGGTCTGGCTGCATGCCGAACTGCCCAACTACCCGAGTCCGCAAGCCTTGAAACTGGCGGATGCCGATCTGCAGCATGAATCTCCCGACGTGCGAATGGCAGCCATCAGGAGCGTGACCGGTCTGGTGCCCGGTGGCCAGCGCAGCCTGCTGCTCGGCCCGTTGCTCGAGGATGAAGATCAGAACGTTCGTTTTGCGGCAATCAACGCCCTGCTCGGCTTGTCGCCGGATCAACTGGGCCTGTATTTCGCCCCGCTTCAGCAAGGCATCGATGTGTGGGAGCAGGCGCTCAAGAGTCAGCCGGAAAGCGCCGCCAACTACGTGCAACTGGCGCGCCTGTATCTGCACAACGCCGAGTTGAAACAGGCACAGGAAGCGCTGGAACAGACCTTGCGTGTCGACCCCGGCAACCTGCCGGCGCTGGTGATGCAGATCGAAGTGCTCGATCGTCAGGGTCAGAGCGACGCCGCGCGACAATTGCTCGCCCGACAATTGAAGGCCCAGCCTGACTCGGCTTATCTGCAACATGCGCTGGGACTCTGGCTGCTGCACCACGATCAACGCGAGTACGCCCTGCTCGGTTTGTCCAAAGCCGTGGAGCTTGAGCCCGATAACAAGGACTATCGCTACGACCTCGCCACGACCCTGCACAGCGCCGAAGAACTGGAAGCGGCGCAAAAGCAGTTGCAGGAAATCGTCCAGCGTCATCCTGCCGATCGTAAGGCGCGGGTGTTGCTGATCAACTACTGGAAAGAAAGCGGTCAGTTGCAGAACGTGCAGATTCTGCTGGCGCAGCTCGAACAGATGAACCCGGACGATCCCTCTTTGCAGCAAGGCCTCTAGCGGCCTTCTCGACATCCCGCAAGAAAATCGGAACCGTCGTCACGGCAAAAGGTCAAGTAAACAGGCAGTGCCAAAACGGCGTCCGGCGCCCGCTGCCGCGTTTCCCCTAGTCATGAGAGGGCATTTTTTGTCTACATCGAACGCGTTGATCAGTGCAAAAGCCGCCACCGGCATCGAGGGTCTCGACGATATCCTGGCTGGTGGTTTGTCCCGCAGTCATGTTTTCTTGCTGGAGGGCGAGCCTGGAACCGGTAAAACCACAGTCGCGTTGCATTTTTTGCTGGCCGGCGCCCGTGCCGGCGAACGTTCGTTGTACATCACGCTGTCCGAAACCGAGCGCGAATTGCGCCAGGGCGCGGCGTCCCACGGTTGGGAACTGAACGAAAACATCGAAATTTTCGAGCTGACGCCGCCCGAAAGCCTGCTCAACGCCGAGCATCATCAGAGCCTTCTGTACTCCTCGGATCTTGAACTGGGCGAAGCGACCAAGCAGATTTTCGAAGTGGTCGAGCGGTTCAAACCCACGCGGGTCGTGCTCGACAGTCTCTCGGAAATCCGCCTGCTGGCGCAAAGCTCCCTGCGCTACCGTCGACAGATCCTGGCGATCAAGCATTACTTCGTGCGCTACGACGCCACGGTATTGCTGCTGGACGACCTGACCACCGAATCCCTCGACAAAACCGTTCACAGTGTCGCGCACGGCGTGATCCGCCTCGAAGAACTGACCCCCAACTATGGCGCCGAACGCCGTCGCGTGCGGGTGATCAAGTATCGTGGCCAGAAATACCGTGGCGGCTTCCATGACTTCACCATCATGGGCGATGGCGTGCACGTCTTCCCGCGTCTGGTGGCGGCGGAGCACCGGGGCGATTACCCGCGGTTGCAACTGTCCAGCGGCATCAAGGAAATGGACGCCCTGCTGGGTGGCGGTATCGAGACTGGCTCCAGCACGCTGATTCTGGGCCCGGCGGGGACCGGCAAATCCTTGATCACCATGATTTTCGCGGCAGCCGCCGTGGCGCGTGGTGAAAAGGCCGCGCTGTTCATTTTCGACGAAGAACTGGGCCTGCTATTCGAGCGCATGAATAACATCGGCATCGACCTCAAGGCCCTGCAGGCCACCGGCAATCTGCTGATCGAGCAGGTGGATGCTGCCGAGCTTTCTCCTGGCGAGTTTTCCCACCGGGTGCGACGCTGCGTCGATGAAGGTGACATCAAGACCGTTGTGATCGACAGCATCAACGGCTATCAGGCCGCGATGCCGGAAGAGAACGCGCTGGTACTGCACATGCACGAACTGTTGCTGTACCTGAACCGCAAGGGCGCCGCGACGTTCATGACCGTCGCCCAGCATGGACTGGTCGGCGACATGCAGGCTCCGGTCGACATCACGTACCTCGCTGACACGGTGATTCTGCTGCGCTACTTCGAAGCCCTCGGTAAAGTGCGTCGGGCGATTTCGATCATCAAGAAACGCACCGGCAGCCACGAATCGACCATTCGTGAATTCCGCATTTCCAAGCAAGGCATGACCATCGGTGAACCGCTGGAAGCCTTCCAGGGTGTGCTGCGCGGAGTCCCCACCTACCTCGGCGCGAGTAACCCGCTGCTCAAGGATGACAACTTGTGACACTCACCGTACCGCTGTCGGAACGGGCGTTGATTCTTGCGCCCCAGGGTCGCGACAGCCAAGTGGCGCTGATGATCCTCAACGAGGCCGGATACGGTGGCCTGATCACGCCCGATCTGGCCACCCTGTGCACCGAACTCGAGCCTGGCGCCGGGCTGCTGCTGATCGCGGCCGAGGCCCTGAATGGTCCGGAACTCGAAGGCCTGCTGCTGTACCTGGAGCAACAACCGGCGTGGTCTGACTTGCCAATTGTCTTGCTCACCCATCACGGAGGATCCGAACAAGGGCCCTCGTCGCAGCTCAGCAAATTACTGGGCAACGTGACGTTCCTTGAACGCCCTTTTCATCCGGCAACGTTGGTCAGCCTCATTTCCACCGCCCTGCGCGGGCGACGACGACAATACGAAGCCCGCGATCGCCTGATCGATCTGAGCAATAGCGAACGGCGCCTGCAATCGACCCTCGAAACCCTCGAGCAACAAGTCGAAGAGCGCACCGCACAGCTGCGGCACAACGAGGAAGCCCTTCGACAGTCGCAGAAGATGGAAGCGGTCGGCCAGCTCACCGGCGGTATCGCCCACGACTTCAACAACATGCTGACCGGCATCATCGGCAGTCTTGAATTGCTACGCCGTCGGTTGGCCCGTGGCCGCCTGGATGATCTCGACAGCCTGATCGACCTCGGTGTGACTTCGGCCAACCGCGCCGCCGGCCTGACCCATCGGCTGCTGGCGTTTTCCCGTCGCCAGTCGCTGGACTCCAAAGCCGTGCATATGAACGATCTGGTGCAGTCGATGGGCGAGCTGCTGCAACGCAGCCTCAACGAAAGCATTCAGCTGGACATGCGTCTGCACGAAAAATTGTGGGTGGCCGAGGCCGACCCCAATCAATTGGAAAGCGCCCTGCTCAACCTTGTCATCAACGCGCGCGACGCAATGCCCGACGGCGGCAATCTGGTGGTCGAGACGAAGAATCAGGTGCTGGATCGCGACTACACCGCGACCTATAGCAATCTGGAGCCCGGTGATTACGTCGTATTGAGCGTGACTGACAATGGCTGCGGCATGCCGGAAAGCGTCATCAATCGCGCGTTCGACCCGTTTTTCACCACCAAGCCAATCGGCCAGGGCACGGGGCTGGGTCTGTCGATGATTTATGGCTTCAGCAAGCAATCCGGTGGTCATGTGTCGATCGACAGCAAAATCGATGAGGGCACCACAGTCAAACTCTATCTGCCGCGCTTCCAGGGTGAATCACTGCCTCACGCACCGGTTGACATGGAGCAGGCGCCGGACGCCGTGGAAGGCGAAACCGTATTGATTGTCGAGGACGACCCGGCCGTGCGCGTGCTGGTCAGTGCGGTATTGAGTGAATTGGGTTACAGGTTTGTCGAGGCCGGCGACGCTGACGGTGCCATGCCGATTCTGGATTCGGAGCAACGCATCGATCTGCTGATCAGTGACGTCGGCCTGCCGGGCATGAACGGTCGGCAACTGGCGGAAATCGGCCGGCAATACCGGCCAGACTTGAAGGTCCTGTTCATCACCGGTTATGCCGAGCACGCGGCGGTGCGCGGCGGCTTCCTCGACTCTGGCATGCAGATGATCACCAAGCCGTTCACCTTCGATCTGTTGACGGCGAAGGTGCGGGAAATGATCAAGAGCTGAGGCGGTTGACGCCTCAGGCCAGCAGTTCCTGAATCTTCTCCTGCAACACATCCAGATCGAACGGTTTTTCCAGGATCGGTGCCCGACGAGTGATCGGGCTGCCGGTCTCGCGGATTTCCTGCGGATAGCCGCTGATGAAGATCACCTTCAGATCCGGGCGCAATTTGACGGCAGGCTCGGCGATCTGCACGCCGGAGATCCCGCCAGGCAGGCGGAAATCAGTAATCAACATGTCCAGATGCGGCTTGCTCGCCAGAATCTCGAACGCCTGCTCGCCGTTTTCGGCCTGCAATACGCGATAGCCCTGGCCTGACAAATAATCGGTCAGGACCATCAGGATCACCGGTTCGTCCTCGACGACGAGTACTACATCTTGTGCATCTACGCTCATGGGAAGCCTTTGTTCGGTCAATAGCTGCTGATACGACCGTGTGGTCACTCAGAGGTTGCGTTTGTTTTGCCGTTTTCCTGGAGCGGCAGACAAACGCGAAACAGGGCGCCCTCGTTGATCTTGCTTTCGACGACGATGGAGCCGCCATGGGCGGCGACGATCTGCTCGGAAATGAACAGACCCAGCCCGAGGCCGGCCACCACCGTCTTGGCGGAGACCCGTTCGAACTGTTGAAAAATGCGTTTCTGGTTCTCCTCGCTGATGCCGATGCCCTGATCCTGAACTTCGACCCGAGCCTCATTGCCTTCGCGATAAACCCGAACCTGGATCGGACTTTTGCCGCCATAACGCAACGCGTTGGTCAGCAGGTTCGACACCACCTGCTCGATACGGAATTCATCCCACTGCCCTTCCACCGGCTCGGTCGCGGTGAAGCTGACTTCGGTCTCGGCAGCTTCGATCTGCTGGGCGAAATTCTCCAGCAGAGTGCCCACCAGTTGCGCGAGATCGAAGCGACTCGGTCGGATCGACAGCTTGCCGGTGCGGATCCGCGACACGTCGAGCATGTCCTCGATCAGCCGGATCAGGCTTTTGATCTGGCGCTCGTCGCGGTCGACCATGGCGTGCATCTTGTCGAGGGTGAACGCGGCGGCGTTGTCCCGGGCCAGGTGCATCTTGCGCAGTTGGGTCTCGAGGATCAGGCCGTTGAGCGGCGTGCGCACTTCGTGGGCGACGATCGACATGAAATCGTCACGCATGCGCACCGCCTGCTCCAGTTCGCCCTGGGTGCTTTGCAGTTGCTGCAGCAGCGCTTCCTGTTCGCGACGACTCTGCTCCAGGGCTTCGACCTGTTGCTTCATCGCCTTGCTCTGGCGGTACAGGTCGACGAAGACGTTGACCTTGCTCTTCACCGCATGGATATCCAGCGGCTTGTGCAGGAAGTCCACAGCACCGCTTTCATAGCCTTTGAACGCGTAATTGAGTTCACGGCCGGCGGCGCTGACGAAGATGATCGGGATGTTTTTGGTTTTCTCGGTACCACGCATCAGCTCGGCCAGCTCGAAGCCGTTCATGCCGGGCATCTGCACGTCGAGGATGGCCATGGCGAATTCGTGTTGCAGCAGCAGCGACAGTGCTTCGTCCGCCGACAATGCTTTGTAGACGGTGCGATCCTCACGTTTGATCAGCGCTTCGAGGGCCAGCAGGTTCTCGGGCAGATCGTCGACGATCAGCAGTTTTGCCTGGATATTACTCAGCATGCGATTCGTTCCAGCTCGACAAGCAGACGGCCGATGCCGTTTATGGGAAGGATGTAATCCGGTTGATGCGTTTTCAGTGCCGCGCGAGGCATGGTGGCGACCTGCGCCTCGTCGGGGTCCTGCACGATGGTCAGGCCGCCCAGGCGTTTGACTTGCGCCAGGCCCCGTGCGCCATCGTGGTTGGCGCCGGTCAGCAACACGGCGGCCAGCGCCGGCCCGTAGGCATCGGCGGCGGATTCGAACAGAAAGTCGATCGAAGGCCGCGAATGATGCAGGCGGTCTTCAAGGCTCAGCGACAGGCTGAAATCCTGTTCTACCGACAAGTGATAACCCGGCGTCGCGAAATACACGGTGCCGGGGGTGATGTCCTGCTTGTCGATGGCCTCTGCGACCGGCAGCGCCACTCGCCGGGCAAACACCTCGGCGAGCTGGCTGCGGCGCTCTTCCGGCAAATGCAGGACGATGATGATCGGCAGACCGAACCCGGCACGCAGTGAACCAAGCAAGGTCAGCAAAGCCTCAACGCCACCGGCGGAAGCTCCGACCACAATCGCCCCGACACGAGGCAAATCCGCTGCACTGTTCATGATTTACGGTAGATCCGTTCTTGTTTCACCAGCGGTTCGAACTGGTTGGAGTAGCCGGAAAAATCCAAAGTTTCCTTGCTGCCCAAGACCAGGAATCCACGGTGGCACAATGATTCATGGAACAACCCGAACGCTCGATCCTGAAGTTTTTTGTTGAAGTAAATCAACACGTTACGACACGAAATTAATTGAGTTTCGGAGAATACACTATCGGTCGCCAGGCTGTGATCGGCGAAGGTCACGTTCTCGCACAGGCTCTTGTCGAAAATCGCGTAGCCATAGGCTGCAGTGTAGTAGTCGGCAAACGAGCGCTGACCGCCGGCCTGCTGATAGTTGGCGGTGTAGGCGCGCACGTTCTCCATCGAAAAGATCCCCTGCTTGGCCTTGTCCAGCGAGCGCGGGTTGATGTCGGTGGCGTAGATGATCGTGCGGTCGAGCAGGCCTTCTTCGCGCAGCAGGATCGCCATCGAGTAGACCTCCTCGCCGGTGCTGCAGCCGGCGATCCAGATCTTGATCGACGGATAGGTCTTGAGCAGCGGCACTACTTCCTGACGGATCGCCAGGAAGTGCGACGGATCGCGGAACATCTCGCTGACCGGGATCGTCAGCAATTGCAGCAACTGCATGAACGCCGTCGGGTCGTGCAGGACTTTCTCCTGCAAGGCCGAGATGGTCGCGCACTCGAACTGGCTCAGCGCGTGTTGCACCCGGCGCTTGATCGAGGCGCCGGAGTAATCGCGAAAGTCATAGCTGTACTTGAGATAAATCGCCTCAATCAACAGCCGCAGTTCGATTTCACTGTTTCGTTCAACGGGATTACTACGTTCCACTAAATGCGTTCCATCTTCGGCAACCACACGCGAATCAGCGAGAACAGGCGATCCAGGTCAATGGGCTTGGCCAGGTAATCATTGGCGCCCGCCTGCAGGCAGCGCTCCTGATCGTCCTTCATGGCCTTGGCCGTCACCGCGATGATCGGCAGCTTGCGCCAGCGCGGATCCTTGCGGATTTCCATGGTGGCTTCGAAACCATCCATTTCCGGCATCATCACGTCCATCAGCACCAGGTCGATGTCCTCGACTTCATTCAGTTTTTCAATCGCTTCACGGCCGTTACGGCCGATCACCACGACTGCACCCTTGGTTTCCAGCGCACTGGTCAGGGCGAAGATGTTGCGCACATCGTCGTCCACCAGCAGCACTTTGCGACCCTCGAAGACCTTGTCGCGGCTGCGGGCGGTCTTGAGCATCTTCTGCCGTTCATGGGACAACTGCGATTCGACTTTGTGCAGAAAGAGTGTGACCTCGTCCAGCAGGCGTTCCGGCGAGCGGGCGCCTTTGATGATGATCGAGCGCGAATACTTGCGCAGTTCGGCTTCTTCGTCGCGGGTCAGGTTGCGTCCTGTGTAGACAATGACCGGCGGGAACGAGCAAATATCCTCGGTCGACATGCGCTTGAGCAGGTCGTTGCCGAGCATGTCCGGCAGCTTCAGGTCGATGACCATGCAATCGAAGATCGTTGTGCGCAGCAGTTCCAGTGCGTCTTGCGCCAGGCCGACAGCAGTGATTTCGATGTCGTCATCACCGATCAGACGGGCGATGCTTTCGCGTTGCAGATCGTCGTCCTCCACCAGCAGCACGCGTTTGACCTTTTGGGTCAGCTTGGCCTCGAGACGGGCGAACACGTCCTTGAGCTCTTCGCGGGTAGTCGGCTTGACCGCATAACCGATGGCGCCCATGTGCATCGCCGCTTCGACGCGGTCTTCCACGGAAATCACGTGCACCGGGATATGGCGGGTTTCGGCGTGTTCTTTCAGGCGTTGCAGAACGGTCAGGCCCGAATGATCCGGCAGGCGCATGTCCAGCAGGATCGCGTCCGGCACGAATTCTTTCGCCAGGTCGTAACCTTCATCGGCGCCGTGGGCGACCAGGCACTGATAGCCCAGTTCATGGGCCAGGTCGTAGAGGATGTGAGCGAAATTCGGCTCGTCTTCCACCACCAGAATGCAGCGGGTAGTGAACGGTGCCTTGTTGCGGTCGTCGTTGAAGCGCGGGATGTCTACGGGCGCCAAAGGCGAAACCGCTGCGACAGGGGCGATGACCGGCGCAGAGGCCGGCGGGCTGAAGGTCAGCGGTGCAACCGGCGTATCACCTGGTTCGTTGTATTGCTGCGGCAATACCAGCGTAAAGGTGCTGCCCTGCCCCGGCGCGCTGCTGACGCTGATCGAGCCACCCAGCAAGGTCGCCAGATCCCGGGAAATCGACAGGCCCAGGCCAGTGCCACCGTATTTGCGGTTGGTGGTGCCGTCGGCCTGGCGGAAGGCTTCGAAAATGCTTTCCTGCTGATCCTGCGCAATCCCGATCCCCGAGTCGCGCACAATGAAAGCGATGCGATCGTCCGGCTGGCCGGCGATGGTCAGGCTGACCGTGCCCTGCTCGGTGAATTTTACGGCGTTGGACAACAGGTTCTTGATTATCTGTTCCAGACGCTGGCGGTCGGTGAACAGAGTGATGGGCGCATCGGGCTGCAATTCGACGGTGAACGTCAGTTTCTTGTCCGCCGCCAACGGTTCGAACACGCTGCGCAGGCCATCGGCCAGGCGCGCGACACTGGTGTTTTCCGGCATCACTTCGAGTTTGCCGGCTTCCACCTTGGAAATATCGAGAATGTCGTTGATCAGGTTGAGCAGATCGTTGCCGGCGGAATAGATCGATTCGGCAAATTTGACCTGCTCGGCACTGAGGTTGTCCTGCGGGTTTTCTGCCAGCAGCTTGGCCAGGATCAGCGAACTGTTGAGCGGCGTGCGCAGCTCGTGGGACATGTTGGCGAGGAATTCGGATTTGTACTTGCTCGAACGCTGCAGCTCTTCGGCGCGTTCTTCGAGTTGTGCCTGGGCCTGATTGAGCTCGGTGTTCTTCTGATCCATGGCGTCGCGCTGCTCGGCCAGGGTCTGGGCCTGTTCGGCCAGTTGCTCGTTGGTCTGTTCCAGCTCGACTTGCTGGGTTTCCAGATGGGCCTGGGATTCCTTGAGAATGCGCGACTGCTCCTCCAACTCTTCATTGGCGGTTTTCAACTCTTCCTGCTGCACCTGCAACTCTTCATTGAGTTGCTGGGTTTCGGCCAGCACTTCCTGCAGACGCTGGCGATAGCGCGCCGCTTCGATGGACGTACCAATGTTGCCGGCGATCAGTTCCAGCAGCGCCACGTCGCGATCGGTGAGCGGACGCAGGAAACCGAGCTCGATCACACCGTTGACTCGTTCGTCATCACTGGTAGGCACCACCAGCACACTGTGCGGCAGGCCTTCACCCAAGCCGGAACTGACCTTGAAGTAGTCGGAAGGCACCGAATCGAGACGAATCAGCCGAGCCTGCTGGGCGACCTGCCCGACAAGGCCTTCATCGCTGTAGATCACTTGATTCTGTTGTTCCTGTTCGCGGGAGAATCCGTAAGTCGCCACGCGTTTGAGGCCGCCATGTTCCTCGCGCACATACAACGCGGCCACGGCGGTGCCGAGGTACTGGGCGCAGAATTGCAGAATATTGCGCCCCAGCAGATTGACCGTCAGTTGCCCCAGCACTTGCTCGGCGAGCTGGGTCTGGCCGTTGCGCAACCAGGCTTGCTGTTCCAGACGTTTTGCACTGGCCTCTTGCGCCGCCAGGGTCGCGCCATAGCTTTGCGACAGGTTGACCAGATCGCGCCGACCGACATAGGCCAGCAGACCGCTGATGCCGGCCACGAACAGCAGATAAAGGCTAATGCTCCAGATCGTGGTGCGGCGCACGTCTTCGTTGCGTGAAGCTCGCAGCAACTGCTCGGTTTCAATTACATCTTCGAACTGTTTACGTATTTCGTCGGTCAGGCGCTTGCCCTTCCCCGCTTTGACCGCGGACTTGTAATCACCGCTCGCGCGTTGCAGATCGATCATCGACTGCGCATACGTCGCCCACTCGGTTTGCAGCGCCTGAAGACGACGCAGGCGGTCGGTTTGAGCCGGATTGTCGGCAGTCAGTTCAAGCAAGGTATTCAGTGCCACGGCGATGCGGGGCTTGGCCGTCTCGTACGGGTCGAGGAAGTGCTCGTCGCCGCTGAGCAGATACCCGCGCATGCCGGTTTCCAGATCCACGGTGAGTTTCACCGCTTCGTTGGCGTTATTGATCACCCGGTCGGTGTGTTCCACCCACTGAATCACGGACAACAAATAGGTGATCAATGAGATGAAAAACACCGCACTGATCACGCCGACGCCCAACGGCAAACTGACGTTGCGGCTCAAGAGTTTGCGAAACCGTTGCTCATCAACCGAAGACGGAGAGGACATGTGGCAGCCTTGTCGAACTGGTGAAAACCAGGGAGTTTGCCCCAAAACGGCACCATGGATCCATTTTTCTCACAGCTTTAGTACTGTTTTCCCACAATTGCCTGCGCCTAATCCAAGGCCAACGGTTATCCTTGCCCCCCCCCGTTTGCGCCTATTCTTTTTTGTATCCATTCGGGAACTTGTGGCTATGCGCCACTTACTCATGCAAGAGCCCGGCATTTTTGATCGACCGGTGCCCCGTCCCCCATTCTTGAGAGCCGCCATTATGTCCAGCCCTGTGTCCACCATCCTTGTAGTAGAAGACGATGCCATCGTGCGCATGCTGATCGTCGACGTGCTGGAGGAATTGGAGTTCAAGGTCCTGGAAGCGGACGGCAGCGAACAGGCGCTGGAAATCCTCAAGGACGTGAACCAGCACATCGACCTGATGATGACCGACGTCGGCCTGCCGATCATGGATGGCCGTCAACTGGCCACCGAAGCCCGCAACATTCGCCCCGCCCTGCCGATTCTGTTTGCCAGCGGTTATGCAGAAACGATTGAAGTACCGAAGGACATGCACGTAATCGGCAAGCCTTTTTCCATTGATCAACTGCGTGACAAGGTCAAATCCGTACTCGGGCAATCCTGAACGCGAGACTTCAATACCTGAATGACGCTGTCACGCGCCCTGCCGGTGGTCTTCTTGCTCGGTCTTGCCCGATGCACACCCAATAAACACGGATCACCCGACACGTGGATTATGGTCTAATCCGCGCGCCTTTTTTCCGTCTCTTCGTTTCAGGAACCGTTTCTCATGAGTCAGCCCGCAACCAAAGTCCTCGTCATTGGTTACGTCTGGCCGGAACCCCGCTCCTCCGCTGCGAGCGGGCATGTGATGCAGATTCTCGAGACGTTCCTGCAACAGGGCTGGCAAATCACTTTTGCCAGCCCGGCCGGCACTGGCGAACACCGCGCCGACCTGACCGCGCTGGGCATCCGCGAAGTCCCGATCGAACTGAACAACAGCAGTTTCGACACATTCATCAGCGAACTGATGCCGGATATCGTGTTGTTCGACCAGTTCATGATCGAAGAGCAATTCGGCTGGCGCGTGGAGAAACATTGCCCCGATGCCCTGCGGGTACTGGAAACCTCGGACCTGCAAAGCTTGCGGCATGCACGGCATCAGCGGTTGAAGAACCGGCTGAAGCTCAGCGATGACGCCAACGACTTCGCTGAGCTATTTGCCCCGGCGCTGGCTGAAGAGTTCGAGCTGATGGCGGACACCGATCTGGCCAAACGCGAGATCGCCGCCCTGTATCGCTGCGACCTGAACCTGATGATCTCGCAGTTGGAAATCGAGTTGCTGGTGCAGCAGTTCAAGCTGCCGCCCGAGCTGTTGCACTGGTGTCCCTTGATGGTCGAGCCACCGAGTACGCCAGCGAAACCCTTCGAGGAGCGCGCGCATTTCCTCAGTATCGGCAACTTCCGTCACGCGCCGAACTGGGACGCCGTGTTGTGGATGAAATCCACCGTCTGGCCGCTGATCCGCGAGCAACTGCCAAAAGCCCAATTGCATCTGTACGGCGCCTACACGCCGCCCAAGGCAGCAGCACTGCACAATGCCGCGCAGGGTTTTCACATCATGAACTGGGCCGAGGATGCGTTGCAGGTCATGTCCGATGCGCGCATCTGCCTGGCGCCCTTGCGTTTTGGCGCCGGAATCAAGGGCAAATTGATTGATGCCATGCTCTGCGGCACACCGAGTGTCACCACGCCGATCGGGGCTGAAGGCATGCATACCGATCAGCCATGGCCGGGGGCGATCTGCCGCACCGCGCAGGATCTGGCCAATGCCGCAGTGAAGCTTTATAGCGATGACATTGCCTGGCAAGCGGCCCGGTCCCATGGGCAAACGCTACTCGAGGACGTTTATCAGCAAGCGATACATGGTCCGGCATTAATCAATAAACTGTTGGACTGCCGTAAAAATCTTGCTCAACTAAGAAGGAACAATTTCACCGGCAGCATGCTGCGACATCATTCACATAAAAGTACGCAATACATGGCGCAGTGGATTGAAGCAAAAAACCTGAACAAGTAATTCGCTCTCGAAATGTATAAACACAAGAGCCAATAAATTGCATCAATCCATCGTTGGCAAATAAACAAATTAAACACTATAAACATCCTGCCTTCACCACTCTCATCATTTGAAAGTGGTGCAATCAATCAACTAGTGCAGGATGCATACATGATCGACAACAACAACTTCGCCACCCATGACTGGATGGCGGCGACACCTTCCATCGATTCTCTTTCCATTTCTGAGCTGACGCTGCCAGGAACCCACAACGCCGGCAGCGACTGGCGCGCCGACTATCCAGTTTTCGGCCCACCCCGCCACTGGCTCGCCTGCCAGCATGATTCGTTCCACGCTCAGCTACACCATGGCGCAAGGGTGCTGGACATTCGCCTGATCTACGACTCCAAGGCAGAAGGCGTCGGCAAGTTTCGTGCTCACCATGGCGGGCACCGCAACTCCCGAACCCTGGGGAACCTGATCACCGACCTGGAAAGTTTCCTGAAACAAAACCCGGATGAGTTCATTGTTCTTGACTTCCATAGTCTGGATGGCAACGACTTCGATTATGTCTATTTCAATAACATGATGATTCACTTTCTCGGCCACCGTTTGATTCCGAGTCGAAATCTGAGTGCCAGCCTCGGCCAGCTTAAACAAATCAACAATGAGCAACGTATATTCGTTGCCGCCCGTTCGCACTGGCAACTGGATCGCAGCGTGTTCATCGATTACATCAACCATCAATGGTCGGGTAACGACCTGACCGGAACGGCGGAACTGAAGCAATTCATCGGCAATGTCCTGAAGTCCCCACCGGGCTCCTGGAAACCCTGGTCGTTGTCCGCCACCAGTTACACGGCGCTGGGCGGGCCGGTCGATATTCATAAGGAGTTGAACGAGTGGTTCGACCCGAACAACAGTGACTGGGCAATGAAGTGCAACGTGATCAACGTCGACTTCATCGAAGAGACCAACATCGTGTCGTTCTGCCGGGCAGTGAATCAGACGAAGGCGCACCTGCGCCCTGCTGATCGCCTACTGGCGTAACGGCCGCGCAAAGAGGCATGATCGCCGGGCGATAACAAAAAAGCGTCCGACCATGACCCGAACAGCCCGCGTCACCGACCCTTCCTATGAACTGATGGATGACCACAACGGGTTATCCATCATCTATCGCCAGCATGGTTTCCCCTGCCCGCTGGTGCGCTGGCACTTTCACAAGGAATACGAGCTGCACCTGATCGTCGCCAGTTCGGGCAAGGTGTTCATCGGCGATTACATCGGCAACTTCTACCCGCAGACGCTGTTCCTGACCGGGCCCAATCTGCCGCACAACTGGATCAGCCAGGTGGCCGAAGACGAGGCGGTCGAGAAACGCGACATGCTGGTCAACTTCACCGATGAGTTGTTCGAAAGCGGTCATCAGGTGTTCGCCGAACTCAAGACCCTGGCGCCACTGCTTGAGCGTGCGCAGTACGGCATCGAATTCCGCTCCCCGCAGACAATCCGTCAGGCCATGACCCTGATGCAACGCATCGCCGATTCAACCGGCATCACCCGTCTCGGGCATTTTTTCATCCTGATGGAATTGCTGGCGGCCTGCGACGACTACCAACTGCTGTCCGGCGCAACCACCCCGCAACTGGCCGACGAGCACAACATCGACCGCACCAACCGCGCGGTGGATTACATCTTCGCCCACTACGCCCGCGAACTACCCCTTGAGGAGGTCGCCGAGCACCTGGGCATGAAACCCACCTATTTCAGCCGCGTGTTCAAGCAGGCGACCGGGCGCAACTTCATCGAATTCGTCAATCGCCTGCGCATCAGTAAATCCTGCGAGTTGCTGGCTGATGGCGACAAGCCGGTGACCGAAGTGTGCTTTGAGTCGGGCTTCAATAATATTTCCAATTTCAATCGGCGCTTTCAGCAGCTCAAAGGCATGACGCCTTCGCATTACCGGCGGCTGGTGGTGCAGCGCCTGACCGAGCAAAACCACGGCTGAACAGGAAAATCTGTACGGTTTCGCGCCTCTCGCCCTGCTGAAACGCCCTTCCCTGCGTTTATCGCGCCAATCCAGAGTGCAAAAAAGTATCGATTCGAGTGCTAGGGATGATTTGTCAGCCCTGCGCCAGAAGGCTGTAATCAGTGCACATTCTTCCCCCGCCGGAAGAACACAAAAACAATAACTGTCCTTCTGCCCCCGCCGGGTGCAGAAAAGGAGTGCACGATGCAACCCACTGCAAAAGCTCTGCTGGCCCTCACCTGCATGACCCTCAGCAGCGTCAGCCTTGGCGCCCAGACCCTGACCATCGCCACCGTCAACAACAGCGACATGATCCGCATGCAAAAGCTCTCGAAAAACTTCGAGACCGAGCATCCGGACATCAAGCTCAATTGGGTGGTGCTGGAAGAAAACGTTCTGCGTCAGCGCCTGACCACCGACATCGCCACCCAGGGCGGTCAGTTCGACGTGTTGACCATCGGCATGTACGAAGCCGCACTCTGGGGTGCCAAGGGTTGGCTGGAGCCGATGAAGGATCTGCCGGCCAGCTACGCCCTCGATGACGTGTTCCCGTCCGTACGCGAAGGCCTGTCAGTCAAGGGTTCGCTGTACGCCCTGCCGTTTTACGCTGAAAGCTCGATCACCTACTACCGCACCGACCTGTTCAAGGACGCCGGCCTGACCATGCCGGAGCGTCCAACCTGGGAACAGATTGCCGGCTTCGCCGAAAAACTCACCCACAAGGACAAGGAGCAGTACGGCATCTGCCTGCGCGGCAAGGCCGGCTGGGGCGAGAACATGGCGCTGATCACCACCGTGGCCAACGCTTACGGCGCGCGCTGGTTTGATGAGCAGTGGAAACCGGAATTCAATGGTCCGGAATGGAAGAACGCACTGAACTTCTACGTCGACACCATGAAGAAATCCGGCCCGCCGGGCGCCTCCAGCAACGGTTTCAACGAAAACCTCGCCCTGTTCAACAGCGGCAAATGCGCAATGTGGGTCGATGCCAGCGTCGCCGGCTCGTTCGTCACCGACAAGACTCAAAGCAAGGTCGCCGATCACGTCGGCTTCACCTACGCGCCGCATCAGGTCACCGACAAAGGCTCGGCGTGGCTGTACTCGTGGGCGCTGGCGATTCCGACCAGTTCCAAGGCCAAGGACGCCGCCAAAGAATTCAGCGCCTGGGCCACCTCAAAGGAATACGGCGAACTGGTCGCCAAGACCGACGGCATCGCCAACGTTCCGCCGGGCACTCGCGCCTCGACCTACAGCGATGCTTACATGAGCGCCGCGCCGTTTGCCAAGGTCACGCTGGAATCGCTGAAAGCGGCTGACCCGAGCAAACCCTCCCTCAAGCCTGTGCCTTACATCGGCATCCAGCTGGTGACCATTCCCGAGTTTCAGGGGATCGGCACTCAGGTCGGCAAGCTGTTCTCCGCCGCACTGATCGGCCAGACCACGGTCGACCAGGCGCTGACCGCCGCCCAGCAAACCACCGAACGCGAGATGAAGCGCGCGGGTTATCCGAAGTAATCCTGCGAAAGCCTCTTCTGCCTCCTGCGGGAGCGAGATTGCTCGCTCCCGCACGGGATCTCCATAGGTCTGTATGACTCGGTTGTGATCACCATGAATACTTCAACTGCCAAAGCCCACATCGACCTGTCGCAGCCCCGGCGCAAAAGCCGTGTGGCCAATCCCGGCTGGTTTCTGGTCAGCCCTTCGGTGGCCCTGTTGCTGCTGTGGATGATCGTGCCGCTGGGCATGACCGTCTATTTCTCGATGATCCGCTACAACCTGCTCGACCCGGGCACCAACGAATTTGTCGGGCTGGAAAACTTCACCTACTTCCTGACCGACTCCGGCTTCATGCCCGGCGCTACCAATACCTTGCTGCTGGTAGGCAGCGTGCTGCTGATCAGCGTGGTGTTCGGCGTATTGATCAGTGCGCTGCTGGAGGCCAGCGAGTTCTTCGGTCGCGGCATCGTGCGGGTGATGCTGATTTCGCCGTTCTTCATCATGCCCACGGTCGGTGCGCTGATCTGGAAGAACCTGATTTTCCATCCGGTGTCCGGGATCCTCGCCTACATCTGGAAACTGTTCGGCGCACAGCCGGTGGACTGGCTCGCTCACTACCCGCTGCTGTCGATCATCATCATTGTCTCGTGGCAATGGCTGCCCTTCGCGATCCTGATCCTGATGACCGCCATGCAGTCCCTCGACCAGGAACAGAAGGAAGCCGCCCGCCTCGACGGCGCCGGCCCGATCGCGATTTTCTGGCACCTGACTTTGCCGCACCTGGCACGGCCGATTGCCGTGGTCGTGATGATTGAAACCATCTTCCTGCTGTCGGTGTTCGCCGAAATCTTCACCACCACCAACGGCGGCCCCGGCTACGCGTCGACCAACCTCGCCTACCTGATCTACAACCAGGCGCTGGTGCAGTTCGACGTCGGCATGGCCTCGGCCGGCGGCCTGATCGCCGTGGTCATCGCCAACATCGCCGCGATCATTCTGGTGCGGATGATCGGCAAAAACCTGACTGACAAAGCCTGAGGCCTGCCATGACTCTTCAACAATCCCGCCGGCTGCAAAGCCTGCTGCTCGGCATGCTGGCCTGGGCCATCGCGATCATCATTTTCTTCCCGATCTTCTGGATGGTGCTGACCAGTTTCAAGACCGAAATCGACGCCTTCGCAACGCCGCCGCAGTTCATCTTCACGCCGACGCTAGAGAACTACCTGCACATCAATGAGCGCAGCGACTACTTCAGTTTCGCCTGGAACTCGGTGGTGATTTCCTTCAGCGCCACGGCTCTGTGCCTGCTGATTGCGGTGCCGGCGGCCTACTCGATGGCGTTCTACGAAACCCAGCGCACCAAAGGCACGCTGCTGTGGATGCTCTCCACCAAGATGCTGCCGCCGGTGGGCGTGCTGATGCCGATCTACCTGCTGGCCAAGAGTTTCGGCCTGCTCGACACGCGCATTGCGCTGATCGTGATCTACACGCTGATCAATCTGCCGATCGTGGTCTGGATGGTTTACACCTACTTCAAGGACATCCCCAAGGACATCCTCGAAGCCGCCCGCCTCGATGGCGCCACCCTCGCCCAGGAAATGCTCCGCGTGCTGCTGCCGATCGCCAAGGGCGGCCTCGCCTCGACCGTGCTGCTGTCGCTGATCCTGTGCTGGAACGAGGCGTTCTGGTCGCTGAACCTGACCTCGTCCAAAGCCGCGCCGCTGACCGCGCTGATCGCCTCCTACTCAAGCCCTGAAGGATTGTTCTGGGCCAAGTTGTCGGCCGTCTCAACCTTGGCCTGCGCACCGATCCTGATCTTCGGCTGGATCAGCCAGAAACAACTGGTTCGCGGCCTGTCGTTCGGCGCCGTCAAATAAGAATTCGCAAAAGGAGCGCCATCATGGCCAACCTGAAAATCAAGAATCTGCAAAAAGGCTTCGAAGGTTTTTCCATCATCAAGGGCATCGACCTTGAGGTGAACGACAAGGAATTCGTGGTGTTCGTCGGCCCGTCGGGCTGCGGCAAATCCACCCTGCTGCGACTGATCGCCGGTCTTGAAGAAGTCAGCGGCGGCACCATCGAACTGGACGGACGAGACATCACCGAAGTCAGCCCGGCCAAACGTGATCTGGCGATGGTGTTCCAGACCTATGCGCTGTACCCGCACATGACCGTGAAGAAAAACATGTCGTTCGCCCTCGATCTGGCCGGCGTACCGAAGGCTGAAGTCGAGAAGAAAGTCGGCGAAGCTGCGCGCATACTCGAACTGGGCCCGATGCTCGAACGCAAGCCGAAACAACTGTCCGGCGGCCAGCGTCAGCGCGTTGCCATCGGCCGGGCAATCGTGCGCAACCCGAAAATCTTCCTGTTCGACGAGCCGCTGTCCAACCTCGACGCCGCCCTGCGGGTACAGATGCGCCTGGAACTGCTGCGCCTGCACAAAGATTTGAAAGCGACGATGATCTACGTGACCCACGATCAGGTCGAAGCCATGACCATGGCCGACAAGGTCGTGGTGCTCAATGGCGGCAAGATCGAGCAGGTCGGCTCGCCGCTGGAGTTGTACCACCACCCCGCCAACCTGTTCGTCGCCGGCTTCCTCGGCACGCCGAAAATGGGCTTCCTCAAAGGCCAGATCGTGCGGATCGATGGCGCGAGCTGCGAAGTCTCGCTGGAGGCCGGTACCCGCATCACCCTGCCGTTCAACGCGTCGAACCTGAGCGTCGGCAGCGCCGTGACCCTGGGCATTCGCCCGGAACATCTGGAACTGGCACAAGCAGGCGACTGCACCCTGCAAGTCACCGCCGACGTCAGCGAGCGGCTGGGCAGCGACACTTTCTGCCACGTCAAGACCAACGCCGGCGAAGCCCTGACCATGCGCGTGCGCGGTGATCTGGCGAGCCGTTACGGCGAACAACTGAACCTGCACCTGGACGCTGCCCACTGCCATCTGTTCGATGCCGACGGCGTGGCGCTGACCCGCCCGCTGCGCGCGGCCGCCTGATTTCGAGACTGACCCGATGAAACTGAACAAGCAAAACCTCAACCGCCTGGCCGCCGAAGTGAAGCTTCCGGCCTACAGCCTCAGCGACACCCGCCAGGGCATTGCACACATTGGCGTCGGTGGTTTCCATCGCGCGCATCAGGCGTATTACACCGATGCGCTGATGAACACCGGTGAAGCGCTGGACTGGGCCATTTGCGGCGTCGGCCTGCGCGCCGAAGACCGCCGCGCTCGGGACGACCTCAAGGAGCAGGATTACCTGTTCACCCTGTTCGAACTGGGCGACAGCGACGACACCGAAGTCCGCGTCATCGGCGCGATCCGCGACATGCTGCTGGCCGAGGACAGCGCCCAGGTGCTGATCGACAAACTCGCGGATCCGCAGATCCGCATCGTCTCGCTGACCATCACCGAGGGCGGTTACTGCATCGACGACAGCAACGGCGAGTTCATGGCGCACCTGCCGCAGATTCAGCACGACCTGACCTACCCGCAACAGCCGAAAACCGTGTTCGGTTTCCTCTGTGCCGCACTGGCCCGACGGCGTGCGGCGGGCATTCCGGCATTCACCGTGATGTCCTGCGATAACCTGCCGCACAACGGCGCCGTCACCCGCAAGGCACTGCTGGCGTTCACCGCGCTGCTGGATCCGGACTTGCGCGAGTGGATCGACGCCAACGTCAGCTTCCCCAACGCCATGGTCGACCGCATCACGCCGATGACCAGCACCGCGCATCGCCTGCAACTGGCGGACAAACACGCCGTCGACGACGCCTGGCCTGTTGTGTGCGAACCGTTCGTGCAATGGGTGCTGGAAGACAAGTTCGTCAACGGCCGCCCGGCCTGGGAAAAGGTCGGCGTGCAGTTCACCGATGATGTTTCGCCCTACGAAGAGATGAAGATCAAACTGCTCAACGGCAGTCACCTGGCCCTGACTTATCTGGGCTTTTTGAAGGGTTACCGCTTCGTTCACGAGACCATGAACGACCCGCTGTTCGTGCGCTACATGCGCGCCTATATGGACCTGGACGTGACCCCGCAACTGGCGCCGGTGCCGGGGATCGACCTGACCGAGTACAAGGACACGCTGGTGGCGCGGTTTTCCAATCAGGCGATTGCCGATCAGCTTGAGCGGGTATGTTCGGATGGTTCTTCGAAGTTTCCCAAGTTCACCATTCCGACGATCAATCGGTTGATTGCCGATGGGCAGGAGACCAAACGGGCAGCGTTGGTGGTGGCGGCCTGGGCGCTTTACTTGAAGGGTGTGGATGAGAATGGTGACACTTATTCGATTCCGGATCCTCGGGCGGCGTTTTGTCAGGCGTTGGTGGCGGAGGATGCGCTGATTACTGAGCGGTTGTTGGGGGTTGAGGAGATTTTCGGCGTGGCGATACCGCGTTCGCCAGATTTTGTTGCGGCGTTTGAGTGGTGCCTGAATAGCTTGCGTGAAGAAGGCGTCACTCGGACTCTCGAGCGTATTCTGGCCTGAAAAGCCCCTCACCCCAGCCCTCTCCCAGAGGGAGAGGGAGCCGACCGAGGCGCACTGTTGAGGTACATCGACCTGAACGTTTTGAGTCGAACTCAGGTTTTGAAACCGATACAAATCTGCTCCCTTTCCCCCCTCTCCCCTCTGGGGAGAGGGCTGGGGTGAGGGGTGGCCCTTGATCTTCACCGCGAATCAACAGGTTCACTCATGAACAACCAACAACTATTCCTCGGCATCGACTGCGGCACCCAAGGCACCAAAGCCATCATCCTCGACGCTGTCAGCGGTCAGGTTCTCGGCCAGGGCGCCGCCGCCCACACGATGATCAGCGGCGCCAACGGCCGTCGCGAGCAAGACACCGCGCAATGGCTGGAAGCCTTCGCCCTCGCCACCCGCCGCGCTTTATTGGCGGCAAATGTCGACGGCCAGTCGATCCAGGGCATTGGCGTTTCCGGCCAGCAACACGGCCTGGTGCTGCTCGACGATCAAGGCCAGGTCCTGCGCCCGGCCAAGCTTTGGTGCGACACCGAAACCACGCCTGAAAACGATCGCCTGCTGACTCACCTGGGCGGTGAACAAGGCTCGCTGGAACGCCTTGGCGTGGTCATTGCGCCGGGCTACACCGTCTCCAAACTGTTGTGGACCAAGGAACAACATCCGGACGCGTTCTCGCGCATCGCGCGAGTTCTGCTGCCCCACGACTACCTGAATTTCTGGCTCACCGGTCGTGCATGCAGCGAATACGGCGATGCGTCCGGCACCGGCTATTTCAACGTGCGCACCCGTCAATGGGATCTGCAGCTGCTGCGCGACATCGACGCCAGCGGTCGTCTGCAATCCGCGCTGCCAGAGCTGATCGATGCCCATCAAACGGTCGGCACAATTCTGCCGGCGGTCGCCGAACAACTGGGCATCAACCCCAACGCACTGGTGTCCAGCGGTGGCGGCGACAACATGATGGGCGCCATCGGCACCGGCAATATTCAGCCGGGGGCGATCACCATGAGCCTCGGTTCTTCCGGCACGGTGTACGCCTACGCCGAGGCACCGAAGGTCAGCCTGGACGCGTCGGTCGCGACCTTCTGTTCGTCAAGCGGCGGCTGGCTGCCGTTGATCTGCACCATGAACCTGACCAACGCCACCGGCGCGATCCGCGAACTGTTCAACCTCGATCTCGACGCCTTCAATGCCTTGGTGGACCAGGCCCCGATCGGCGCAGAAGGCGTAAGCATGTTGCCGTTCCTCAACGGCGAACGCGTGCCGCCCCTGCCCCACGCCACCGGCAGCCTGCACGGCCTGACGATCGATAACCTGACCCAGGCCAATCTGTGCCGCGCCGCCGTCGAGGGCACCACCTTCGGCCTGCGTTATGGACTGGATCTGCTACGCCAGAATGGTTTACAAAGCCGCAGCATTTGCCTGATCGGCGGCGGTTCGAAAAGTGCGGTGTGGCGGCAGATCGTCGCCGACATCATGAACACCCCGGTGATCTGCACCGAGCAAAGCGAAGCCGCAGCCCTGGGCGCGGCGATTCAGGCGGCGTGGTGCAAGTCGTGGTCGAACGGCCACGAAGACACCCTGGCCGATCTGTGCGAACGCTGCGTGAAGCTCGACCTGAACAGTGAAACCCTGCCGGTTGCCGCGAATGTCGCGGCGTTCCAGCAGGCCTATGAACGCTATCGACTGCATGTCGCAACCTTATAAAGAGCAAACAACTATGTACCTGGTGTGTGGCGAAGCGCTGTTCGATTTCTTCAGCGAAGACGATGCCGGCGGACAGGCATCGAAAGTCAATTTCAAGGCGATTGCCGGTGGTTCACCGTTCAACGTGGCGGTGGGTTTGCGCCGACTGGGCGTGGATTCGGCGCTGTTTGGCGGGTTGTCCACCGACTACCTCGGCCGGCGCTTGCAGCAAGTGCTGCAGGATGAAGGCGTACGCCCGGATTACCTGGTGGATTTCGCCGCGCCGACCACCCTGGCAATGGTCGCGGTGGGCGCCAATGGCTCGCCGCATTACAGCTTCCGTGGCGAGGGTTGCGCCGACCGCCAGTTGAACCTGGCGCACCTGCCGACGCTGGACCCTGAAGTGCGCGGCTTGCACCTCGGTTCCTTCTCACTGGTGGTGCAGCCGATTGCCGATACCTTGCTTGCGCTGGTGCAGCGTGAAAGCGGCAAACGCCTGATCAGCCTCGACCCGAACGTGCGCCTCAACCCCGAGCCGAACATCGACCTGTGGCGCGAACGAATCGCTACGCTGGTGCCGTTGGCGGACTTGATCAAAGTCAGCGACGAAGACTTGAGCCTGCTGTACCCCGAACAAGATCCGGCGCGCGTCATCGAAGGCTGGTTGCAGCATCGCTGCCAGGTCGTTTTCCTGACCCGTGGCGGTGAAGGCGCGACCGTGTTCAGTCGCGCTCACGGTTCATGGTCGGTACCGGCAACCTCGGTGAAGATTGCCGATACCGTCGGCGCCGGCGATACCTTCCAGGCCGCGCTGATCACCTGGCTGACCGAGCATGAGCTGGATTCGGTGGAAGGCGTTCAGCACCTCAGCCGCGAGCAGATCGACGGCATGCTCAGGTTTGCCGTACAGGCCGCCGCCCTTACATGCAGTAAAACAGGTCCGGATTTGCCTTATCGCCACCAGTTGACCTGACCGCGTAGACTGGCGCCCTTTTTTGCACGACGGGATGACGGCTTTTGAATTCGCGGCGCACGGTTGGACTGTTGGTATTGGCGGCACTGTTGAGCGGTTGCGGAACATCGCCGCCGCGTTCGCCGGAAAACCTCTGCGAGATTTTCCGCGAAAAGAGTGATTGGTACGACGCGGCGCAAGTCACGCAAAAGCGCTGGGGCGTACCGATCCAGGTGCCGTTCGCGATCATGTATCAGGAGTCCGGCTACCGCTACGACGCCAAGACGCCGCGCAAATACCTGTTGTGGGTGATCCCGTGGGGCCGGGTTTCGACGGCCTCGGGCTATGCGCAGGCCAAGGATGAAGTCTGGTCCGACTACCAGAAAAGCACCGGCCGATATGGCGCCGACCGCGAGGACTTCGACGACGCCATCGACTTCGTCGGCTGGTACATGGACAAGACCACCTCGATCAACGGCGTGTACAAGTACGACGCCTACAACCAATACCTCAATTACCACGAAGGCTGGGGCGGTTTCCGCCAGAAGACCTACGCCAGCAAGGCGTGGCTGCCGCCGGTGGCGCGCAAGGTGCAGAACCGCTCGGACATGTACGGTCAGCAATACGCGGCGTGCAAGGATGATCTGAATCGCGGGTTCTGGAGCCGGTTCTGGCATTGGCTCTGATCCTCAGCGCTCTTAAGGACGCCATCGCGAGCAAGTCGAATCGTCGCACCGTCGCTCCCACAGGTTTCCTCGGTGCTCACGAAATTGTGGTCACCAAGGAAACCTGTGGGAGCTGGCTTGCCAGCGATGGCGTCAGCTCAGACACCGCCAACCGATGGGTTACAACACCGAAAAGTTGTAACTCACAATCAAACGGGTCTCATCCACATCCCGGGCAAACTTCTCGTAGTTGGTGCGGTAAGTCGCATTACGCAACCGCAGGCTGACATCCTTGAACGTCCCGGTCTGAATCACGTACTTCAGCTCGCTGTCACGTTCCCACTCTTTGCCATCCTGATCGCTGCCCGGGACCTTGATGTGATCGCCGTTCACGTAACGGGTCAGGAAGCTCAGGCCGTTGATGCCGATCGCCTTGAAGTCATAGTCATAACGCAGCTGCCAGGAACGCTCCTGGGCAGCTGCGAAGTCGTTGACCTGCACGTAGTTCACCAGATACGGGTTGCTGCCATCCAGATACGGCATCGAGTTGTCACCGTTCATGCGCTGCCAACCGGCACTGAAGGTATGACCGCTGATGCCGTAGGACAGCATGCCGCTCAACGCGCGGTTGTCGATGGAACCGGCTTTCGCATCACCGCTGTCGGCGCTTTTCAGCAAACGCAGATCGGCTTTCAACACACCGTCACCCAGCGGCTGATTGGCCAGCAGACCCACGAAGTGCTGGCGATAGATGTCTTCCAGTTCGGCGTAGTGATACTGCGCGGTCAGGCGATCGTTGATCTTGTAGTCGAAGCCGTACATGTCGAAATGATCGGCGGTGGTGTTGCACGCATAACGCTTGTTCTTGCAGTGCACGCGTATGTCTTGCGAATCGGTCGAGTCCCGGGCGGTGTACTTGTCCAGACGCGCGGCCATGAAGGTCAGGTCCTTCACCTCTTTGGAGGTCAGCATCGCGCCGTTGAACATAGTCGGCAGCAGGCGGCCGTCGTTGTACTTGAGCAATGGCAGATCCGGCAGCAGCGCGCCGTACTTCAGCACGGTGTCCGAAACTTTGACCTTGGCGGTCAGACCCATCTTCGCGTACTGACCTTTTGAACCGCGCGGGTTGTCGCCGCTGGACGGCAGCAGGCCGCTGTTGCTGCGATCCGGGCTGGAATCAAGCTGGAAACCCGCCATGCCCAGCGCATCGATCCCGAAACCCACGGTGCCTTCGGTGTAGCCCGATTGCAGATTGAGAATAAAGCCCTGCGCCGACTCTTCGCGCTTGGACGCGCCCTGATCACTGGAGGTGTGCCCGTCACGGAAATCGCGGTTGAAGTAAACCGTGCGCGATTCGATCTTCGCCGTGGTGTCTTCGAAAAAACCGCTGGCCTGGACCTGTGCGGTAAAACCGGCGCACAGCACAAAGGCTCCGAAGCCAAGCGACTGGTGCGGGGTGATGAGGGAAAATGGGGGACGCATTGAAAACTCCAACAGAACAACGATTGCGCAGAGGCGCAAACAACCAGAAATAGCTCCCGTCCCAGGTCGATAAAGAACCGGGAGGCAGTGAACACGCGGGGTGAGCGGCAATGATGGCAGATGGCTTTGACGTGCTACAGGCGACTTTAGTCTGAAACTGACTGGTTGTTCCAGGACGCGGTATTCGGCGTTCGCGACAGATTGGTTCGTCCGCAAGTGCCTGTTTTACTGGGCCAAACCGTGGGCCTAAGGGTTTTCCCTATGGGTTCTGACCACTGCCTCTACGGCATTTGCGCCTTGAACGAGGCGATTTAATCCTGCACCATCCGCCCACGCTAATCCAAAGGACGGAAATCAAGGCATGCTGGACGCCAACGCTACCCACATTACCCTCACGCTCGAAGGCGCTTCCGCCGACCTGCAAGTCCTCAGCTTCACCGGTCGCGAAGCCCTCAACGAGCCGTTCCGTTTCGACATCGAACTGGTCAGCGCCCGCCCCGACCTCAAACTTGAAGAACTCCTGCACAAGCCCGGCTGCCTGACCTTCGGCGCCACCGGCGAGGGCAAGATTCACGGTCTGGTGTATCGCATCGAGCAAGGCGATTCCGGCAAGACCCTGACCCGTTACAGCATCAGTCTGGTGCCGCAACTGGCCTACCTGCGGCACAACCATGACCAGCAGATCTTCCAGCAACTGACGGTGCCGAAGATCATTGCCCAGGTTCTGGAAGATCGCGGGGTTCTGGCCAACGCCTATAGCTTCCAGCTCAGCGCCGAATACCCGGAACGCGACTATTGCGTGCAGTACGACGAGTCCGACCTGCATTTCATCCAGCGCTTGTGCGAGGAGGAAGGCATCCACTTCCACTTCCAGCACAGCAGCAGCGGCCACAAACTGGTGTTCGGCGACGACCAGACCGTTTTCCGCAAACTGAAACCGGTCAACTACCAGCAAGACTCGGGCATGACCGCCGACAAACCGGTGATCAAGCGTTTCAATCTGCGCCTGGAAACCCGCACCAGCCGCGTCAGCCGCCGCGATTATGATTTCGAGAAACCGAAGATTCTGCCTGAAGGCGCGGCCAAATCCGCGTTCATGCCGGACCTGGAAGACTACGACTACCCCGGCCGCTTCACCACGCGCGAGCGCGGCAAGTTCCTGTCGACCCGCGCGCTGGAACGTCATCGCAGCGACTACAAACTCGCCGAAGGCAAGGGTGACGAACCGACCCTGACCAGCGGCCACTTCATGACCCTGGCCGAACACCCGCGCGCCGAGTGGAACGACTTGTGGTTGTTGCTGGAAGTCTTCCACGAAGGCAAGCAGCCACAAGTGCTGGGCGAAAACGTCACCAGCGACGTCACCGACAACAAGAGCGATTTCCACCAGGGCTACCGCAACAGCTTCGTGGCCACCCCGTGGGACGCCCACTACCGCCCTGCCCTCGAGCACCCGAAACCGAAAGCCCTCGGCAGCCAGACCGCGATCGTCACCGGCCCCGCCGGCGAGGAAATCCACTGCGACCAGTACGGCCGCGTGAAAGTGCAATTCCACTGGGACCGAGAAGGCCAGGCCGACGACAAGACCACCTGCTGGCTGCGCGTCGCCAGCGGCTGGGCCGGCGCAGCCTACGGTGGCATCGCCATTCCACGGATCGGCATGGAAGTGCTGGTGACCTTCCTCGAAGGCGACCCCGACCAGCCATTGGTGACCGGCTGCCTGTACCACAAGGAAAACGTCGTCCCCTACGACTTGCCGGCGAACAAGACCCGCAGCACCTTCAAAACCCTGAGTTCACCGGGCGGCAAGGGCTACAACGAGTTCCGTATCGAAGACAAGAAAGGCGTCGAGCAGATCTACATCCACGCCCAGCGCGACTGGGACGAAAACATCGAGCACGACCAGAAGATCCGCGTCGGCAACGAACGGCATGACACCGTCGAAGCCAATGTTTTAAGTGAATTCAAGGTCGAGGAACACCGCATCACCCACCTAGACCGCAAGAGCGAAATGCGCGCCAACGACCACCTGACCGTGGGCGTGACACAGCATGTGAAGGTCGGCACCGGTCAGTTCGTGGAAGCGGGCACGGAGATTCACTACCACGCCGGCGACAAGGTCGTGATCGAGGGTGGCATGGAACTCACGGCCAAGGCTGGCGGCAGTTTCGTCAAGGTTGATGCCGGTGGTGTGACCATCAGCGGTGCCGAGGTGAAGGCCAACACCGGCGGTGCTCCAGGGGTAGGTACTGGGATCAATATCTTGGCCCCCGTCATTCCCATTGCTGCCGCCATCGGAAGTGTTGGGCAGCTTTTAGAGCGAAAAATCGTTCCAGAGAAAACCGAACACGACCTGGACTTCCTTGTAACCAGCCAAGAGACAGGGTTACCACTGAAGAACTTCCCCTACGTGATTAAGACCTCCTCCGGCAAAAGCATTGTCGGTCGAACGAACGATGAGGGAAGAACAGCAAAAATCTCTAGCACGGAAGCGGAAACGGCCGTCATTGAAGTCTATGACGATATTCCGCCTATTAACCCTGGATGGGACGATTGAAATGGCCAAGAACAAGCCACTGACTACCGCTCAGAAACCACTCACGCCAAAAGCTGATACGGCGTCAGCGAAGGTTGCTGTGGATGACAGCCGACGCCTGAAAGAAATCCGGAAACTGGTGGAAGCCAATAATCAATCCAAGATCGACACCAACACGGTGATCTGCCAGATATACATGGAATCGCATTTCGACCCCGAAGCCGGTCGTGGTAAGCACTCAGCCAGAGGCCTCATGCAAATGCAGGAGCCTGCGGTCAAGCAGGTCTATAAATACCGAAAGAAAAAAGAGCTCGGTCGGATGCCCAACCAAGCCCAGACAGACGAGGCCTTCAGTGCAGGGGCTGCTTTTTACGCATCGCCTTCTATTTGGGACGAGGCCGAGAACATCAAGATCGGCACGGAGTACATGCAATATTGGCTCGACATCTCAAGTTCCACTGAGGAGGCTTACAAGAAGTATCGAGGGAAATCGAATGGCGTTTACTACCGCAAAATCAGTGACTGTGCCAAAAAACTGGACGCCAATCCCAACTCGATGGATGTTCTGAGGAATACATTGAAATGATAAAAGCCGGATTCGCTTTTGTCCTCGCTCTAGTGTGCCTTCCTGCTTTCGCCGAAACGAAGAAAACGCTACTGGATTGCCCGCTTTCAGATGGAACCACTGCCTCACTGCTGTCCACTTCAAGTGAGGACGGGCAGCGACTCTTCGTAAAACTCAATAACCAGACAGAAACTGCCTTCACTGACATGCCCGACTCGGACTTCGTCGGTGAAATTGCATTGGCAAAATGCACGGGCTCCGTTTTGATCTACGCCATGAACTATGGCTCTCCCTATTTGAAGGGCGCCGTTTTACGCAAGAATCCAGACAGCGGAACGCTGGAACGCATCGATTTTGCCGAAAAGGCCCTGCCGGTTTCTTTGTACCTGAGTGCTCGGGAGATGCGCCTGGTCATTCCCAACGATGGCTATGAAATCCCCGAAAAATTTGTCGTTTACGACTACATCACCCCAAAAGGCCAGCCGGAAGAACCCAAGGGAGTGAATACGGTACCCGATAAAAAAGGTTTCAAAGTCATCGATCTCAAATAATGACTCTGCGTTGGGCTTCGCGTTCTGTCGACCAGAAGGTCACTCCCCGTGAGAGTCCAAATTACTCTGCTAGCTACTTTGAACCGGCATAGGCACGGGCAGATAATTCAAGTTTTCTGCCCGTGAATGCTAGGCCGTCGCTCTAAAAATCAAACCGGCGCCTGCCAGTTCAACATTTTCTGCTGCGCAACCTGAAGCAAATCACTGCCATCCTGCGTCAGCAGGTACAGCGCATGGGTGATGTGGGGGATGTCCTGGACGTCGGCGTGTTTGAAGCACAGGCAGTGCAAGGTTTCGAGCAGGTCGCTGGCGGCGCGGATGCGTTGCACGGCGGCTTCGAAGAGGTCTTTCGGGTTGGCTTGGGTGTCGATGACCAGCGGTGCGCTGTCGGTGACGCCGCTGTTGAGCGGGAGATAGCGGGCGGAGCTTAATTTCAGGATTGGCATTGGAATTACTCAAGGCAGCTTGAAAGTAACCGCCAGCACCGTGACCAAACGATGGGGAGGCGGACTGTGTACAGGCTTGGTCAACCGAGAACCACCTGACTCGGCTCGCCCGAAGGCGACCCTGCACACAGCCGCCACAGCAATGCACTCCACGGACACGAATGTTCGTCGGGGCGAATAATGGCACACATGCACAGGTGATTACGTTAGGTGACCAAACCTAAGCCGCTGATTTTGCAGCGACGCCAAACCATAACCGCCCCACTCCAGCCCCCGAAAGCAGACAAGGCATCCACCCTTGTAGGAATCCGCCGAGTCTCCCCCGCGAAACAATCCCCGCCCGGACAGCCGGCGTTCAGCCCGGTTAACCATCGCTTAACGCCGCGGTCAAAAACTCTACTGAACCGCACACCCTCAGCCCCTGGCTGACGCCGAGTGCGGCAGGTTTGGCTGGCAATCCGCCAAACTCAATTTCCGTCGCACCGGAGTCCATCATGAACATTCGTCCGTTCCTGCTCACCACCGCCCTCGCCTGCACCGCGTTTGCCGGGCTGGCCCAGGCCAATGACACCTCCAAGGCTGTTCCCTATGAATACGGCATGCCGCTGCATGTCGCCAAAGTGGTTTCCCTGACCGAGCCGCAGACGCAGGAGTGCAAGGTCATCACCGCCGACATGAAGTACCTCGACAACACCGGCAAACCGGAAGAAATCAGTTATCGGAAATTATCTGACGCGTGCAGCTTCCAGAACTGACAGAAAGCTCTGATTTGCGGCTTTGCGGTAGGCGAGCACGGGTCTCGAAGAGTATGCTCGGGGCCCTCCTCACTGCCGCAAGGATTCGCCATGCAGTTGTCGTTCCGCACGCTCTCGACCCTCACCTTCTGCCTGTGTTTTCTGCTTTCCTTGGCGTGGGGTCTGGCGCCACAGATGTTACTGGCGATCTGGAGCATCGAGTATTCGGAAGCAGCTGGATTTGTCGCACGGCGCAGTGCGGTGCTGTTTGCAGCCTTGGGGGTGATGTTTTATCTGGTGCGCAACGCGCCGGTGTCGATCGCGCGCAATGCGCTGAGCAACGGCTTTATCGTCGGCTGTTTTGGCCTGGCGGTGCTGGGGTTTGCTGAATGGCTCAACGGCCACGCCGGCCCCGGGATTCTGCTCGCGGTGCTGGTCGAGTTCGCGCTGGGCCTTGGCTTCTTGCAGGCCCGGCGCGTGACGGTCGAACTGGGTGAAACAGTCGGTTAGACGACTCGGGATCGCGGCACTGAATGATGGATTGCCGTTTGTTGCGCAAGATCCGAGCGCAACCCGGCGATCAGGCCGTTGATTTCGCGACAGCTGTTCAAATTACTGGCATCGATGCCACTCACCTGCAGCTCAACCTGATCGGTTTGGTGATCGCCATACACTTTGACGGTCATCGACAGATCCGGGGACAGCGTGCATTGGCAGCGTTTCGGTAGAAAACTGCTTTCTATGATGTTGCGGAGTTCCAAGGCAGACAGAAACATGGCGAAACCTCTCCTTACTGTGAGACTGCCAATCAAGTATTCACGTCGACCGTTGCCACGGCTTCCCACGGGTGTGTCCCCGCTGAATCCTTGGGTTGTGACAAGCGGCTGTACTGCGAAATGCCCATTGGAGTGTAGGCGCCCGAACTCGGTGCGCCGCACCAAATCAACGCATAAAACGTGCCTTTCATCAGGTTGCATTCACCTCCTTGCAAATCAAAGGCTTGGGAAAAAGGCAGGCCACTGGCCAGTTGCAAAATGCAAGATTCGCTCGTGCAGGCACTGCAATTTGCATGCGGCTGGCGGTTTGCATTCATCGCCCTTGGCAGTGAGAATGCCCGTCAACCAACGTACACCCGCCAGGAGGCTTCAATGGGAAATTTCACTGTTTACGCGACCGCCGGCCTGATGCTCGCCAGCCTGTCCACCCTCACCCACGCCGCCAAACTTGAAGACACCGCGCCTTATCCGAAGGCCGAAGCGGGCTTCACTCGCCAAGTCATCCACCTGCCGCAGCAGGCCCAGGAAGAAAACTTCAAAGTCGAAATCCTCGCTGGCAAGACCCTCGAAGTCGACTGCAACCGCCAACGCCTGGGCGGCACCCTCGAAGAGAAAAACCTCGAAGGCTGGGGCTATCCGTTCTACCGCCTGGAAAAAGTCAGCGGCCCGATGAGCACGCTGATGGCCTGCCCGCCCGGCACCCAGAAAAAACGCGCATTCGTGCCGGTGATCGGTGACGGTTTCACCGTGCGCTACAACAGCAAGCTGCCGATCGTGATCTACGCACCGCAGGACGTCGAAGTGCGCTTCCGCATCTGGTCGGCCTCGGACAAGGTTGGCGTGGCCATTCCCGAGTAACTGACCAAGGAGCATCGGCATTGATTACTTGCCACGTCAGATACGTGATTGATCCCTACCAGCTGGACGCATTCGAAGCCTACGCCAAGACCTGGCTAGGCATTGTCGAGCGGCTGGGCGGAACCCATCACGGCTACTTCCTGCCCTCTGAAGGCGCGAGCAACATCGCGTATTGCCTGTTCAGTTTCCCGTCGCTGGCGGATTACGAAAGCTATCGCCACATCGCACTGACAGACCCGGAAAGCACGGCACTGGTGGCGGACTTGCTGGAAAAGAAATTCATCGTCAGCTACGAGCGCAGTTTTCTGCGTCCGCTGCTGCCCTGAACACTTCAAGGCCGTTGGCAACTGCCAACGGCTGACAGCTACGCGGCTGGAAATTCCGATTCATCTGACCAAGGAAGGATTTAATGATGTCCATCGCCCTGCCCCTCACCGCGTTGATCGCCTTCAGCGGCTATACCGTTTCCGTGATGCTGCAAGCCGAGCAGTCGCTGATCGACTTCGGCATCAGCCTGATGTCTCGGCCCGACACTGCGCAGGTGGTGATCGATCTCTATCTGCTGGCAACCCTGGCGGGCGTCTGGATGTACAAGGACGCGCGCAAGCGTGGGCAGTCGGGCTGGTCGGTGGTGCCGTATCTGTTGCTGACGGCGGTGTTTGTATCAGTCGGGCCGTTGTTGTACCTGGTTGTTCGGGGCCTGCAGGATCGCAAACGCCCGGCCCCGGTCATTTCGCCAGACGCCTGAGCCCGAACAGCATCCCGCC
>NZ_POHV01000040.1:0-58801 GCF_002884345.1 Pseudomonas sp. GW456-12-10-14-LB2
CACCCTGCCCGCCCCTGCAACACTCGACAGTCAGGATCTGCCCCTGCCCCACGAAACGCCCAAACCCCAGGGCCGCGCCGACGCGAGCGTGCCATTGGTGAAACTGGCCGTGGCGCGCTCCGGCGACAAGGGCAATCACAGCAACATCGGCGTCCTGCCGCGCCGTCCCGAATACCTGCCGTGGATCGCCGAAGCGCTGACCCCGGCGGTGGTCGTCGACTGGATGAGCCATGTCCTCGACCCGATTCACGGCCGGGTCGAGCGCTGGTATCTGCCGGGCACCCACAGCCTCAACTTCCTGCTGGAAAACGCCCTTGGTGGCGGCGGCGTGGCGAGCCTGCGCATCGACCCGCAAGGCAAGGCCTTCGCCCAGCAATTGCTGGAAATCCAGATCCCGGTGCCGCAGAGCATCGCCGAACAGTTCGACTAGAGGATTGGCACCATGGCGTTCGAATCGATTTTCCGGGCTGATCTGTTCAGCGGCCAGACCGTCATCGTCACCGGCGGCGGCAGTGGCATCGGGCGTTGCACCGCCCATGAACTGGCGGCGCTCGGGGCGACCGTGGTGCTGGTCGGACGCAAGCCGGAAAAGCTGCAAACCGTCGCCGCCGAAATTGCCGAGGACGGCGGTCGGGCGCACTGGAAGGCCTGCGATATCCGTGACGAAGAAGCGGTGAAGGCGCTGGTCAGCGAACTGATCCGCGAACACGGGCCGATCCACGGGCTGGTCAACAATGCCGGCGGCCAGTACCCGTCGCCCCTGGCCTCGATCAATCAGAAAGGTTTCGAAACCGTACTGCGGACCAATCTGGTCGGCGGCTTCCTGATGGCCCGGGAAGTGTTCAATCAATCGATGAGCAAACACGGCGGCAACATCGTCAACATGCTCGCCGAAATGTGGGGCGGCATGCCCGGCATGGGCCACTCCGGCGCTGCGCGTTCGGGCATGGACAACTTCACCAAAACGGCGGCGTTCGAATGGGGTTATGCCGGCGTTCGGGTGAATGCGGTGGCGCCGGGCTGGATCGCGTCCAGCGGCATGGACACTTACGAAGGCGCGTTCAAGGCCGTGATCCCGACCTTGCGCGAACACGTGCCGCTCAAGCGCATCGGCACCGAATCGGAGGTCAGCGCAGCGATCGTGTTTCTGCTCAGCCCGGCTGCCGCGTTCATCAGCGGCAGCACCTTGCGCATAGACGGCGCGGCCAGCCTGGGCAGTCGCGCCTGGCCGCTGCACAAGGCGACCCACAGCGAATCCTTCAACGGTTTTCACCGGGCCTATATGCCGGACGTTTTGAAGGACAAGGAGTAAGCCATGCCGCAGATCCAGTCCCAACTCGACCCGCACAGCGAAGCCTTCGCCCGCAACCGCGCAGCCATGCTCGCCGCCATCGAGCAAGTCCAGCAGCTCGAACAGAACCTGCTGAACAAGGCGGCCGAGGCTAAGCCGAAATTCGACAAACGTGGACAACTGTTGCCCCGTGAACGTCTGAATCTGTTGCTCGACCCCGGCGCGCCGTTCCTCGAACTGGCGAGCCTGGCCGGCTACAAACTCCACGACGACAAGGACGGCAGCTCGGCCGGTGGCGGCTTGATCGCCGGCATCGGTTACGTGTCCGGCGTGCGCGCCTTGATCGTGGCGAACAACAGCGCGATCAAGGGCGGGACGATTTCCCCGTCGGGTCTGAAAAAATCCCTGCGCCTGCAACAGATCGCCCAGGAAAACAAACTGCCGGTCATCACCCTCGCCGAAAGCGGCGGCGCCAACCTCAATTACGCGGCGGAGATTTTCGTCGAAGGCGCACGCAGCTTTGCCAATCAGGCGCGGATGTCGGCCATGGGGCTGCCGCAGATCACCGTGGTGCACGGTTCGGCCACCGCCGGTGGCGCGTATCAGCCGGGGCTGTCGGATTACGTGGTGGTGGTGCGCGGCAAGGCCAAGCTGTTTCTTGCCGGCCTGCCGTTGCTTAAAGCAGCGACCGGTGAAGTCGCCACCGACGAAGAACTGGGCGGCGCCGAGATGCACGCGCAAGTCGCCGGCACCGCAGAATACCTGGCCGAAAACGATGCCGACGGCGTGCGTCAGGTGCGGGAAATCGTCAGCCTGCTGAACTGGAACGAGCAAATACCGTGGCTGCCCGAGCCGCAATTCAAAGAGCCGCTGTACCCCATCGACGAACTGCTCGGCCTGATCCCGGACGACCCGAAAAAGCCCTACGACGTGCGCGAAATCATTGCGCGGATCGCCGACGAATCGCGCTTCCTGGAGTTCAAGGGCGAGTTCGATCAGCAGACCGTTTGCGGGCACCTGAAAATCCAGGGGCGCGCCTGCGGTTTCATCGGCAACAACGGCCCGATCACGCCCAACGGCGCGAGCAAAGCGGCGCAATTCATTCAACTCTGCGATCAGAGCCAGACACCGCTGCTGTTTTTCCACAACACCACCGGGTTCATGGTCGGCACCGAATCGGAACAGCACGGCGTGATCAAGCACGGCTCGAAACTGATCCAGGCCGTTGCCAATGCGCGGGTGCCGAAACTGACGATCGTGGTCGGCGGCTCCTACGGCGCGGGCAACTACGCGATGTGCGGACGCGGGCTTGATCCGCGCTTCATCTTCGCCTGGCCCAACAGCCGCACCGCCGTGATGGGTGGCGCCCAGGCCGGCAAGGTGTTGCGCATCGTCACCGAAGCCAAACAGCTCAAGGACGGCCTGGTGCCCGACCCGAAAATGCTCGACATGCTGGAGCAGGTCACCGCGCAGAAACTCGACAGCCAGTCCACTGCCCTCTACGGCAGCGCCAACCTGTGGGACGACGGGCTGATCGATCCGCGTGACACCCGCACCCTGCTCGGTTACCTGCTGGACATCTGCCACGAAGCCGACATCCGCACGCTGCAACCCAACAGCTTCGGCGTCAGCCGGTTCTGATCGCCACGGATTAAAGGAGAACAATAAAAATGATCTTCACCCCGGAACACGAAGCACTGCGCCGTACCGTCCGCCAGTTCGTCGAGCACGAGATCAATCCGCACGTCGATGAGTGGGAACAGGCCGGGCGTTTTCCGATCCACGAGATTTTCCGCAAGGCCGGCGACCTCGGTCTGCTGGGGATTTCCAAACCGGAAAAATTCGGCGGCATGGGCCTGGATTACAGCTATTCGATCGTCGCCGCCGAAGAGTTCGGCACCATCCATTGCGGCGGCATTCCGATGTCGATCGGCGTGCAGACCGACATGTGCACCCCGGCCCTCGCCCGCTTCGGTTCCGATGAATTGCGCGAAGAGTTTCTGCGCCCAGCCATCACTGGCGAGCAGGTCGGCTGCATCGGTGTCTCGGAAGTCGGCGCCGGCTCCGATGTCGCCGGGCTCAAGACCACCGCGCGCAAGGATGGCGACGACTACGTGATCAACGGCAGCAAAATGTGGATCACCAACTCGCCGAGCGCCGACTTCATCTGCCTGCTGGCCAACACTTCGGACGACAAACCGCACGTCAACAAGTCGCTGATCATGGTGCCGATGAACACGCCGGGCATCAGCCTCAGTTCGCACCTCGACAAGCTCGGCATGCGCAGTTCGGAAACCGCCCAGGTGTTTTTCGACAACGTGCGCGTGCCCCAGCGCAATCGCATCGGCCACGAAGGCGCCGGGTTCATGATGCAGATGCTGCAGTTCCAGGAGGAACGCCTGTTCGGCGCGGCGAACATGATCAAAGGCCTGGAATACTGCGTCGACAGCACCATCGAGTACTGCAAGGAACGCAAGACTTTCGGCAATGCGCTGATCGACAACCAGGTGATCCACTTCCGCCTCGCCGAATTGCAGACCGAAATCGAATGCCTGCGGGCGCTGGTCTATCAGGCCACCGAGCAATACGTGAAAGGCCAGGACGTCACCCGACTGGCCTCGATGGCCAAGCTCAAGGCCGGGCGTCTTGGCCGCGAAGTCAGTGACAGCTGCCTGCAATACTGGGGCGGCATGGGCTTCATGTGGGACAACCCGGTGGCCCGCGCCTACCGCGACGTGCGGCTGGTGTCGATTGGCGGCGGCGCCGACGAAATCATGCTGGGGATCATCTGCAAACTGATGGGCATCCTGCCGGGGAAAAAGAAATGAGCGCCCTGCCCGATTGCCAGACGCTGCTGCTGGAACGGCACAACGGCGTGTTGCACATCACCCTCAATCGCCCGGAAAGCCGCAATGCCATGAGCCTGCAAATGGTCGCCGAGTTGCGCGCCGTGCTGGCAGAGGTGCGCGATGACCGCAGCGTTCGCGCGCTGGTGCTCAGCGGTGCCGGCGGGCATTTCTGCGCCGGCGGCGATATCAAGGACATGGCCAACGCCCGCGCTCAGGGCAGCGATGCCTATCGCGAGTTGAACCGTGCCTTCGGGTCGTTGCTGGAAGAAGCGCAGCACACGCCGCAAGTGCTGATCACCGTGTTGCAGGGCGCGGTGCTCGGGGGCGGGTTCGGGCTGGCGTGTGTCAGCGATATCGCCATCGCCGATCATCAGGCGCAATTCGGTTTGCCGGAAACCAGCCTCGGCCTGCTGCCGGCACAGATCGCGCCGTTTGTTGTGCAGCGCATCGGCCTGACCGAGGCCCGCCGCCTGGCCCTGACCGCCGCCCGCTTCGACGGCCATCAGGCCCGACGTCTGGGGCTGGTGCATTTTGTCGAGCAGGATCCACAGGCGCTCGCCGAGCGACTGGATGAAGTGCTCGACCATGTCCTGTGCTGCGCCCCCGAAGCGAATGCCGTGACGAAAAAATTGCTGCTGGCCAGCGCCGGCCAGCCGTCGAGTGAACTGCTGGACGAAGCCGCGCAGTGGTTCAGCGCAGCGGTGACCGGTGCCGAAGGCATCGAAGGCACGATGGCGTTTGTGCAAAAGCGCAAACCGAGGTGGGCCCCTTAGAAGCATCGCGGGCAAGCCCGCTCCCACAGTTTTTGTGAGCACCACTGAATCCTGTGGGAGCGGGCTTCCCCGCGATGAGGCCCTTCAATCCACCGCCAACATTCAGGAAAACCACCATGCCCGCCCTCCACAAAATCCTGATCGCCAACCGCGGTGAAATCGCCTGCCGCATCCAGCGCACCGCCCAGGCGCTTGGCTATCGCACGGTCGCGGTGTTCAGCGACGCCGACGCCGACGCACTGCACGTGCAAATGGCCGATCAAGCGGTGAACATCGGCCCGGCGCCGGTGCAGCAGTCCTACCTGAACATCACGGCGATCCTCGACGCCGCCCGGCGCAGCGGTGCCGACGCGATCCATCCCGGCTACGGCTTTCTCTCGGAAAATGCCGAATTCGCCCGCGCCTGCGAACAGGCCGGCCTGACCTTCATCGGCCCCAGCGTCGAAGCCATCGAACTGATGGGCAGCAAACGACAGTCGAAAATCGCCATGCTCGCCGCCGGCGTCCCGTGCATCGCCGGCTATCAAGGCGCCGAGCAGGACGACGTGACGCTGACCCGCGAAGCCGAGCGCATCGGTTACCCGTTGATGATCAAGGCCAGCGCCGGCGGTGGCGGGCGCGGCATGCGTCTGGTGCACAGCGTCGAGGAATTGCCAGCGCAATTGCGCACGGCGCGCTCCGAAGCCTTGAACGGTTTCGGCAGCGACGAACTGATCCTCGAACAAGCGTTGATCGAACCGCGCCATGTCGAAGTGCAGCTGTTCGGCGATCATCACGGCAACCTGATCTACCTCGGGGAACGCGACTGTTCGATTCAGCGTCGGCACCAGAAAGTCATCGAAGAAGCACCCTGCCCGGTGATGACCGAAGAACTGCGCCAGGCAATGGGCGAAGCGGCGCTCAAGGCCGGGCGTGCGGTGAACTATGTCGGCGCCGGCACCGTGGAGTTTTTGCTAGATGCCGATGGCCGGTTCTACTTTCTGGAAATGAACACCCGGTTGCAGGTCGAGCACCCGGTGACTGAACTGATCACTGGGCTGGATCTGGTGGCGTGGCAGCTTTTGGTTGCCGAGGGCCAGCCTCTGCCGCTGTCGCAAGCGCAGGTCAAACTCGATGGCCACGCGATGGAAGTACGCCTCTACGCCGAAGATCCAGCCCAGGGTTTTCTTCCGCAGACCGGGCGTGTCGAAGCCTGGGCGCCGGCACTGAATCGCGGTGCGCGAATTGATCACGGCATGATCGAAGGCCAGTCGGTCTCACCGTTCTACGACCCGATGCTCGGCAAACTGATCGCCCACGGCGCGACCCGTGAAGAGGCCCGGCGCAAACTGTTGTGTGCGGTTCAGGACAGCGTGTTGCTGGGCGTGCATAGCAATCAGCGATTGCTCGCCAGCCTGTTGCAGCATCCGCAGTTCATCAGCGGAGAATTCGGCACTGGCTTCATCCCGCAGTTCTTCGCCGATCACGACTGCCTTCGCGCCTATTCGCCCAGTGCCGAAGAGCTGGCCGTGGCGGCGGTGCTGTTTTACCAATCTGTCGCACAGCAACACCGCGCCCCCTTGTCCGGATGGCGCAACAATGCCGGTGCGCCGTTGCTTTATCGCATCGGCCTCGACGCCCGCGACTGGAACGTGCAACTGCGCGCCAGTCCGGACAACACGTTTGCAGTGCAGGTCGCGGAGCGCGTCATCGAACTCAAACTCATCGAACACACCGTCGGGGCCGTGACACTGGAAATCGACGGCCTGCGACAGCGCCATGCCTATCGCCTGCGCGACGACCAGCTCTGGCTGTTCACCCACCCCGGCAGCCTGCACCTGGTGGATCGAACTCATGCTGTGATCGACAGTCAGACCAGCGTCAGTTCCGGCACGTTGAAAGCCCCGATGGATGGCGCCATCATCGATGTGCTTGTCAGCGAAGGCAGCCCGGTCAGCAAGGGCCAGCTGCTGGTGGTGCTGGAAGCGATGAAAATGGAGCACCCGCTCAAGGCCGGCATCGACGGCGTGCTCAAGCGGGTGCAGGTCAAGATCGGCGATCAGGTAAAAAATCGTCAGGTTCTGTTGCAGGTCGAGTAGTCGCCGCGCGCATCCGCAAGGTTTGACTACGCTCTGAATAATCAGGACGCGGAAATCAGGAACCCTGCGATGCCCCATTGGCTGGTCATAGATCTGGAAGCCACCACCGATGAGGGTGGCTGGCCGGTTACGGAAATGGAGATCATCGAGATCGGCGCGACCCTGGTTGATCGCGCCGGTCGCGAGCAGGATCACTTCCAGCGCTTCGTCAAACCGACGCGGCGTCCCTTGCTGACGCCGTTTTGCCGCGAACTCACGCACATCACCCAGGCCAACATCGACGCGGCCCAGCCGTTGAGTGAAGTGTGGCCTGCGTTCGAGCGCTGGCTCGGTCAGCACCAGACACGCCTTGAAGGCTGGGCGAGCTGGGGCGATTACGACCGCAAACAGTTGCTTCAGGAATGGCAGCGCCTGCAACTCGACAGCGCGCTGAGTCGGGTGCCGCACATGAACCTCAAACAGCGCTTTGCCAAGGCCCGACGCCTCGAACGGCCACTGGGCCTCAATGGCGCGTTGCAACTGGCGGGCATGCAATTCACCGGTCAACAACACCGGGCGCTGGAAGATGCGCGCAATACCGCCCGATTATTGCCGTTGGTGCTGCCGCTCTAGCGCAGGTGACGGCGCCATGAGCCTTGTGCATACTGGCCGACCCTTTTTGACCCTTTTAAGCCCTTTTCGAGAGGAATCGCCCATGTTTAAAGTCAACGAGTACTTCGACGGCACCGTCAAGTCGATCGCTTTTGGCACCGCTGAAGGCCCTGCGACCATCGGCGTCATGGCCCCGGGCGAATACGAATTCGGCACCAGCCAGCGTGAAATCATGCACGTGGTTTCGGGCGCACTGACCGTCAAACTGCCGGACAGCAGCGACTGGGAAACCTTCGCCGCCGGCAGCCAGTTCAACGTGCCAGCCAACAGCAAGTTCCAGCTGAAAGTGACCGTCGACACCGCTTACCTGTGCGAATACCGCGGCTGAAACCCCGGTTTCCTACGGCAATAAAAAATGCCCGTGTCCAAGGACACGGGCATTTTTCGTTTCAGAGCGGGTTATTCGAGAATTTCCACCGGCATGCCGACTTCAAGCCGGCCGTTGCCGTCGTTGACCAGGTTCTGGCCAAACATCGCGCCGTCGGCCTGGGCGCGAGTCTTCTGCAAGGTCGCCAGCGGTTCACGGTCAGCGCTGCGCTCACCTGTCTGCGGATCGATCGTGGTGAGAATGCACCGCGAGCAGGACTTGACCACGCGGAACTCGACATCGCCGATTCGAATCCGCTTCCAGCCATCCTCGGCGTAAGCATCACTGCCTTCGATCACCAGATTCGGCCGGAACCGCAGCATTTCCAGCGGACGCCCGACTTCCTGCGACAGGTGTTGCAGCGAGGCCTCACCAATCAGCAGCAGCGGGAAACCATCGGCGAATGCCACTTGATCGTCATCGTTGCCGTACCCGGCCTGGGTCGTCCGGGCACGATCCAGCGGCACTTGCACCAGTCGGGTCGGCTTGCCGATGAAATCGCTGACCCAGCGGGCCGCCTCTTCACCGGCATCCGGCACACGCAGGGTGTCACGCCAGATGGTTACGCCGCGCAGGTCATCGTCGCTGCCGGGCAGGGCGACATCGATTGCCGAATGCCCCGGCGCGCTGAGCGTCAGACCGCCGCTGGCATTCCACAATGCCGACAACTGGCTCATCTTCGCTTCGGCACGCTGGGTCAGGAACCGCCCGCTGGCCTCGTCCACCAGCATCCAGCGTCGGTCGCCCTCAAGCCCCAGTTTGTCCAGGCCGATCCCTTGCAGGACCTCGCCCTTGGCGGATTTCAACGGGTAACGATAAAGCGCGCTCAGACGCAGCATGGCCAGCTCCCTGGTGGGTCAAAAACGCCACCCTATACGAGCTTTGTCAGCGAATCAAAGGCTGACGCAGGGTCAGCCTCGACACGTTGATCAGGCCGGCACTTCGTCGAGCATCAGACGCTGGCGCACCACATCGACCAGCTTGTCCGGCTGGAACTTGGAGAGGAAGTTGTCGCAGCCGACCTTCTTCACCATCGAGTCGTTGAAACTGCCGGACAGCGAGGTGTGCAGCACCACATACAGGCCACGCAGGCGCGGGTCGTTGCGGATTTCGGTGGTCAGGCGATAGCCGTCCATTTCAGGCATTTCGGCGTCAGTGAAGATCATCAACAGCTTGTCGGTCATGTTCACCCCGGTGTCCGCCCAGGCCTTGAGCATGTTCAGGGCTTTCAGGCCGTCGCTGGCGATATGCATCTTCACGCCCAACTGACCTAGGGTGTCACGCAATTGCGAGAGCGCCACGTTGGAGTCGTCCACCAGCAACACTTCGCGACCGCGGGCGCGTTCCAGAACCGGATCGTCCAGTTTGTCGCGGGAGACCTTGGCGTTGTAAGGCACGATTTCGGCGAGGACTTTCTCGACGTCGATGATTTCCACCAGTTGATCGTCGACCTTGCTGATGGCCGTCAGGTAATGCTGACGACCGGCGCTGGTCGGCGGTGGCAGGATGGCTTCCCAGTTCATGTTGACGATGCGGTCCACGCCACCGACGAGGAACGCCTGTACCGAACGATTGTATTCAGTGACGATGATCGTGCTGTTCGGGCCAGGCACCAATGGCCGCATGCCGATCGCCTGGGACAGGTCGATCACCGGCAGCGTCTGCCCACGCAGGTTGACCACACCGCAGACAAACGGGTGACGCTGGGGCATCAGGGTCAGTTTCGGTAACTGCAGGACTTCCTGCACCTTGAACACGTTGATCGCGAACAATTGGCGTCCGGCCAGTCGAAACATGAGAATTTCCAGGCGATTCTCACCCACCAGTTGCGTGCGTTGGTCTACCGTGTCGAGAATGCCGGCCATCAATGACTCCTGGGCTTGTTCTGATGAATTCATTTGGGGGGTTATCGGCTGAATCTGACGGATCTTGATCCCGTCACAAATCACCAACAAAATGCCATGAGCAGGCATTGATGTCACATTAACATCATGCTTTACTGGCCCGGTGAAATCATCTGCTACATTCTCTTCGGCGCGACCTCGATTTGCGCGACAGGTTCCCGTGCCTAAGGGAATCCCCTAGTAACAATCAGGCCCAACCTGATATTCGCGATATCCAATAGCCATTAATGTGACGCCATTCTCATTGCATGAACGGAGTCAGGCTATTGTGTGCGATCGCAATTCAGTGGAAACACATCCTCTTGAAATCCCAGGTCTGTGCCAATGCACACCGGGGCGCGGTCTCGCGACGGTTCATGATCGTCGACACACACGGCATTCCCTCATCAGACATGACGTGGTGGAGATAAGCATGCCGAACGACCGTAGTGACTGGGCGCAGCGGTTCCCCGAATTTCTTGTCGAGGCTGAAACGCTCCTGGCCAAGTCTGAAGAATGCCTCAGTCACTTGCAGCTGATCAGCAATGACAAGGACGCCATCGACTGCATGCTCAGCACCCTCCTCAAACTGGCGAACAAGGCTGATGCCCTGGCGTTGGGGGCGGTGTCCGAATTCTCCCTGCACCTGCATGGCCTGCTCACCCAGGTTCAGGATCACGTGGATTTGCATGCGCAGGCCCTGGAAGCACTGAAAGACTGCTTCACCCTGATGGCCTGGCAACTGGAGCTGGTTGACCCAAGCACCGGCCAATTGGGCCTCGATGAAAGCGAGCAGGCGTCGCTGATTGAAGCCTTTGCCTGCCAGGTCGGACAGACTCACTTTCAAATGCCGCTCAATGGCAAGCCGATGTCCCTCGTCTCCTGGACGGAGCGCCAAGCGTAACCGAGCATACAGTGGGCTGTTCGGGCCCGTCAGTTCTCGCCGTCGAATGTCGCAATTGAATAGTTCATGCCTGCCTGCGACACCTCCCAATAAATAATTACGTGCGATGAATGCAGACTATCCTCTGCGGATGTCAGGGTTTTCCTGTGTAAAAGAAAACTTGTGGTGCATCGATAATTATCGAGTCGGGTACTTCAACTTTTCCATTATGGAACCCTCGTCCAACATGGCCTGTTTCCTGACTCTTTGGACATATAGCGCAAACGCGACCAACGGTATGTTAAGTGGTATTATGCCGCCCGTTAGTTGTTTCAGTTAATGGCATTGTGACTTCTATGAGCAGTCTCCACCGAAGTTGGCGCTCAATTATCGATCACTGAACCGTTTTGAAATCAACAACCTGAATGACAGTTTTCCAGACAGAGACCGCCAGCCCTTCTGACCGGTCTGCCCGCAGCGAACATCCATTGGCTCCATCCGCTATGTACGCCAGCCTCAAGTCAATCACCACATGGCCTCCCTCCCGAGAAAATGCCCGCAGGTTCACACTCCTGCTGTGCACGGCTTCGGCCTTGGGCAGTCTGTTGAGCTATGGCATCTCTGCGCCGTTGTCACTCGGCCTGCTGCTGATCAACGTGGCGGCTGCCGGTTGCGTCTGGACCCAACATCGTCTGTCGCGCAAATCCATCAAGTTCCAGCCTCAGGAACTCGCCGACCGTTTGCTGGAAGTCCAGGAAAACGAGCGCCATCGCCTGAGCCGTGAACTGCATGACGATATCGGCCAACTGCTGACCGCCGCCAAGCTGCAAAGCGAATGGCTCAAGCGTCGCTTGCCCGCGGACATGCAGGAACACTGTTCAGTACTTTGCGAGACGCTCGAAGAAACCCTTAACAAGGTTCGCGACGTTTCGGCCATTCTCAACCCGCGGCAACTGACCAGCCTTGGTCTGGAAGCGAGCCTGCGTGCGCACCTGCTCAAGGTGTTGACCAACACTTCGGTGCACTGGAGTCTGGACTGCCAGCAGCGCCTGAACGGAATCCCCGAAGAAATGGCCGTGGCCGCCTTTCGTATCACTCAGGAAGCGGTGACCAACATCCTTCGCCATGCGCAGGCCAAAAACCTGTTGATCCGCGTGCAACGCCTGCCGCAGGGCTTGACCCTGCTGATCAGCGATGATGGCCTGGGCTTTTCCCCGGCAGCGAATCCGGGTCGCGAAGGACAGCGGGGCATGGCCGGGATGGCCGAACGGATCGAGCAACTGGGCGGCACACTGAGCGTGACCAGCGAGCCGGGCAAAGGTACTCAAATCGAAGCACTATTCCCCTGGGCGCCCCGTGCACTCGAGCGGGCCAGTACGAATAAGGTTATGCGTTGACTTGTAACTTACTTCTGGTGGATGACCACTCGCTGATCAGGGCCGGCGTGCGCGCCCTGGTGCTGGATATTCCCGGTTATGCGGTCATCGGCGAGGCCAATGATGGCTCGCAGCTGCTCGAGATGGTCGAGCTGCTGTCTCCCGATATCGTATTGCTGGACATTTCCATGAAGGAAACCGGCGGCCTGGAAGCCTTGCAGCGGCTCAGACGGGTACGCCCGCACGCCAAAGTGCTGATCCTGTCGATGCACACCGACCCCGCGCTCATCATGCAGGCGCTGGAGTCCGGTGCGCACGGTTACCTGCTCAAGGACACCACGGCCACCGAGCTCGAACATGCACTGGAAGCGCTGCGCAACAACGAGCGCTACCTGAGTCCTGCCATCGCCCATACCGTGATCAATCAGGCGCTGACCCGCAATCTGAAGCAGCAGCCGGAAGTCGCCGAGTCGCACAACCTCACGGCACGCCAGCTGGAAATCCTGCGTTTGATCGTGCGCGGCAAATCCACGCGAGAAATCGCCAATGGCCTGGGCTTGAGCATCAAGACGGTCGAAACCCACCGGTCGCAGATCATGAAACGCCTGCAAATCTACGATGTGGCGGGCCTGGTGCTGTTCGCCGTGCGCGAACAGATCATCAGTCTGGACGACTGACCCGGGGCGTTGCGCCCAACAGCGGCGAGTCCTTGGGCAAATGCAAACGCAACGCCCCCGGGCGCGCCGCAAACCGCAGGCTGTCGCCCTCCAGTGGCTCACCGTCGAGATTGATGCAAAGCCCTTCGGCAACCTTGATTTCAACCCACGGCAAACGGGTACGCACGAACATGTTATCGATGCCAAATCCGTCGCTGAGCAGATTTTTCAGCGTGCCGACCAGCTCCTGTGGCGCTGGCAGAATGCTGATATCCAGAAGACCGTCGTCCACCAACGCTTCCGGGCACAACACATGCCCGCCGCCGGCCTGACGACCGTTGCCGATCCCCAGCGCCAGCAACTCGCCCTGCCAGTGAAAATCCGGCCCCTGCAATTCGCCGTAAGCGGCATGCAGCTCACTGAACCGCGATAAACCGGTGAACAGATAGGCCGCGCCGCCCAGCACTTTTTTCAGATCTTCCGAAGTGTTGGCGGTCACCTGGCTGCCGAACCCGCCGGTGGCCATGTTCAGGAAAATCTGCCCGCCGACCTCGCCCAGATCAATGTCATGGGCGGGTGCCTCAAGCAATTCGAGCGCCTCGGCCGGCTCCAGCGGAATGGCCGCCGCGCGGGAAAAATCGTTGGCGGTTCCCAGCGGCAACAGCACCAGGCTGGCCTTGCCCGGCTGCGCCGCCATTGCTTCGGCGATATCGCGCAGGGTGCCATCTCCGCCACCGGCAATGATCTGACTGTATCCCGCCGCCAGCGCCTCCTCCACCAGTCGCTGGGCATCGCCGGCCTCCCAGGTCAGGCGCACAGCCAGTTCCCAGCCCTGCTTGCGTTTGTTCTCGACAGCGGCACGAACCGCCTCGTTGAGTGCCTGCTTGCCATGCAGAATCAACAATGCCTTGCGTTCACTCATTGCTGTTACTCCCGGAATTGAATCAGTACGGGACATCTTGACCACCAACGCAGGTAAAAAAGTCACACGCCTTCTGATTAATTCCTGAGGCTCACACTGATCGTCCTACATGCCGGTACATTTTCGTACAGAACGTAAGGAATCGGCTCAATTGACCCAGCCCGGTCCTTGGTACAACGTGTGTCGGCGTCAGCAATCTTCAATTCAATTACACAAGGATGTGCATGTAATGAGTGCATACAGTTTCAGGTCTTACGAAAATTTGCATTCCGGCATTTGCCGACAGAACCCCATCGCATCAGGCGGGTGTTTCCATGCAAAGCCATGAAGCAAGATTATCCGTGAGTCCGGTTGCCTCTCTCTCCGAAAGTCGCGCCAGTCTTAAAGACGAATTCAAATGCAGCGCCAGAAGTACTGGAGAAAACGAAATGGAACCGCGCGTCACCGAGCTGGAAACTCACCTCAAGTACATTCGACGTGACATGGACGAAGTCAGAGGAGACGTCAAAGCCATCAAACATCGTCTTGCCTATTCGGCAGGCGCGACAGCGATGGTGCTCGGACTGTTGGGCTGGATTGCCAACAGCCGGTTCGATCAGCTCGTCACACTGCTCAGCCGTTGAACGGCTGAAAGGCACGCATCGTTTTGCGACGATGCCTGCCTTTCAAATGCCTGCAATCAACCGAGAAGCTCGCTGAGTGGAATGAATGGCACCTGGTCACCCTTGGCCAGGACTCGGCCTTCCTGCACCTCCACCAGACCCTCGGCCCAGGCAGCGCTGCGCAGAACGCCCGAACTCTGGTTGCGGTAGATAATCGCTTGCCCCTGCTCCAGACGTCCGCGCAGAAATTCACGGCGGTTACCGGCCTGAGGCCAGACAAATCCTGCGGGCACCGAAAACTTCAGCGGCTCGACATCCTGCACGCCTTGGCGACGCAACAGATAAGGTCGGGTCAACAAAGCAAAGGTCACCAGTGTCGAGGCCGGATTACCCGGTAACCCAATCACCGGGACACCGCGAAAATGCCCGACCGTCAGCGGCTTGCCGGGTTTGATCGCCAGCTTCCAGAGTGTCAGTTCGCCCTCTTCCCTCAATGCGATTCCGAGGAAATCCGCTTCCCCTACCGATACGCCACCGGTCGACAGGATCAGGTCTACATCCTGGAGCTCCCCAAGTCGCGTACGGGTGGTGGGCAAGTCATCAGGAAGAATACCGGCATCCACCACTTCACATCCCAGGCGCTGCAACCAGCTGCACAACAACACCCGGTTACTGTTGTAGATCTGTCCCGGCCCCAGTGTCGTGCCCGGCTCGACCAACTCGTCCCCCGTGGACAGCACCGCCACACGGACCTGGCGAATCACCTCGAGCCCAGCGCAACCCAGTGACGCGGCCAACCCCTGCTCGATCGGACCGAGCCGGGTTCCGGCAGGCAAGACCAGCTCGCCAACAGTCGTTTCCTGGCCTCGCGGGCGAATGTTTTGCCCGGTCACAATCGTCTCGATGAAACTCACACGTTCGTCGGCATGAATCTCGGCGTTTTCCTGCATCTCGACACAGTCGGCACCGGCAGGCACCGGCGCGCCGGTAAAGATCCGCGCACAGGTGCCTGGTTCCAAAGGCTTGGGCGCCTGTCCGGCGAAGATCTTCTGACTGACCGGCAACGGTTCGCCGGTCCAGTCGGCCAGATTCAACGCGTAACCGTCCATGGCGCTGTTCGGCCACGGCGGCAGATCCAGTGTCGAAATCAGATCCTGCGCCAGCACCCGCCCCTGAACATGCGCCAGTGGCAAAAACTCACTCTCGACAATCCGCGAGCTCTCGGCCATTTCCAGCAATCGCGCGAATGCCTCTTCGACGGGCATCAGGCTGCCGGTCTTGCCCGGCTTACCCACGGGATTCACAAGGCGCCGCCTGTTTCAAATGAGTGACGAAATTGCACGGGCGGTGGCGTGAGTCCAGTTGCTCGGCGAGGATGCCATCCCAACCGGTGCGCACTGCGTTGGTCGAGCCTGGCAGGCAGCAGACCAGCGTGCCATTGGCCAGTCCCGCCAAAGCCCGGGATTGCACGGTGGAGGTGCCGATGTCGGCCACCGAGATCTGGCGGAACAGCTCACCAAAGCCATCGACCTGTTTGTCCAGCAGGCAAGCGACCGCTTCCGGAGTGCTGTCACGGCCAGTAAAACCGGTGCCTCCGGTGATCAGCACGACTTGCACGACGTCTTCGGCAATCCAGTGGGCGACTTGCGCACGGATCTTGTACAGGTCATCTTTGAGCAGCACTCGCTGCGCCAGATAATGGCCGGCGGCCGTCAGCCGGTCGACGAAGACCTGGCCGGAGGTATCGGTTTCCAGGGTTCGGGTATCGCTGACCGTCAACACCGCGATATTAAGCGGCACGAAAGGTACATCAGCCTTGGCTTTCATAGGCTCGTCCAGTTGTAGAAGAAACAGCCCGGTGTTATATCACAGCGCCCCCTTTTTTCGCCGCCCCTGCAGAGAGCTGCCATGACTTCGAACTCGCCACTACCACCCTGCTCCATTCTGTTGCTGGCAGGTGGACGCGGCCAGCGGATGGGCGGCCAGGACAAGGGACTTGTGGAGTGGCACGGTGAACCACTGATCGCACATCTGCATCGCAAGGTTCGGCCGTTGACGGATGACCTGATCATCTCCTGCAACCGCAATCGTGAACGCTATGCGCCGTTCGCCGACCAATTGGTAAGCGATGACGAGGAGGACTTTCCCGGACCATTGGCCGGTATACGCGCCGGCTTGAAAGCCGCGCGCCACACCCACCTGCTGGTTCTGCCCTGTGATGTTCCGCGCATCGATATTGCGCTTCTGCACAGCATGCGCGAGGCGGCCAGTCTGAATTCTGAAAAACCTTTAATGTTGCGCCATGACGATCACTGGGAACCGCTACTTTGCGTGATCCCGGTGGCACTCCTGCCGGCATTCGAAAACGCCTGGAGCGCAGGAGAACGCAGCCCCGGCCGAGTGATGCGCAATCTTGATGCCCAGGCCCTGGTTTGCCCTGACAACGATCCACGCCTGGCCAATCTCAACACCCCTGAACTGTTGAGTTCGCACAACACTGTGTCAGACTGACAGCATTCAAGGAACTTGCACGCCTTGTATACGTCTCAAGCTCAGTAACCAAAAGAATTTCCCTTCGGAGACACACTCATGACTCAACGGACCCTCGCCACTTTCATGCTCGCACTGGGCCTCGCCACCCTCGCCGGTTGCGCTTCGCCAACAGTGATCACCTTGAATGACGGTCGCGAAATCCAGGCTGTCGACGCCCCTAAGTATGATGAAGATTCGGGCTTCTACGAGTTCGAACAACTGGACGGCAAGCACACTCGCATCAACAAGGATCAGGTCCGCACAGTCAAAGAGCTGTAAGTCTTCAGTTCGACAGCGGATACAGAAAAGCCCGCAATATGCGGGCTTTTTCGTGTCTGGCAGAAAAGGGTCGATACCCGGAATCACCAGTCCAGCGTGATTCGGCTTTCAAATTCGCGCACCTGCCCCGTGACCGGATCGATGAATCGCAATCCCTGCGCCAGCAGTTTGAGCGGATTGGCGTAGTCATCTTCAACGTCCTTGAGCACTTCAGGGTAGAACGGATCATTGCAGATGCTCGCCCCCAGCGCCGTCATGTGCACCCGTAGCTGATGCTTCTTGCCAGTTACCGGGTACAGGCCGTAGCGCCAGAGTTCGCCGTTCTTTTCACGAACCTCCACCGCCGTTTCGGTGTTACTCACACCCGGTCCTTCCTGCATGCGGAAAAACGGTTCGCCGTCGACCATGCGACTCTTGTGCACCAACGGAAAGTCCAACTCGGGCAGCGCGGCCGCAATGGCTTCATAGCGTTTTTCGATCTGCCGAGTCGGGAACAGTGACTGATACGCCGACCGCGTCTGTGGGTTGGCCGAAAAAATCACCAGCCCGGCCGTGTGCCGGTCAATCCGGTGCAGCGGCACCAGATGGGGATTGTCCAGGCGCCGGATCAATCGGCGAAGCAACGTCTGTTCCACGTACTCGCCTGCCGGGGTCACCGGCAGGAAATGCGGCTTGTCCGCCACCACCAGATGGTCATCCGCATACAGGATCGACTCGACCACCGGGATCGGCTTTTCATCCGGCACTTCACGGAAATAGTGAATGCGCAGCCCTTCCTTGTAGGGCAAGTCCAACGCAATCGGCTGACCCTGACCGTCGAGCACCCGGCCCCGGGCGATCCGATCCAGCCATTGATCGCGCCCGATGGCATTGAAATGCTCACACAGGCAGTCGAGCACTGTCCGCCAGCTACCGGGGGGCAGATACAGCGTGCTGGCCTGATTCTGTGCGGCGGAAAACGTTGATGTGCTGGACATACGAAAACTCTAACCTTCAAAGCAGAGCGGCATTATCCAACACCGGACGCAGCAGACCTAGCGCGGAATCAGGCGGGGATCGATTTGAGCGCTGCTGCCTCGGTGAATTCCTTCAGCCAGCGAAGTACATCAACGGCTTCCCAGCGACCTGGGTCATACAAAGCGTACAAAAGCCCCTGATAACCGACCACATCCAGTTGCTTGTGATAGCCGGCGCGCTGGAACAACGCCTCGATCTCGGCAAAGCAGGTGTTGAAATGCAGCTTGTTGAAGGGAGTCTTGCCTTCCGTGACCAGACCGTCCAGGCGCAATTCGTGGACGGCCTCGCGCACCACGTCAACCGACATCCCGTTCACGCTGCTTTTCAACTGTTCGACATTGACCACGGTGGCTCCCTCTGACATCCAGTTTGCCCTGACAAATGCCCGAAAACGGCAAAGCAGGCCAACCCAATTACTGTATGCACATACAGTAACCGAATAACCCGAAAAGTGCCAAGCCGTGATTAGCGAAGGTGACGAACGCCATCAACGCAAACGAGAAAAAGTCATTAACGCAGGAATGCCACCACCTGATCGGCGCTGAACGGCCACCCCAGTTCCGCGCCGGTATCGACCCTGCGCAAGACCGGGATCCGCAGGCTGTAAGCCTCGAACCATGATTCATCGTCAGCAATATCCACCAGCTCCACCAGCAGACCATGCTCGACAAAAGGCATCAGTTCGGCCTCCGCGACTTCACACAAATGGCACCCCAGGGTGCCGAACAACTGGCATTCAGGAAGCATGTGCGCTCAACCCCAAAAATCGAGTGATCATTCTAGGCCTGCCCGCAAAGCCCGTCGACCCACCCACCGGGTTCGATCCCGTCCCTTGTAAAACCCTGATGTAAATCAGCCCACAAAATCGCCATTTACGCGATGCTCCGGTGTTTTTTACCTCTACGCTTGAAGAGCCTGACCTGTCCCGGAGTGCCTTGTGTTTGCCAATCTGCTGATCATTCTGGCGTCGTCCCTGGTGATGATTGCCCTGTTCCGTCGCCTGCGCCTGCCGCCTGTGCTGGGCTACCTGTGCGTGGGCTTGATGGTCGGGCCTAAGGCATTCGACTGGATCAATGAAAGCGAACATCTGCCGGATCTTGCCGAACTGGGCGTGGTGTTTCTGCTGTTTTCCCTGGGGCTGGAGTTCTCGCTGTCGAAAATGATTGCCCTGCGCCAGGTGGTTTTCCGACTGGGCAGCCAGCAGGTGCTGATCACCACATTCCTGCTGGGAGGCGTGCTGATGCTGTTGGGCATGCCTGCTACACCGGCCTTGCTGCTGGGCGCTGGCCTGTCGTTGTCATCCACTGCAATCGTAACCAAAGAGCTGGGCAGTCTCGGCGAAATCTTCAGCAGCCATGGCCAGAACGCGGTGGGTGTCCTGTTGTTCCAGGACGTGGTGGCCGTGTTGCTGCTAACGCTGGTGCCGGTGTTCGCCGGCAGCAGTGATCAGGCCTGGTACTGGGCGTTGCCCCTGACCTTGTTGAAGACCGTCTTGCTGTTCTTCGGTTTGTTGCTGGCCAGCCGCTGGCTACTGCCCCGCCTGTTTCAGGAAGTCGCGGCGTCCCGCTCAGCAGAGTTGTTCGTGCTGCTGGCACTGGTGATCGTGTTGCTGACGGCCTGGCTGACCCACCTGCTGGGCCTGTCTCCGGCCCTCGGCGCGTTCCTCGCGGGCATGCTGCTGGGCGAGAGCCATTACCGGCATCAGATCGAGGCCGATATCCGGCCGTTTCGCGACATTCTGCTGGGACTGTTTTTCGTCAGCATCGGCATGCTGATCGACCTGCAACTGTTCGCCAGCCACAGCCTGCTGATTATCGGGATGACCCTGGGTTTGCTGGTGATCAAAGGCCTGGTGGTGGCGCTATTGGTGAAATGGCGCGGCAGCGACAGTGAAACGGCCTGGCGCAGCGGTCTCGCCCTCGCCCAGGGCGGTGAATTCTGCTTCGCCCTGATGGCGCAGATGCAGCAGAGCCGGTTGCTCCCCGCCGAGATCGGCGCCCTGCTGCTCGCCGCCACCTTCTGCTCGATGCTGCTGACGCCCCTGCTGTTACGCGCCGCACCGCGAATCGCCGCCGCCCTGCACCGCAAACCCAATCAGGAAGCGCAGATCGAGGAAATCAGCGCCCTCAATGCCGGGTTCGACGGGCATGTGGTGATCTGTGGCTACGGCCGTGTCGGTCAGTCGATCGGACGCTTCATGCGCAATGCCGGGCAATCCTACGTCGCGCTGGACAACGATCCGGTGCGGATTCAGGAAGCCGCCACCGCCGAACGCGACGTCCACTACGGCGATTCAACCCGCGGCGATCTGTTGATCGCCGTTGGTTTGCTGCGCGCCAGATTGCTGGTGATTGCCGTGGATCAGGCCGATGTGGCCTTGCGGGTTCTCAAGGAGGCCCGACGCCTCAACCCGACAGTGCCGATCCTGGTGCGCACCCGGGACGACAGCCAGTCGGCCGAGTTGAAAGCAGCCGGCGCCAGCGAAGTGGTGCCGGAACTGCTGGAGTCGAGCCTGATGCTCGGTTCCCATGCACTGATCCTGCTGGGGTTTCCTGCGCACCGGGTGCAGGAGAAAGTCGATCAGGTGCGCATCGATCGTTATCGCCTGCTTCACGGCTTTTACCCCGGAGCCGACGATGAGGAGATCTAGTCCTGGCTCACCGCGCCGATCTTGTGCAGCGACAGGTCGGCGCCGTAGTACTCCTGTTCCTGGCTCAGGCGCAGACCATGCAGTGCCTTGATCGAACCATAGACGGCGAAACCGCCGATCAGCGCCACTGCCACACCAAGGGCGGTGCCGATCAACTGGCTGGTCAGGCTGACGCCGCCGAGTCCGCCCAGCGCGGTCGAGCCGAAGATCCCGCAGGCAATGCCGCCCCACACGCCACACAGACCGTGCAAGGGCCAGACACCCAGCACGTCATCGATGCGCCATTTGACCTGCGCCGCCGTGAAGCACCAGACAAACAGGGCGCCGGCAATTGCGCCAGTCACCAGCGCGCCGACCGGGTGCATCAGGTCGGAACCGGCACACACCGCCACCAGCCCGGCCAGCGGACCGTTGTGCAGGAAGCCCGGATCGTTGCGCCCGACGATCAACGCCGCCACCGTGCCGCCGACCATCGCCATCAGCGAGTTGACTGCCACCAGTCCGCTGACCCCTTGCAGGGTCTGCGCGCTCATTACGTTGAAGCCAAACCAGCCGACGATCAGGATCCACGAACCCAACGCCAGAAAAGGAATGCTCGACGGCGCGAACGCCACCAGCCTGCCATCGCGATAGCGCCCGTTACGCGGCCCGAGCAGCAACACCGCCGCCAGCGCCAGCCAGCCGCCCATGGCATGCACTACCACCGAACCCGCGAAGTCATGGAAAGGGGCACCGAACTGCGCGGTCAGCCAGGCTTGCAGACCGTAGTTGCCGTTCCAGATCATGCCTTCGAAAAACGGGTAGATGAACGCTACGATCAGCGCCGTGGCGCACAGTTGCGGCACAAACCGCGCCCGTTCCGCGATACCGCCGGAGATGATTGCCGGGATCGCCGCCGCAAAGGTCAGCAGGAAGAAAAACTTCACCAGCCCATAACCATGATCGGCACTGAGCACCGCCGCCGGCTGCAGGAAGGTCACCCCGTACGAAAGCCAGTAGCCTATAAAGAAATAGGCCAGGGTCGACACCGCAAAGTCGCTGAGAATTTTCGACAGGGCGTTGACCTGGTTTTTCTGGCGAACCGTTCCGACCTCCAGAAACGCGAAACCGGCGTGCATGGCAAGTACCATGACCGCACCGATCAGAATGAACAACGTGTTGGAACTGTGAACCAGCGTGTCCACAGCGCTTTGCAGATTTTCCATGAGGAGGCAGACCCAAGGCAGAAAAAGGCACCAAAGCGGTTCATGCGCGCATTTCATGCACCAAGTTGCGACTGCACGATCACTGATCCGGTGGTTCGGTGAACCGCTTTGGCGCACAAGGTCGATGGGCTGACATGAACCTTCATCATCCGGGCCTTGCTCTGCCCGGCTTCGCGCCCGGCACAGCGCACTGCCACCGATCGACGCACCACGACACAGCAAAAGTTGTACCAGCCATTTGCACTGAACCTTCACACTTGGCTCATACTCGAACGCTTCAGAACACCGCTTCAGAACGCCACTTACGGAGATCCCTCATGGCCAGCATCAAGGCAAAGACTGCTCAAGAAATCCTGATGAACGACTTCCAGACTCTGGTCAGCGACACTGAGCGGTTGCTGGAACACACCGCCACGCTGGCCGGTGATCAGGCTGACGAGCTGCGCGAACAGATCCACGAAAGCCTGCTTCGCGCGCGGGAAACCCTGAAGCTGACCGAAGAAACCCTACGCGAGCGCGGTCAGGCGGCGGTCACCGCCACCGAGGATTACGTGTCGGCCAACCCTTGGCAATCGGTGGGCATCGCCGCCGGCGTCGGCTTTCTGATCGGCCTGCTGGCCACGCGGCGCTGATCATGTCGATCGGTGAATCCGGCCCGAATGCGGGCACCGCCTCTTCCACGCGTCGCCTGGGGGCTGCCGTTCTCGGTCTGCTGCACAGCCACGTCGAACTGTTCGGCATCGAACTGCAGGAACAGAAATCACGCACCGTCAGCCTGTTGCTGTTCGCCGGTCTGGCGCTGGTGTTTGCGCTGCTGTTGCTGGTCGGCCTGTCGACGCTTGTCCTGATCGTGTTCTGGGACACGTATCGCCTGGCCGCAATTATTGGTCTGTGCGTGTTCTACACCTTGGCGGCAATCTTTTGCGCGCTGCGTCTCAAAGCCGCGATCTTCGATGAATCCTCGCCCTTCCACGGCACGCTGGAAGAACTGGCCAATGATCGGGAGCGCCTGCTGCCATGAGCCTGCCTGAACTTCCGCACAACAGCTCACGCCGGGAAATGCGCAAGGCACTGATCCGCCTGCGCATGGAAATGCATCGACAGGAGATCCGCCATGAAACCGGCCAGGTCTTGCAACCTCTGCATCGTATGCGTGGCATGACGCAGAACCTGCAGGGCGGTTTCGGCATCAAGCACGCGCCGTTGTGGGGCGTGGCGGCTGTGACGCTGCTGGGTTTCATCACGGGTAAAGGGGCCAAAAGCGGTGGCGTCGGCGGCTTGACCCGACTGATCCGCCTGGGCACCAGCCTCGCTCCGCTGATCAAGCTGGTCATGCAGAGTTCAAGCAAGCGCTGATCCCCACGCATCTGGCTGCATTCTTGCAACACCGGCGGGATTGAATCTCTTATCCGGAGATTCAATCCCGCTTGCCTATCCGGCCGGCAAAATCTGATCAGAACAAGAACGACAAGGAGGCCCCGTGATCGACGGGCAACCGCTCGCCTGCTTTCAACCTTTCATCGATACCGCCACCGGACGCATTGCAGGCGTCGAGGCACTGGGTCGTCTGCGCCAGGCCGATGGCCAACTGGCATCGGTCGGACCGCTGTTCGCCGACCCGCGCACCCCGGCCATCGCGCTGCGCCGAATGGACCGGCAGATTCGCGACAACGCGCTGAGTCGACTGCACGAGGCGCCGCCGGACTGGTTTCTCAGCCTGAACATGTCACCGCGCTGGATCAGCCGCTTGCGTGCCGACCAAGCACTGCCCAGCCTGAAGCAACTCGCGCGGCACGGTATCGACCCGCAACGGATTGTTTTCGAGATCACTGAACTGGGCGGTAACAGCCAGCGCCTGACCGAAGTCGTGGCGCGCTATCGCGATGCCGGCGCCCGGATTGCCATCGATGATTTCGGCGCGGGGTATTCACAGCTTGATCGCGTGCTGGCGCTGCAACCGGACATTCTCAAACTCGACATGCGCCTGTTCCAGGCCGCCGCACTTGGCGGACCGAGCAGTGACGTGGTCAAGGCCCTCGCGCAAATGGCCGAAAAGACCGGCTGCTGGATCATCGCCGAAGGCGTGGAAACCGCAGCGCAACTGAATTTTGCGCTGGAGTGCGGATCGCGTTACGTGCAGGGATTTCTGTTCGCCCGGGCGCAGGAGGCGCTTTTCGGTACGAATGACTTCGTGGAGCGCTTTGCCGAGCTGCGCCAGTCTTACGTGCGTCAGAAGCTGTCCGAGCGCAGCAAGCTGATGTTCATGCGCCAGCAGCTCAGCGAACTCATGACCATCCTGCAAACCTGGGCCCAGGCCCGCGCGCCGCTCAGTGCACTGCCACAGCTCGACGCGTTCCCCTGGCTGCTGCGCTTTTACCAATGCGACCGTCACGGCACCCAGCTGACGCCGAACCTGGAATGGCGACAGAGCGGCTGGGTGGCCGACGACCGCTACCTGGGCCACAACTGGTCGTGGCGCCCCTACTTCTATCACCTGCTGGCCGAAGGCTGGGAGGAACGGCGACTGACCCTTTCCAACACCTATCGCGACGCCACCAGCAACCAGTATTGCCTGACCGCCGGGCAGTTTTTCGATAACGGCGAGCGTCTGTTGCTGATCGACATTGATGCGGCGGGGCTGTAGTTGCGCTTGCAGATGCCAGCCTGAACCGGGAAGCTAGGGAATCAGTCACCAGACGGAGAGAATCAGCCTTGGATTGGCATACCCTGCTCAACCGCGAACGTCTCGGCAAACCGTTGCACAGCCCGCAGGAACTTGGCCGCAGCCCGTTCCATAAAGACCATGACCGCATCATCTTCTCCGGCGCCTTCCGCCGCCTGGGGCGCAAGACCCAGGTGCATCCGGTGTCGAGCAACGACCATATTCATACGCGCCTGACCCACTCGCTGGAAGTCAGTTGCGTCGGCCGCTCGCTGGGCATGCGCGTTGGCGAGACCCTGCGCCGCGCCCTGCCTGAATGGTGCGAACCGAGCGATCTGGGCATGGTGGTCCAGTCGGCCTGCCTGGCGCACGACATCGGCAACCCGCCGTTCGGCCATTCCGGCGAAGACGCGATCCGTCACTGGTTCCAGCAGGCTGCCGGGCGTGGCTGGCTGGATGCGATGAGCGACGCCGAGCGCGGTGACTTCCTGAACTTCGAAGGCAATGCGCAGGGCTTCCGGGTCCTCACGCAACTGGAGTATCACCAGTTCGACGGCGGCACCCGGCTGACCTACGCCACCCTCGGCACTTACCTGAAGTACCCGTGGACCGCCCGTCACGCCGACTCCCTCGGCTACAAAAAGCACAAGTTCGGTTGCTACCAAAGCGAGTTGCCGTTGCTGGAGCAGATCGCCCACAAGCTGGGTCTGCCACAACTGGAAGAGCAGCGTTGGGCGCGCCATCCGCTGGTGTATCTGATGGAGGCGGCGGACGATATCTGCTACGCCTTGATCGATCTGGAAGATGGCCTGGAAATGGAGCTGCTGGAATACGCCGAAGTCGAGTCGCTGCTGCTCGGCCTGGTCGGCGATGATCTGCCGGAAACCTATCGCCAGCTCGGTCCCCAGGATTCGCGCCGGCGCAAACTGGCGATCCTGCGCGGCAAGGCCATCGAGCACCTGACCAACGCCGCTGCCCGGGCATTCGTCGAACAACAGGACGCGCTGCTGGCCGGTACGCTGCCGGGGGATCTGGTGGAACACATGCACGGACCGGCCAAACGCTGTGTGTTGAACGCCAAGGACATCGCCCGCAAGAAAATCTTCCAGGACAAGCGCAAGACCCTGCATGAGATCGGCGCCTACACGACCCTGGAGATTCTGCTCAACGCCTTCTGCGGTGCTGCCCTGGAACAGCACAACGGCCGCACGCCGTCGTTCAAGAGCCGCCGAATTCTCGATCTGCTGGGCAATAATGCGCCGAACCCGCACGGCCCGCTGCATGCATCGTTCCTGCGCATGATCGACTTCATCGCCGGCATGACCGACAGCTACGCCAGTGACATGGCACTGGAAATGACCGGACGTTCCAGCCATTGACGCCTGCTTCCCGACCGATCTGCAATGGATTGGTCGGGAGGGCCGAAGATAATGTCTTAAATAAACAAAGAACAATCATCGAAGGTCTTTTCCCGATAAACTTTCTCTGCGCACTTAAACTTATATCAAGCCCCGTCACTGGACATCTCACGCATCTACCTACGGCAAACCTAGTTAACACGTAGTCTGATTCCTCTTTATTTGTAGGACTTATCCTAGATTGCCGCTAACACTCCGTCAGTTCATGCGACCGCTCATTCATCTGAGCTAAGGTGCGCCCTTTATTCGCGCTCGTATGGGATTTGATTATGAACTCCGTTTTTATTGTCGACGATCACCCGGTCATCCGCCTCGCCGTTCGAATGCTGCTGGAGCATGAAGGTTATAAAGTCGTCGGAGAAACCGATAACGGTGTCGATGCCATGCAGATGGTTCGCGAATGCATGCCCGACCTGATCATTCTCGACATCAGCATTCCCAAACTCGACGGTCTGGAGGTCTTGGCCCGCTTCAACTCCATGAGTTCGCCGTTCAAGACCCTGGTGCTGACCGCACAATGCCCGACCCTGTTCGGCATTCGCTGCATGCAGTCAGGTGCGTCGGGGTATGTATGCAAACAGGAAGACCTGAGTGAACTGGTCAGTGCAATCAAAGCCGTACTGTCCGGTTATAACTACTTTCCCAGCCAGGCCTTGAATCCGGTTCGTCACGATGATGTGCGCTATGTAGAACTTGAACTTTTCAAGTCCGTCAATGATCGGGAACTCATGGTCCTGCAACTATTTGCCCAAGGCCGCACCAACAAGGAAATTGCCAAAGGCATGTTTCTCAGCAATAAAACCGTCAGCACTTATAAAAAACGCCTGATGCAAAAACTCAAAGCCAAGTCCCTTGTAGAACTTATCGAAATGGCCAAACGTAACGCACTCGTGTGAGAGCCAACATGCCCAGTCGCTTAAAGAGTTTTCTGATTGCATTGAGTGCATGCCTGAGTCTCAGCGCGCCTGTCACAGTTGCATCGTCAACCTTCCAGGACCTTGCCCTGCTCGCGCGTTCGACCGACAGATCAATTCCGGTCCTGTTCGAGCCATCGCAAGAGGCGTGGCTGCACACTCGCAATGAGTTGATTCTGGGAGCATCCGCTCCGGACTACCCCCCTTTCGACATGACAACCAGCGGACACGACTACGAAGGTTTCACAGCGGACTACGCCGGGCTGGTGGGACAGGCGACGGGGCTACCGGTCAAGGTCAGGCGCTTCGCCTCGCGCGAGGCCGCGATCCGCGCATTGATCGAGGGCAGCATCGACATGCTCGGTACGTCCAACGGGTTCGAAGCGGAGAACGCCAACATCATGCTGTCCAGGCCCTACGCAGTCGATCAACCGGTCCTGGTCACACGCGAAGGCGAAACCCGCTCTCTGACCGAAGGCCTGGCCAGTCTGCGGCTGAGCATGCTCTATCACTACCTGCCGCTGGAGGAGGTCAAGGCGATGTATCCCAAAGCCCTCATCACCTCCTATCCGTCCTACCAGAACGCGATCAATGCCGTCGCGTTCGATCAGGCGGACGTGTTTCTCGGCGACACCATCTCCACTCACTACATGATCAGCAAGGGCTATCTGAACAACATCCGCATGGCCAACTTCGGCAAGCACGAAGCCCACGGCTTCAGCTTCGCCGTGCATCGCAACAATACGCAATTGACCGGCATCATCGACGCGGTGCTCAAGGCGGTTCCGGGCAGCGAGCGCGAAAACATCGCCAAACGCTGGAGTGTCGGCAGCGACACACTGCTCACCGACCAGAAGTTGCAACTGACCAAGCGTGAAGAACAATGGCTGAAAAGGAATCCGGTGGTAAGTGTCGTCGTCAACGAGGCCTTCGCACCGCTGACGTTCTTCGACAGTGATGGCAACTTTCGCGGCATCAGTGCCGACCTGCTCGAGCTTATTCGCCTGCGCACCGGTCTGCGATTCGAGATACGCCGCAGTCGCAGCGATGCCGAGATGATCAGGCAGATTGAAAATCACCAGGCCGACCTGATTGCCGCCCTGCTACCCACCGCTCAGCGCGAGGAAACCCTGACCTTCAGCCGTCCCTACTTGGAAAACTCCTACGTTCTGTTGACCCGAAAAGCGGCCGACAGCCCGACGCACCTGGGCCAGCTCAAACGCAAACGTCTGGCGATCGCGCAGGGCAATCCGATGATCGAATACCTGCGCACCGAATTTCCACGTATCCAGCTGATCGAAACGCCGGACACCTTCAGCGCCGTAGCGTTGCTCGACGAAGGCCAGGTCGAGGGCGCAGTGAACTCGCTGGTCATCGCCAACTACTTCATCTCCTCCCGCATTTTCGAACAGCCACTGCAGATCACCACCACCATCGGCACACGTCAGGCGGCGTTCTCGCTGGCAACTGCCAGGGACAGCACGGAACTGGGCTCGATCATCGACAAGACCCTGATGAGCATTACCCCCGAAGAACTGGGCATCATCAATGGCCGCTGGCGGGGTTACTCAAGTGTTTCGCAAGGCACCTGGCGTCAATACCAGCGCTTTTTCTATCAGGCGATCGGCGGGGCCTGCCTGCTGTTGCTGCTGTCGCTGTTCTGGAATGCCTACATGCGCCGCCAGATCAATCAACGCAAGGCAGCCGAACGGGCGTTGAACGACCAGCTGGAGTTCATGGGTTCACTGGTCAACGGCACGCCCCATCCAATCTATGTGCGTGACCGACAGGGACTTCTGCAAAGCTGCAATGACAGCTATCTCCATGCGTTCAATGCCCGGCGTGAAGACGTCATCGGCAAAAGCGTGATGCAGGGTGCATTGAATAATGCTTTCGAGGCACAGACTTTTCAGGCCGACTACCAGCGGGTGGTGGCCGAGGGCAGGCCGCTGGTGCTCGACCGGCCGCTGCAGATCGGCAACCGGCGCCTGACGATCTATCACTGGATCCTGCCGTACCGGGACTCCAGTGGTGAAGTGCGGGGGATCATCGGCGGCTGGATCGACATCAGTGAGCGTCGCGAGCTGCTCGACGAACTGCGCTCGGCCAAGGAACGGGCGGACGATGCCAATCGCGCCAAAAGTACGTTCCTGGCGACCATGAGCCACGAGATCCGCACCCCGATGAACGCAGTGATCGGCATGCTCGAATTGACGCTCAAGCGCATGGATCAGGCTCACCCGGATCGCTCCGGAATCGAAACGGCCTACCATTCGGCCAAGGATCTGCTGGGCCTGATCGGCGACATACTGGACATTGCCCGCATCGAATCCGGGCGATTGAGCCTGCACCCCGAGCGAATCAACCTGATTGATACCATAGGCTCAGTGGTCAGGATCTTCGAAGGCCTCGCCCGACAGAAACAGCTCTCACTGGAAGTTAGCGTCACTCCTGCCGAATTGAATGTCGATGTGCACCTCGACCCCCTGCGCTTCAAGCAAGTGCTGTCGAACCTGATCAGCAATGCCATCAAGTTCACCGAAGAAGGACACATCAGGATCACGCTGGATGTTCTACCCACGAATGATCCCGAACGCTCGATGGTGCAGTTGACCGTACAGGACAGCGGCATCGGGATCACGACGCAGGATCAGTCGCGTCTGTTCGAACCCTTTGCCCAGGCCGGTAATGGCGGACAGAGAACCGTCAGCGGTGCAGGACTGGGATTGGTCATCAGCCGTAACCTGTGCGAGATGATGGGTGGAAAACTGCGGTTGAGCAGCCTGCCCGGAGTCGGCACCCAGGTCAGTCTGTCGCTGCCACTGACGATTTTTCCAGCGAGAGTGACAAAAGCTGAGGACGAGCCGCAGATTCACGCGTCTCTCACCCCGCTGACGGTTCTGGTGGTCGATGACCATCCGGCCAACCGGTTGCTGATGTGCCAGCAGCTGGAATACCTCGGCCATCGTTTCTGTATCGCCGAAGACGGCCTGCGCGGACTGGAAGAATGGAAGAGCGGTGAGTTCGATCTGGTCATCGCCGATTGCAACATGCCCGTCATGAACGGCTACGAGCTGACCCGCGCGATTCGTCAGCACGAAAAGCTGACCCACCGCCCGGCTTGCACCGTGTTGGGGTTCACCGCCAATGCCCAGCCCGAAGAGATCCTGCGCTGCAAGCAGGCAGGCATGAACGAATGCCTGTTCAAACCCCTGAGCCTCAACAGCCTGAGCCAATGGGTCAACAGCGTTCAGCCGCTGTTCCGCGCGCCGGCGTTCAACCTGCAGGGGCTCACACTGCTGACCGGCGGCAACCCTTCCCAGACTCACCGCCTGCTGGCAGAACTGCTCAACAGCAGCCGCGTTGACCGACAGGAATTGCAGGCACTGTCCCTTACTCGAGATCCCCCTGCGCTGGCCGTCATCGCCCACAAGATCAAGGGCGCAGCCCGAATTGCCCAGGCCTCGCGCCTGATCGACAGCTGCGATGCGCTTGAGCAGGCGTGCCTGCAAGCGCTGCCGGGGGATGAGATCGAGCGTCGCTGTCAGGCCAGCCGTCTCGCCATCCTGGAACTGGAGCAGGCACTGGAACAGCAACTCGCCCGGATCCACCAGAGCAAAGTGACCGGGGCTTAACTATGCTTGGACGCTGAGCAGTGTGCTTACCTATACGGAGAGTCCGCAATGCCCAGCCCACTGCACCCGGAACAACGCCGGTTTCCGCTGCATGTGCACATCAGCGTCATGTTCACTTTTCTGCTGTTGCTCACCGGGGTGGTGCTGGGTCTGTTCAACTATCGGCAGACCACGCAGATCATCCTGTCGAGCAGCGAAAAACTGTTCAACCGCATCGAACAGGACGTGCGCCTTGATCTGCAGGCCACTTATGAACCGATTCGACACCTGCTGAGCCTGCTGGCGGACACCCCCGCCGCCCGCTCTTCCGGCCTCGAACCGCGTCTGGCGCTGCTCAAGCCGTTCAGCCAGTCACTGACGGACAACCCGGACCTGGCCTCGCTGTACCTGGGTTATGGCAACGGCGATTTTTTCATGGTCCGTCCTTTGCGCACACCCGCGCTGAAAACCCTGCTCAAGGCACCCGACGCCGCGGCATTTCAGGTCTGGAGCATCGAACATGACGCCAGCGGTCAGGCGCATTCGCAGTCGCTGTTCTTCGACCAGGCCCTGTCCCCGGTCGGCCGGCAGGACAATCCCGACGATCCTTATGATCCCCGCAGCCGGGCGTGGTACATCAACGCACGGCAGCAGACTGAACAGATCACCACCGAACCCTACGTCTTTTTCTCCACCCACAACGTCGGCACAACACTGGCCCGGCGCAGCGGTGATGACGCGGTAATCGGCGCCGACCTGACCCTCGACGCACTCTCCGCAACCCTGATCAAACACGTGGTGACACCGGCCACGGAAATCGTCCTGTTCGACGCCGAAGGCAACGCCGTGGCCTATCCCGACAGCAGCCGGCTGATCGTCGATGACCGAACGGCGCGTCTGGCCAAGGCTGCCGACTTGAGCCCCGCCCTGCATGCCTTGTTGTCCGGTCACCAGGGCAACCGGCTCAAGGCCGACGGCCGGCAATGGATTGTCGCCCGCAGCCAGTTGCAGGAAGGCGGGCCGAAAGGTTTGCAGATGGCGTTGCTGGTGCCGGAGGACGAGTTGCTGGTCGATGCCTATCGCATGCGCTGGCAAGGCGCGCTGATCACGCTGGCTACTCTGCTGCTGTGCCTGCCGCTCGGGTGGCTGATCTCGCGAATTCTGGTCAAGCCGCTGCATGCGCTGGTCAAGGAAGCCGATGCGATCCGCAGCTTCGATTTCAATTTTCCCGTGACCCGTCGATCACCGGTGCTGGAGGTCGACCAGCTGAGTCTGTCGATGGCCCGCATGAAGGACACCCTGGCCAGCTTCTTTCGGATCACCGACAGCCTGACTGCTGAAACCCGCTTCGAACCGCTGCTGCAACGGGCGCTGTTCGAGACCGTGCAGATCGCCCAGGCTCAGGCGGGCCTGATTTATCTGCGCGAAAACGACGGCAATCGCATGGAGCCCTACGGGCTGGTGGTCGATGGCGCGTCCCAAGCTCTGGCCGCGTTCGATATTCAGGGGCGCAATCTTGACGCCACTCAAAGCCCCGAATGGTTCCGGCAACTGGCGAACGCCAACACGGTGGTGAGCAATCTGGGCTTCGAACAGGCCACCGATCTGCAGAAAGTGCTGCTGGCCATGGCGTCGCCAAGGGTGCACCTGATCGGTATCCGCCTGCATAACCGGCACAACGAGACCGTCGGCCTGCTGGTGCTGTTGATCAATGACAGCGGCACGGCGAGTGATCTGGAAAAGCTGCGGCCCGACCGCATTGCCTTCCTGCAAGCGGTGTCCGGGGCAGCGGCGGTGAGTATCGAAAGCCAGCGCCTGCAAGCCCGGCAGAAGCAACTGCTGGATGCGTTCATTCAACTGCTGGCCGGCGCGATCGATGCCAAGAGCCCTTATACCGGCGGGCATTGCCAGCGTGTGCCGGAGCTGACCCTGATGCTCGCCCACGCCGCCGCGGCCAGTCAGGCACCGGAATTCAGCGATTACCAGCCGAACGAAGACGAATGGGAGGCCCTGCACATCGCCGCATGGCTGCACGATTGCGGCAAGGTCACGACCCCGGAATACGTGGTCGACAAAGCCACCAAACTGGAAACCCTGAACGATCGCCTGCATGAAATCCGCACCCGCTTCGAAGTGCTCAAGCGCGATGCCTGGGTCAGCTACTGGCAAGCCCTGGCCATGGGCGGCGAAGAGCGGCAACTGGCCGAGCTGCGCGACGCAACCCTGACAGCACTGGATGATGATTTTGCATTCGTCGCCCACTGCAATCTGGGCAGTGAAGCGATGGCCGAGGCCGACCTGCAACGCCTGCAAGGCATCGCGAAACGCCCATGGACGCGCACGCTGGATGATCGGCTGGGCCTGTCATGGGAAGAGAACCGGCGTCAGTCACGCACCCCGGCACCGACCTTGCCGGCCACCGAACCGTTGCTGGCAGACAAGCCCGAACATCTGCTGAAACGCGCCGAGGGCGAGCTCATTCCAGAGGACAATCCGTGGGGCTTCAAGCTCGACGTCCCGCCGTACAAATACAATCGCGGCGAGCTGTACAACCTGAGCATCCCCCGGGGCACCCTGACCCGCGAAGAACGCTACATCATCAACCACCACATGGTGCAGACGATCCTGATGCTCAGCCACCTGCCCTTCCCCGGGCATCTGAACAGCGTGGCGGAAATCGCCGGCGGGCATCACGAAAAGATGGACGGCACCGGTTATCCCAAGCGCCTGAAACGCGAAGACATGAGCCTGCCGGCGCGCATGATGGCGATTGCCGATATTTTCGAAGCCCTGACCGCCGCCGACCGCCCGTACAAAAAGGCCAAGTCCCTCAGTGAAGCGCTGGGGATCATGGCCACCATGTGCCGCGAGGCGCACATCGATGCGGAGTTGTTCGGGCTGTTCATCCGCGATGGCGTGTACTTGCAGTACGCCACGCGGTTTCTCGATCCACGGCAGATCGATGCCGTGGACCCGGCGGCCGTGCTGCTCAAGGCAGGCCTGTCGGCGTGATCAGCAGTCGGTCAGGCGCAGGAAGATCGCCGCCAGTTGTTCGATCCCGGCCTGATCGTCGGCACCGAAACGCGCGAGCTTCGGACTGTCGAGGTCGAGCACGCCGATCAGACGGCCGTCCTTGACCAACGGCACGACCAGTTCGCTGTTCGACGCACTGTCGCAGGCGATATGGCCGGGGAACGCGTGAACGTCTTCAACCCGTTGCGTTTGCAAGCTGGCAGCCGCCGCGCCGCACACACCGCGTCCGAACGGAATGCGCACGCAGGCGATCTGGCCCTGGAACGGACCGAGCACCAGCTCTTCGTTGCGATTGAGGTAGAAACCGGCCCAGTTCAGGTCATCGAGCTGGTTGAACAGAAACGCCGAAAACTGCGCGGCGTTGGCGATGAAATCGCGCTCGTCCGCCAGCAGCGATTCCAGTTGCGCGGCCAACATGCCATAGCCTTCGAGGCCCTGGCCGCTCTGTTGCAAATCAATCATGCCTTGTGCTCCAACAATTTCAGTCCCACCCAGTAACGGGCGAATTGGTACGCGCAACGTCCGTTGCGGTTGCCACGGCCGGTTGCCCAGCGCACGGCGAGAATGTCCAGCTGTTCGTCGCGCTCCCAGCTCAGGCCGGCCTTGGCGGCCAACTGGCCGATCCAGTGCTCGACGACGTTGAGGAAATGTTCCTGGGTAAACGGATAGAACGACAGCCACAGGCCGAAACGATCCGACAGCGCGATCTTGTCTTCTACCGCCTCGCTCGGATGCAGCTCGCCATCGACGCGCTTCCAGTTTTCGTTGTCGCTTTCCTTTTCCGGCACCAGATGACGACGGTTGGAAGTGGCGTACAGCAACACGTTGTCAGGTGCCTGTTCGAGCGAGCCGTCCAGCACGCTTTTCAGCACGCGGTAGTCGCCTTCACCGGACTCGAACGACAAGTCGTCGCAGAACAGCACAAAGCGTTGCGGCAGCTTGGCGATCTGCTCCACCACCCGTGGCAGGTCCGCCAGGTGATCGCGCTCGATTTCGATCAAACGCAAACCGGCCTTGGCGTGTTCAGCCAACAGCGCCCGCACCAGCGACGATTTACCGGTACCGCGCGAACCCCACAGCAGCGCGTGGTTGGCCGGCATGCCGTCGAGAAATTGCTGAGTGTTGCGGCCCAGTTGCTCCAGCTGGCGGTCGACGCCGATCAGGTCCGACAAGCGCATGTCGAGGCTGACTTCCAGCGGCAGCAGATAACCGCTGCGACCGTCACGCTGCCAGCGTGCGGCGAGGCAGGTGCCCCAGTCGATGACCGGGCGTGGAGCCGGCAGCAGTGGTTCGATCCGCGCCAGAACCGACTCGGCGCGCTCAAGAAAAGCATTCAATCGGGAATCCACGTCTTCTCCTCGGGCTCGTTCACAGTGATGATGGCGGTGCAGCGACGACACACAGCGTTCGAAACCAGTCCCGGCCCTTGTTACAAGGCGCTTCGGGAACCCCGGAATCCATGCATGATCGACTATGCTTGAGCAGCGAAGGGAAACGGAAGTGGTTCAACACCCCATGGATATCAAATTCACCCACCGGCTGTCGTACAAACAGGCCCGGCTTACCGTGCTGGTCGGGTTCATTCTGGGCACGCTGCTCAGCCTGCTGCAAATCGGCATCGATTATGCCAGTGAAGACGCGTCCATCAACCGTGAAATCCTGTCTTTGCTGGAAATCAGCCACAACCCGGCCTCGCGCATCGCCTATAACATCGATGCCGAACTGGCGCAGGAACTGACCCTGGGCCTGCTGCGCTCGCCGGCGATCATTTCCGCACAACTGACCGACAACAATCAGACGGTGCTGGCCAACGTCAAACGCCCGGAGCTGCAAAGCGGCTACCGGATGATCAGCGACTTCCTGTTCGGCGCCAAACGCCAGTTCGAAGACCGCCTCTACCTCGATCACCTGCCCAACGAATCCCTCGGCACCTTGAAACTGGAAGTCGACACCTACGCGTTCGGCAGCCGCTTCCTGCGCCGGGCCGAGGTCACGCTGCTCAACGGGTTTGCCCGCAGCCTGATTCTCACCGGGATTCTGCTCGCGCTGTTCTACGTGATGCTGACCAAACCGCTGGTGCGGGTGATCCGCGAACTCAGCGGCCGCGACCCGCGCAGCGCCGAGCCGACGACCCTGGAATGTCCGGGCGGGCACGCCAACGACGAGATCGGCGTGCTGGTCAAGGTTGCCAACCAGCAGTTCGAAAACATCGCCACCGAAATCCAGCAGCGGCGCAATGCGGAAAACCGCCTCACCGACTACCTCGCGCAACTCGAAGACATCGTGTCGGCGCGTACCGCCGAGCTCAAGGCGATCAACGCGCGGCTCAGCCAGTCCAACCAGGAACTGGAAGTGGCCCGCAGCACGGCACTGGACATGGCCGAGGCACGCTCGGCGTTTCTCGCCAACATGAGCCACGAGATCCGCACTCCGCTCAACGGCCTGCTGGGGATGATCGCCCTGTCGCTCGACGGCCCGCTCAACGCCGAACAACAGCAACAACTGTCGATCGCCCACGACTCGGGCAAGGTATTGGTGGAGCTGCTCAACGATATTCTCGACCTGTCGAAATTCGATGCCGGGCAACTGGAGCTCGAACACATTCCATTCGATCTTGGCTCGCTGATCGAAGACACCGCCAACCTGCTGTCGCAGAACGCGGCGCCGAGTGTCGAACTGACCTGCCTGATCGATCCGTACTTTCCGGCGCTGGTGCTCGGCGATCCGACCCGGGTCAGGCAGATCGTCAGCAACCTGTTGTCCAACGCCCTGAAATTCACCCGCTTCGGTCGGGTCGATGTGCGCTTGTCCACCTGGAAAGACGGCGTCCGGATCGAAGTCTGCGACACCGGTATCGGCATCGCCCAGGAAGCGCAGGTGAAGATTTTCCAGCCGTTCACCCAGGCGGGTGCCGGCATCACCCGCCAGTACGGCGGCACCGGGTTGGGCCTGGCACTGACCTACAACCTGTGCGAAGCCATGCAGGGGCGCCTGACCATCAGTTCCGAAGTGGGTTTCGGTAGTCAGTTCTGCGCCGAACTGCCACTGCCCTGCCACACCCGAGCGGTGATTCCGCCACCGTTGCACGGCAAGGTGCTGGCAATCACCAACGCGGTCAGCGGGCTGGCGGAACTGCTGGAAAGTCTGCTGCCGGTCTGGGGACTGACCTACGAGCAGCGAACCCTCGACGACCCGCTGCTCGGTCTGTCCCCCGACGTCATCATCACCGACTGCCCGGAATGCCTGTTCGGCCTGCGCCCGGCGATGACGGCACCGATTCTGCTGGTGACTGCCTACGGCAGTTTCATGCCGGGTGAAGAAGCCGCCGCCCTCGCCCCGTTGCAGCAGCAGGCGCGACCGCTGGCTCGCAACGCGCTGTATCAGAATCTGCGCCGGACGCTGTTGCCGGATCTCACCACCATCGACCGCGCACGCCTCGAAAGCGTGCCGTCGCAGCGGCGCGGTCGGGTGCTGCTGGTGGAGGACAACCCGGTCAACCAGTTGGTGGCCAAGGGCATGCTGGGCAAACTCGGTTGCGACGTTGTAGTCGCCGCCCATGGCGTGGAAGCGCTGGATCAGCTGGAACACGACGAATTCGATCTGGTGCTGATGGACTGCAACATGCCGGTGATGGACGGCTACGAAGCCAGCCGCCAGATCCGTCAGAGCGGGCGCTGGCCGCATCTGCCGATTGTCGCCCTGACCGCCAACGCCATGTCCGAGGAGCGCGAACGTTGCCGGGCAGCGGGCATGAGCGACTATCTGGCCAAGCCGTTCCGTCGGGAAGAACTGGCGGCGCTGCTGGACCAGTGGATTCCGACTACGACAGTGCTTTGATCTGCCCCAGCAAGTGATCGAGACCGTCGCGCAAGTCATTGAGCCGGTCCAGATCCACCCCGCTGTCGCACAACAGCCGCGCCTTCAACGGCCCGACCTGTTCACGCAGCGCCTGCCCCTGCGGCGTGAGGCTCAGATGAACCTCGCGTTCGTCCCGGGCCGAGCGCTGACGCTGGACCAGTTGCAGTTGCTCCAGACGTTTGAGCAGCGGCGTCAGCGTGCCGGAATCCAGTGCCAGACGTTCACCCAGCGCCTTGACCGTCGGCTGCTCCGGCGCGGATTGCTGCCACTCCCACAACACCAGCATCGCCAGGTATTGCGGGTAGGTCAGGCCAAGCTGATCGAGCATCGGTTTGTAGGCACGGATCACCGCCCGCGATGCGGCATACAACTTGAAGCACAGCTGACTGTCGAGCTTCAGCGAATCGGCGGACAGGCTGTTCATTTGAGCAGGGCTTCGATCTCGCGGCTCAGATCCTGCGGCTTGGTGGCCGGGGCGAAGCGCTTGACCAACTGGCCGTCCTTGCCGATCAGGAACTTGGTGAAATTCCACTTGATGCCCTGAGAGCCCAGCACGCCTGGCGCGCGTTTCTTCAACTGCACGAACAGTGGATGCGCGCCGTTACCATTGACTTCGATCTTCTTGAACAGCGGGAAGCTGACACCGTAGTTCAGCTCGCAGAACTCGCTGATGGCGCCCTCGTTGCCCGGCTCCTGCTTGCCGAACTGATTGCACGGGAAGCCCAGCACCACCAGGCCCTGATCCTTGTAGGTCTGCCACAGTTCTTCAAGGCCTTTGTACTGCGGCGTGAAACCGCATTTGCTGGCGGTGTTGACCACCAGCACTGCCTTGCCGGCGAAATCGGCGAGGGTCTTCTGCTCGCCTTTGATGGTGGTGCACGGAATGTTCAGCAGGTTATCGCTCATGGTGCGCACTCTTGAAAAATGGGTAGACGGCAAAAATAGCGAGCAATTGAATTGTGTGCAATTTAATTATTCGAAAGGCGACCCATGGATCGCCCGTATCGGTTACTCGCGCGGCACCAGGTCCAGGCACACCGAGTTGATGCAGTAACGCAGGCCGGTCGGCGGCGGACCGTCAGGGAATACGTGGCCCAGGTGCGCATCGCACTTGGCGCATTTCACTTCGGTGCGGATCATGCCGTGGCTGGTGTCACGGATTTCGGTCATGGCGCTCTCGCCGATCGGCGCGTAGAAGCTTGGCCAGCCGCAACCGGAATCGAATTTGGTCTTGGAATCAAACAATGGCTCGTTGCAGCAGACGCAGTGATAGACACCGTCAGTCTTGGTGGCGTTGTATTTACCGGAGAACGGTCGCTCGGTAGCACTGAGACGGCACACGTTGTATTGCTCGGGGTCGAGCATCGCCCGCCATTCTTCCAGGGTCTTTTCAATCTTTTCCATCATCACACCTCAGCGGCTGAAAAAGCCCGATCTGTACCTTTTCCACGGATCGGGCGGCACGTATGATTGCGCCTCGTCACACGCCAGTCTGGCAGCGGGTTCCTGCGCATTCAAACGGATTGTTGGAAACCGCCGCTCGAGACACTTGCCTGTGTGAAGACGCAGGATTCCCAGCACGGTTGTCCACCCGCCGCCTGGATCGTTCATTTTCGGGATCACATCGCCATGCAGTTCAGCAAATCGAACAAGCTCGCCAACGTCTGCTACGACATTCGCGGCCCGGTGCTCAAGCACGCCAAACGCCTGGAAGAGGAAGGCCATCGCATCCTCAAGCTGAACATCGGCAACCCGGCGCCCTTTGGTTTCGAAGCGCCGGACGAAATTCTCCAGGATGTGATCCGCAACCTGCCGACCGCCCAGGGCTACAGCGATTCCAAAGGCCTGTTCAGCGCGCGCAAGGCGGTGATGCAGTACTACCAGCAGAAGCAGGTCGAAGGTGTCGGCATCGAGGACATCTACCTGGGCAACGGCGTGTCCGAGCTGATCGTGATGTCGCTGCAGGCGCTGCTCAACAACGGCGACGAAGTGCTGGTGCCGGCGCCGGACTACCCACTGTGGACCGCAGCCGTGAGCCTGGCCGGCGGTAACGCGGTGCATTACCTGTGCGACGAGGGCGCCGACTGGTTCCCGGACCTGGCCGACATCAAGGCCAAGATCACCCCGAACACCAAGGCGATGGTGATCATCAACCCGAACAACCCGACCGGCGCGGTGTATTCGAAAGAAGTGCTGCTGGGCATGCTCGAGCTGGCCCGTCAGCACAACCTGGTGGTGTTCTCCGACGAGATCTACGACAAGATCCTCTACGACGACGCCGTGCACATCTGCACCGCTTCGCTGGCCCCGGACCTGCTGTGCCTGACCTTCAACGGTCTGTCCAAGTCGTATCGCGTGGCGGGTTTCCGTTCCGGCTGGATCGCCATTTCCGGGCCGAAACACAACGCTCACAGCTACATCGAAGGCATCGACATGCTGGCCAACATGCGTCTGTGCGCCAACGTGCCGAGCCAGCATGCAATTCAGACCGCACTCGGCGGCTACCAGAGCATCAACGATCTGGTGCTGCCACAAGGTCGCCTGCTGGAACAGCGCAACCGTACCTGGGAATTGCTCAACGACATTCCCGGCGTGAGCTGCGTGAAGCCGATGGGCGCACTGTACGCGTTCCCGAAGATCGACCCGAAAGTCTGCCCGATCCACAACGACGAGAAATTCGTGCTCGATCTGCTGCTCTCCGAGAAGCTGCTGGTAGTGCAAGGCACGGCGTTCAACTGGCCGTGGCCTGACCACTTCCGCGTGGTCACCCTGCCGCGGGTCGATGACCTGGACATGGCCATCGGTCGCATCGGCAACTTCCTCAAGTCCTACCGCCAGTAACCGGCGCTCAGTGCGCAACGGCCCGAACGTTGCGCACTGTCTGATTCAGCAACACTTCTGCTCCGCCCCTCCTCCAGCACCTTCTACACTTGCGACTCATACGAATCATGCGTGCCTGACGCAATGAGACCGGGTGCCGTGTGCCTGTCATCCATACCGGATTCAGCAGTGGGAAATATCCCATGCCCGACAAATCCGGTGTAGGACACAGTTTGAAATAGTCACTCGGTTGAATCGCCAGGTGCCGCGCCTTATATACCCCGCAGTACGCTACATCTTTAGCTTGAGGAGATTTCTACAACCATGATGCGCATCCTGCTGTTTTTGGCCACTAACCTGGCGGTCGTGCTGATAGCCAGCATCACCCTGAGCCTTTTTGGCTTCAACGGGTTCATGGCGGCCAACGGGGTTGATCTCAACCTCAGTCAGCTGCTGGTTTTCTGTGCAGTCTTTGGTTTCGCCGGGTCCCTGTTCTCGCTGTTCATCTCCAAGTGGATGGCGAAGATGAGCACCAGCACCCAGATCATCACCCAGCCACGCACCCGCCACGAACAATGGCTGCTGCAAACCGTCGAGCAACTGTCCCGGGAAGCCGGGATCAAGATGCCCGAGGTGGGGATTTTCCCGGCCTATGAAGCCAACGCCTTCGCCACCGGCTGGAACAAGAACGACGCACTGGTCGCAGTCAGCCAGGGTTTGCTTGAGCGTTTCAAGGAAGATGAAGTGCGGGCCGTGCTGGCTCACGAGATCGGTCACGTGGCCAATGGCGACATGGTCACCCTGGCGCTGATCCAGGGCGTGGTGAACACCTTCGTGATGTTCTTCGCGCGAATCATCGGCAACTTCGTCGACAAGGTGATCTTCAAGAACGAAGAAGGCCAAGGCATGGCCTACTACATCGCGACCATCTTCGCCGAGCTGGTGCTGGGCATTCTGGCCAGCGCCATCGTGATGTGGTTCTCGCGTAAACGCGAGTTCCGTGCCGACGATGCAGGTGCCCGCCTGGCCGGTACCGGCGCGATGATCAACGCCTTGCAACGCCTGCGCGCCGAACAAGGCCTGCCGGTGCACATGCCGGACACCCTGAACGCCTTTGGCATCAACGGTGGCATCAAGCAAGGGTTCGCCCGCATGTTCATGAGCCACCCGCCGCTGGAAGAGCGTATCGACGCCCTGCGTCGTCGCGGCTGATCAAACCGGCGCACCAACGAAAAGGCCCGCAGTGATGCGGGCCTTTTTTTGCCTGTCGATTACGCCCCGGAAATCCGGTAGACCCGCTCTTCCAGCCGAGTTACGCCGGCTTGCACGAACTTCCAGCTGTCACCGAGCACATCCTGCTCCTCCAGCATCTCGACACGCCAGACACTGCCCAGCAAACGCTGCACTTCGGCATCGTCTACGGAAAATGGCGGCCCGGGCATCTGCGACTGGTCATAATCCAGCGTCACCAACAGCCCTCGGCATGTCGGCAAAAGACCCTGCAAGTGCGCCGCATAACGCTCGCGCATCGCGGGCGGCAAGGCGATCACCGCCGCCCTGTCATACAGTGCGGTGCAACCGGCAACATCATCTGCCGTCAGCGAGAAGAAATCCCCGCACCACAACTCGATCGCGCCCGCGCGATAAACCTTGAAACCGCCTTGCTCGCTCACCCGCGGCTGCAATTGCTGCTCAATAAAGAAGTCTTCCACGGCCTTCTCCGACAGCTCGACACCAAGCACCTGATGACCTCGGCCGGCGAGCCACAGCAGATCCAGGCTTTTACCGCACAACGGCACCAGCACACGCGCCTGCGCCGGGATGGCCAGCTCGGGCCAGTGCCGCTGCAAATACGGGTTCACCTCAGGCTGATGAAAGCCGATCTGGTTCAATTCCCATTTCTTGTGCCAAAACTCCGGCTGCATGCATCCTCCTAAGAATTCGATCAAAAGACGTTAAAACTTATATTGGAATTAGATCAATGAACTGACTGAAGATGGGTCATCTTAACGCTCAGGAATCCTTCCATGTTTCCCAGCCTGTTTATCTCTCACGGCTCGCCCATGCTGGCGCTGGAGCCCGGTGCCAGCGGTCCGGCCCTGGCGCGACTGGCAGCCGAACTGCCACGCCCGAAAGCCATCGTCATCGTTTCCGCCCATTGGGAAAGCCACGAGCTGCTGGTCAGCAGCCATGCGCAACCGGAAACCTGGCACGACTTCGGCGGTTTCCCCCGCGCGCTGTATGAAGTGCAGTATCCGGCACCGGGCAATCCGCAAATGGCCCGCGAGGTTGCCGATCTGCTGACCGCCAACAACCTGCCGGCGCGTCTCGACCCGCAACGACCGTTCGATCACGGCGTGTGGGTGCCGCTCTCGCTGATGTACCCGCAAGCCGACATCCCGGTGGTTCAGGTTTCCCTGCCCAGCCGTGGCGGCCCGGCGTTGCAGAACCGCGTCGGTCAAGCGCTGGCCAGTCTGCGCGAACAGGGCATTCTGTTGATCGGCTCCGGCAGCATCACCCACAACCTGCGGGAACTGGACTGGCACGCCGGCCCGGAAAGCGTCGAGCCATGGGCCCGGGATTTCCGCGACTGGATTGTCGACAAGCTCGCCGCCAACGACGAAGCCGCCCTGCACGATTACCGCCAGCAGGCACCGAACGCCGTGCGCAGCCATCCGAGTGACGAGCATCTGCTGCCGCTGTACTTCGCCCGAGGTGCCGGTGGTGATTTCAGCATTGCCCATCAAGGTTTCACCATGGGTGCACTGGGTATGGACATCTACCGCTTCGGCTGATGCCTAAATCGCAGGCAAAAAAAATCCCCGAACCAGTCGGGGATTTTTTATGTTCGATCAATCAGCCCAGAGGCGGATCAATCTTCGCGGTAGCGACGCAGTTTCAGCTGCTTGCCGGCAACGCGAGTGTCCTTCAGTTTGGTCAGGAGCTTGTCCAGACCATCTTCCGGCAGCTCGACGAGGCTGAAGCTGTCACGCACCTGGATGCGACCGATGGCTTCACGTGCCAGACCACCTTCGTTGAGGATGGCGCCCAGCAGGTTTTTCGCCGCGATACCGTCACGCGCGCCCAGCGCGGTACGGCAACGGGCACGGCCTTCGCCCAAAGGCATTGGCGCACGACGCTCGCGGTCACCACGTTCCGGACGATCACCGGAACGCTCAGGACGGTCGCCACGCGGTGCGCTGTTTGGCACCAGTGGACGTTCCTTCTCGATCGCTGCCAGGTTCAGCGCCTGACCATTGGTGGCCTTGCGCAGCAGAGCGGCAGCCAGGGCACGCGGGGTGCAACCGATGTCGGCGGTCAGGCGATCCAGCAGATCACCGTGAGTCGATTCGGCGTCAGCCACCAGCGGCGACAGGCTGTTGGTCAGTTTCTTGATGCGGGCATCGAGAACGGCCTGGGCGTCCGGCAGACGCACTTCGGCAACTTTCTGACCGGTCACACGCTCGATCACTTGCAGCATGCGGCGCTCACGCGGAGTCACCAGCAGCAGCGCGCGGCCTTCGCGACCGGCACGGCCGGTACGGCCGATACGGTGCACGTAGGATTCCGGATCGTACGGCATGTCCACGTTGAAAACGTGGGTGATGCGCGGAACGTCCAGACCACGGGCGGCAACGTCGGTCGCTACAACGATGTCCAGACGGCCATCTTTCAGCGAGTCGATGACGCGCTCACGCTGGTTCTGGGCGATGTCGCCGTTCAACGCGGCGGCTTTGTAGCCTTTGGCGTCGAGGGCGCTGGCCAGATCCAGGGTCGCTTGCTTGGTGCGCACGAACATGATCAGAGCGTCGAAATCTTCCACTTCCAGCAAGCTGAGAACGGCAGAAGTCTTCTGGTCAGCGTGAACCAACAGGTGAGCCTGTTCGATCGCGGTAACGGTCTGGGTCTTGCTCTGGATCTTCACGTGCTTTGGATCGCGCAGGTGACGCTCGGCGATGGCACGGATCGATTGCGGCAGGGTCGCCGAGAACAATACGGTCTGACGGGTTTCCGGCATGGCCTTGAAGATGACTTCGAGGTCGTCCATGAAGCCCAGTTTGAGCATTTCGTCTGCTTCGTCGAGAACCAGGTGGTTCACGGTCTGCAGCACTTTTTCGTCGCGACGCAGGTGGTCGCACAGACGGCCCGGAGTGGCGACAACGATCTGTGCACCATTACGGATTGCTTTCAATTGTGGGCCCATCGGCGCGCCGCCGTAGACAGCCACAACAGTCACGCCCGGCATTTGCTTGGCGTAGGTTTCGAAAGCGGTTGCAACTTGTAGCGCCAACTCACGAGTTGGGGCCAGGATCAGAGCTTGCGGCTCGCGCTTGGACGGATCGATGCGGTGCAGGATAGGCAGGGCAAAGGCAGCGGTTTTACCGGTACCGGTTTGCGCCTGACCAATCATATCGTGACCGGCGAGGATGATCGGGATCGACTGCTGCTGAATGGCCGAAGGCTCTTCATAGCCGGTAGCGACTACTGCAGCGACAATATTGGGATGAAGTTCAAGAGCGGCGAAGCCGCCGATTTCCTGGGTCATGGGTCTGCCTCTAAGTGCATCCGCAAAGACCCATGCTCCAAAGCTGCACATGCCGTGTTGAGACTCAAGAGTCGCCCTGGCAGCTTTGTCGGCGGGGATTTGCGAAAACGAATGAATGAAAAAGAATCGTCAAGGAAGAGCCCGCAGTGCGGACGTGCAGCCGAAGCTGACTTCGGGGAATTGCGCTACCTAAACGCGGCCCGGTTAAAGGCCGGCGCGCACTATACCGGAATTTGCCCAAAAAGGGAGCTTTTTTTATCGGCGAAATACAGTTGTCACCGCTGTGTAACGGGGTTTTGCGGATAATCGGGCAAAGGTCTATTTTTCAAAGACCCCGGCCCTGCGGGCGATGGCGCTTAAACGATTCACCGACGTGCGGCATCTGGTCGCTGCACCTTTTCTTCCCCTGCGAGGAAACACCCATGAATCAGCCCTGCCCCGGCCGCGTGAGCCGTGCGCGCCACGGTCACGTGCATTTGATCGGCCTGGACCGCGCCGCCAAGCGCAATGCCTTCGACCTCGACCTGCTCAACGACCTGGCCCTGGCCTACGGTGAATTCGAGGCCGACAGCGACGCACGGGTGGCGGTGGTGTTCGGGCATGGCGAGCACTTCACCGCCGGGCTCGATCTGGTCAACGCCAGTTCCGCCCTCGCCCAGGGCTGGCAGGTGCCGCCCGGTGGTTGCGATCCATGGGGCGTGTTCGTCGGGCCACGGGTCAGCAAACCGGTGATCGTCGCGGCGCAGGGTTATTGCCTGACCATCGGCATCGAATTGATGCTCGCCGCCGACATCAACCTGTGCGCGAGCAACACTCGGTTCGCCCAGATGGAAGTGCAGCGCGGGATCTTTCCGTTCGGCGGCGCGACGTTACGCTTTCATCAGGTCGCCGGCTGGGGCAATGCGATGCGCTGGCTGCTGACCGGCGACGAGTTTGATGCCCATGATGCGTTGCGCCTGGGTCTGGTGCAGGAAGTCATGGCCAGCGAAGACTTGCTGCCACGCGCCATCGAATTGGCCGAGCGAATCGCCCGACAGGCGCCGTTGGGCGTGCAGGCAACGTTGATGTCGGCACGCCAGGCGCGCTATGAAGGCGAGACCGCAGCGGCTAAAAGCTTGCCGCCGCTGGTGAAGAAGTTGCTGGCCACTGAAGACGCCAAGGAAGGTGTGCGCTCGCTGGTGGAGCGCAGGCCCGGCGTTTTCAAAGGCCTTTGAAGATCAGGTCGCCGGACGGATGCAGTTGATCAACGTCTGCAACGAGTAACCCAGCTTCGGCGCCAGCGCTTCAGCCCGGGCGGTCAGCGCCTGCATATCCAGCACCTGATCAAGATCCGCCGGCACGATCAGAATGACGTTGCCCTCCTTCACCGGCAGTTCCCAGTAATGCCGGTGATAGAGCCCGCGCAGCAGCGCCGCGCCCAAGGGTTTGCCGTCATCGGTGGCCCATTGGTTGATCACCAGCCAGCCGCCAGGATTCAGACGCTTCTGACAGTCACCGAGGAAATTCCACGCAAGGTGCCCGGCGCCGGGACCGACATCGGTGTACAGGTCGACGAAGATCAGATCCGCAGGTTCAGCGGTCGGCAGCAGTTCGAGGGCATCGCCGACGCGGATGTACAGCCGTGGATCGTCATCCAGCCCGAGGTATTCGATGGCCAGACGCGGCACGTCCGGGCGCAACTCGATGGCTTCGACATCTTCCAGCGGCAGGAACTTGAGGCAGGCCTGAGTCAGCGTTCCCGCGCCCAAACCGAGAAACAGCGCGCTCTCCGGTTGCTCGTGGCACAGCGCGCCGATCAGCATCGCCCGGGTGTAGTCGTACTCCAGCCAGCTCGGGTCGGCGGTAAACACGCAGCTTTGCTCGATCGCATCGCCGAACTCCAGAAAGCGGTAGTCGGCCACTTCCAGCACGCGAATCACGCCGAACTCATCCTGTACCTCGGCGAGCAACAGCTCGACGCGCTCCTCAGTCATTTCGTCTCCTGGTGGTCACCGGGCGCGGTGACGCGATGGCACCGATCTGGCGCCGTGGCAAAGCGGCGATTGTCGGCGAAGCGGCGGGAGCAGGTCACGCACTAATTGCTGCTAACATGGCCGTCCGTGCGTAGAACCTTAGAGACCGTGATGAGCCAACCCTGGAGCCCTGACAGCTGGCGCGCCCTGCCGATCCAGCAACAACCCCAATACCCCGACGCCGCACATCTGCGCCAGGTCGAGCAGACGCTGGCCAGCTACCCGCCGCTGGTGTTTGCCGGCGAAGCGCGCGAGCTGCGTCGTCAGTTTGCCGAAGTCACCCAGGGCCGGGCGTTCCTGCTGCAGGGCGGCGACTGCGCGGAAAGCTTCGCCGAGTTCTCCGCCGCGAAGATCCGCGACACCTTTAAAGTGTTGCTGCAGATGGCAATCGTCATGACCTTCGCCGCCGGCTGCCCGGTGGTCAAAGTCGGGCGCATGGCCGGCCAGTTCGCCAAGCCGCGCTCGGCCAACGACGAGACCATCGACGGCGTGACCCTGCCGGCCTACCGTGGCGACATCGTCAACGGTATCGGTTTCGACTCGGCGAGCCGCGTGCCGGATCCGGAGCGTCTGCTGCAGTCCTATCACCAGTCCACCGCCACCCTCAACCTGCTGCGCGCTTTCGCCCAGGGCGGTTTTGCCGACCTGCATCAGGTGCACAAGTGGAACCTCGATTTCATCGCCAACTCGGCGCTGGCCGAAAAATACAGCCACCTCGCCGACCGTATCGATGAAACCCTGGCGTTCATGCGCGCCTGCGGCATGGACAGCTCGCCGCAACTGCGCGAAACCAGTTTCTTCACCGCCCACGAAGCGCTGCTGCTGAACTACGAAGAAGCCTTCGTGCGCCGCGACAGCCTGACCAACGATTACTACGATTGCTCGGCGCACATGCTGTGGATCGGCGACCGCACCCGTCAGCTCGACGGCGCCCACGTCGAATTCCTGCGCGGGGTGAACAACCCGATCGGGGTGAAAGTCGGCCCGAGCATGAACCCCGACGACCTGATCCGCCTGATCGACGTGCTCAACCCGGACAACGATCCGGGCCGCCTCAACCTGATCGCACGGATGGGTGCGAACAAGGTCGGCGATCACCTGCCGGCGCTGATCCGCGCGGTGCAGCGCGAAGGCAAGCAGGTGCTGTGGAGTTCCGACCCGATGCACGGCAACACCATCAAGGCCAGCAGCGGCTACAAGACCCGCGACTTCGCGCAGATTCTTGGCGAGGTGAAGCAGTTCTTCCAGGTTCACGAAGCGGAGGGCAGCTACGCCGGCGGTATCCACATCGAAATGACCGGGCAGAACGTTACCGAGTGCATCGGTGGCGCGCGGCCAATCACTGAAGACGGCTTGTCGGATCGCTATCACACTCACTGCGACCCACGGATGAATGCCGATCAGTCGCTGGAACTGGCATTCTTGATTGCCGAGACGCTGAAACAGGTCAAACGCTAAATCGCGATGACGTTGGCTCGGTCGTTTTCGACTTGAGCCAACGCCACCCGCAATCGCCCCGCACTTTCCCGCTGACAATTGAGCTGCACGTGCTCAAGTCCCAACCAGTCCGCCATGCGCCGCAAATTCAGCGCCAGCGCCAGCATCCCCGCGTCATCCAGTCCGGGTTCTTCCTCGTGCACCGCATGCACTGCCAACCGCCCCGCCGCCCGTTCAGCACGCAGATCGACCCGCGCGGCAATCCGTTCATTGTGCAGGAACGGCAGCACGTAATAGCCGTAGACCCGCTTGTCCTGCGGCGTGTAGATCTCCAGCCGATAGCGAAAATCGAACAGCCGCTCGGTCCGGCTGCGCTCCCAGATCAGTGAGTCGAACGGCGACAGCAATGCACTGGCCTCGACCTTGCGCGGGATTTTCGGCTCGGGCAGACAATAAGCAATCTGGCGCCAACCGGCGACTTCGCAGGTCAGCAGCTGCCCGTCCTCGACCAGTTCGGCCAGACGCGGGCGGGCATCGGAAGGATTCAGGCGGAAGTAATCACGCAGGTCTTTTTCCGTGCCGACACCCAGCGCCTGCGCTGCATGCAATAACAAACCGCGCTGCGCCTCGGCCTCATCGGGCAATGGCCGCTGCAGCACGGAAGCCGGAATCACCCGCTCGGGCAAGTCATACAAACGCTCGAAACCACGGCGTCCGGCGACGGTGACTTCGCCAGCGGCAAAAAGCCATTCCAAGGCGTGCTTTTCCGCGCTCCAGTCCCACCATGGCCCGGCCTTTTCCTTGCGGGTCGACAGGCTGCCGGCGCCCAGTGCGCCCTGCTCTTCGACCGACGCCAGCACCCGGCGAATGGTATCCTGCTGCTCGCGACCGAATCGCGCCAGTTGCTGATAGATGTCTTCACCACGTCTGGCCCGCTGCATACGCCAGCCCATCAGCGGGTACATCGACAGCGGCAGCAACGACGCCTCATGGCCCCAGTATTCGAACAGCGAACGACGACGCCCCGAACTCCAGGCAGCCTGGTCGAGCAAGTCAGCAGAGTAGGAACCAAGACGGGAGAACAGCGGCAGGTAGTGCGAGTGCACCACGGCATTGACGGAGTCGATCTGCAACAGGCCGAGGCGTTCGATCAGCCGGTTGACGTGCATCGCCTTGACAGCCGGCGGCTGGCGCCCGTGAAACCCTTGGGCAGCCAGTGCCAGACGTCGAGCCTGTTTAAGGGAAAAGGACAATGTCGCGGGCATGTGTTCCTCCATGTCTGCTCGCAACCTACCTCACCTGAAAGTGGTTTGTGTAGCAATGGCCTCATCATTTATGCATCGGATCATCCCAGAACGGCCGCACCGACTCATGTTCGACATCGGCACGGCTGACCCCGATGTCCTTCAACGCTTCGTCGCTCAGACTGGCAAGCAACTCGCGTTCGCGGTGAAGTTCGTACCAGCGACTAAACTTGTGCAGCAAATCGGTAATCAGATGGACCGGCACTCTGTCATCGCTCACATAGACTTTTTGACCTTTCATCGTGTTGCCCTCCTTTAGGGATGGCTCAAGTCTCGCGCCGGCGCTACGATCAATCCAACGAATGTTTCTGATGGCATGCATCACGGAGATTCATCAATTGTCGGCATATCCCAGTATCGATACCGATGTCCTGCGCACCTTTGTCGCGATTGCCGATCAGGGCGGTTTTACCCGTGCCGGCGAAATGGTCAACCGCACCCAATCGGCGGTGAGCATGCAGATGAAGCGTCTGGAAGAGGACGTGTTGCAGCGCCAGTTGTTCGAGCGCGACGGGCGTCAGGTGCGCCTCACCGCCGAAGGCCAGGTGTTGCTCGGCTACGCGCGGCGCATCCTGAAATTGCACAGTGAAGTTTTCAACACCCTGCGCGAGCCGCACATGGTCGGCACGGTGCGGATCGGTACGCCGGACGATTACGTGATGCGGTTTCTGCCGGGGATCCTGTCGCGCTTCGCCCAGTTCTATCCGTTGATCCAGATCGAAGTGCATTGCGAGTCGACCAAACAATTGCTGCAGCGCACGGATCTGGATCTTTCGATCGTCACCCGCGAGCCGGGCAACGAGATTGGCCAGTTGCTGCGCAAGGAGCGCTTCGTCTGGGCCGAGGCGCAGAATTTCAGCGCCCACGAACAGACGCCGTTGCCGCTGGCGATGTTCAATAGTGATTGCTTTTGCCGCCTGTGGGCCTGTAACGCGCTGGACGCGATGGGCCGCGAGTACCGGATTGCCTACAACAGCACCAGCCTGTCGGCGTTGATGGCAGTGGTGAGCGCGGGTCTGGCGATCACCGCGCAACTGGAAAGCCTGATCACCCCGGATCTGCGCATTCTCGGCGCCGCCGAAGATCTGCCGCTGTTGCCCGAGGCCAGCATCATGCTGATCCGCAACCTCAACAATCCCTCGCCGATCACCGAATGCCTGGCCGAGCACATCGTCGAAGGCTTCAAACTTTAAAGGCGAGCATCACCGCGCACAGCACCAGGAACCCGCAGAACAGCCCGCGCAGGAGTTTTTCCGGCATCGCGTGGGCCACTTTCACGCCCCAGCTGATGCTGGCCAGACCGCCAATGGCCAGCGGCAGGCCGATCATCCAGTCCACTTCGTGGTGCACCGCGTACGTCACCAGCGTGACGCCGGTGCTCGGCAACGCCAGCGCCAGCGACAGGCCTTGGGCAACCACCTGAGTGGTGCCGAACAGGCTGGTCAGCACCGGCGTCGCCACCACCGCCCCACCGACACCGAACAAGCCGCCCATGGTGCCCGACGCCGCGCCGAGCACGCCCAGCCACGGCCATGAATAACGCATCTCGGAAGTCGCTGCCGGACGCGCGCCAAACATGCGCACCAGGTTGTAGGCCGACAACGCCACGAGGAACGCGACAAAGCCGATGCGCATGGTTTGCGCGTCGATGCCCACGGCCCAGATCGAGCCGATCCACGCGAAACAGAATCCCATCACCGCCAACGGCATTGCATGCCGGAGCTCAATGCGATTGCGCTGATGATAACGCCACAGCGCCAGCATCACGTTCGGCACCACCATCACCAGCGCCGTGCCTTGGGCGATCTGCTGATCGAGCCCGAACCACACGCCCAGCAGCGGAATGGCGATCAAGCCACCACCGATGCCGAAGATCCCACCCAGCGTGCCGAGGGCGGCGCCAAACAACAGGTACAGCAAAAACTCGATCACAGCAGAATTCCTCAAACGTCAGGCGACTCATCCTACGCAGTCGACGCTGGCACGGAAACGCACAGCAACGCACAATGGCTGTGCCAAATCCGCATAGGCACTGAACTGATTCATGAATCCCAATCAATTGACCGAACAACTCGGGCTGTTTCTCGATGTGCTGGAAAGTGGCAGTTTCTCCGCCGCCTCACGCCGACATCCGCTGACGCCGTCCGCCGTTGCCCGGCGTATCGACAGTCTGGAAAGCGCTGTCGGCAGCCAGTTGTTCATCCGCAGCACTCACGCGGTGCGCGCCACGCCGGCGGGTCTGGCGTTTGCCGAACGGGCGCGACGGATCGTTGCCGAGCTGCAACTGGCCCGGGCGGAAGCGGTGTCCCTGAGCAGCGCGCCGGAGGGTCTGATTCGGGTGGATGCGCCGGCGGCATTCGGGCGCCGGCATCTGGCGCCAGTGATTGCCGATTTTCTGGTGCTGTATCCGGGGCTCGACGTGCAGCTGCATCTGATCGACAGCTTCGTGGACATGGACGGTTCGAACCTGGGCAAGGTCGATCTGGTATTGCGCGCCGGGCAGATGGCCGACACCCGGCTGGTCGCCACACCGTTGGCGAGCATGGTGCGCATCGCCTGCGCCAGCCCCGATTATCTCAAGCGCCGAGGCGTGCCGAGCGAGCCAGCGCAATTGAGTGAACATGACGGTCTGGATTGGGACGGTCTTGCCCCGCCCTTCGCCTGGCGCTTCGAACAGGACGGGCAGATGCAATTGCATCGTCCGGCGCGGGTGCGCATGAGCGCCAACAACGCCGAGGCGCTGGTTTGCGGTGCGCTCGCGGGACTCGGGATCGCGCATCTGCCGACCTGGCTGGCCAGCGAATACCTGCTGCGCGGCGAGTTGCTGCCGCTGTTCTGTGAAAACGGCCTGCCAAAACCGGAGAGCACCGGCATCTACGCGCTGCGGCTGGAGCAACAGGCCAGCTCCCGCAGTCGCTTGCTGCTGGAATACCTCAAGACCCGGTTCAGCCCCGTGCCGCCGTGGGATCTGGCCCTGCAGCGGGAACTGGGCCGGCACTGACCGATTCGCCACCGGGCACAATTGTCTGGCGCATTAAAGATTCGAGCGCTAGATTCAACTGCATCACCGTTCAAGGCACTGACATGACCACCGACCGCGACACCTCCGATCACTGCGAAGAGCTGCTGCTCGACAATCAGGCCTGCTTCGCCCTGCATTCCACTTCGCTGATGATGACCAAGGTCTACAAGCCGCTGCTGCAAGCGCTTGGCCTGACGTATCCGCAATACCTGGCGATGATGGTGCTGTGGGAGAAGGATGGTTTAACCGTCGGAGAAATCAGCACGCGCCTGCTGACCGATCCGGGTTCGCTGACCCCGCTGCTCAAACGTCTGGAAGGTGAAGGCTTGCTCAGCCGAACCCGCAGCCGGGAAGATGAGCGCGTGGTGATCGTTGAACTGACTGCCCAGGGACACGCCTTGAAAGACAAGGCCCGAACCGTTCCGCAGTGCATTCTGGGGGCCAGCGGCTTCACCCTGGAACGTCTGCAAAATCTGCAAGCCGAGTTGCAGGCCTTGCGTGGTCATTTGCAGGACAGTCTCGCTTAAAACTCCCCCTTTCCTGTGGGCGCAGCCTTGCGCCTGCAGGCTAATCGCACCTTCCCCGCTGATCCCCGAAAATTTTTTTCCTCTCGTTTCACACTAAAAAAACCTTCTATATCAAAAGCTTGGGATCACGACCCTACCCGATCCAAGTGACCATTCGCGCGTTCTTCAAAAAAATTATCTTGCGCGCTAAATATTAGCGAAGTACATTTACTTCGCACCTAGTTAGCGCGCAAACAATTAGCGCAACGAACCACACTCAATGAGGCTCACACTATGCAAACTCTCTACACCGCAATCGCAACCTCCACTGGCGGCCGTGACGGTCGTGCGATCTCCAGCGACAACATCCTCGACGTCAAACTCGCCACCCCGAAAGAACTCGGCGGTGCCGGCGGCGCAGCTACCAACCCTGAGCAACTGTTCGCCGCCGGCTACTCGGCCTGCTTCATCGGTGCCCTGAAATTCGTCGCCAGCCAGACCAAACGCAAAATTCCGGACGACGCCTCGATCACCGCTCACGTCGGCATCGGCCAGATTCCTGGCGGTTTCGGTCTGGACATCGACCTGCACATCAGTCTGCCAGGCCTGGAACAGGCAGACGCACAAAGCCTGGTCGACGCTGCCCACCAGGTCTGCCCGTACTCCAACGCCACTCGCGGCAACGTTGATGTGCGTCTGCACGTCACCGTGTAATCACTGACACTCAGGCCCGTACAGGAAATGAACATGAACACTTTCAGCAAAGTCTTGACCGGTACCCTTCTCGCCCTGTCCATCCACAGCGCATTTGCCGGGGAGGTTGAACACAACACCCAGGCGTTTCTCGATGTGCTGAATGCCGGCACCGGCAAACCGATGGAACAGATGACGCCCAAGGATGCCCGCGCCGTGCTGACGGGCGCGCAGTCCGGGGTCAAACTGACGCTGCCCAAAGCGGACGTCAGCGAGAAGACCATCCAGGTCGATGGCCAACCGTTGAGCCTGACCATCGTCCGGCCGGCCGGGGTCAAGGGCGAGCTGCCGGTGTTCATGTTCTTCCACGGCGGCGGCTGGGTACTGGGGGATTTCCCGACCCACGAACGTCTGGTGCGGGATCTGGTGGTCGGCTCGGGTGCGGCGGCGGTGTTCGTCAACTACACCCCTTCGCCGGAAGCGCATTACCCGGTGGCGATCAACCAGGCTTACGCCGCGACCAAATGGGTGGCCGAACACGGTAAAGAGATCAACGTCGACGGCAAGCGTCTGGCGGTGGCGGGCAACAGCGTTGGCGGCAACATGGCGGCAGTCGTCGCCCTGATGGCCAAAGACAAAGGCACTCCGGCAATCAAATTCCAAGTGCTGCTGTGGCCGGTGACCGATGCCAATTTCGACACCGGTTCGTATAACCAGTACGCCGAGGGGCACTTCCTCACTCGCAACATGATGAAGTGGTTCTGGGACAACTACACCACCGACGCCAACCAGCGGAACGAGATCTACGCCTCGCCGCTGCGGGCCACCACCGCGCAATTGAAGGGTCTGCCGCCAGCGCTGGTGCAGACCGCCGGAGCCGACGTGCTGCGTGACGAAGGTGAAGCCTACGCCCGCAAACTCGACGAAGCCGGCGTGCCGGTGACCTCTGTACGCTACAACGGCATGATCCACGACTACGGTTTGCTCAACGTGGTCAGCCAGGTGCCGGCGGTGCGTTCGGCGATGCTGCAGGCCTCGGAGGAGCTGAAACAGCACCTGAAGAAGTAATTTTCATCAGGCACAAAAAAGCCCGACTCAATGGTCGGGCTTTTTCTTTCCGCAAAAAGCAGTGCTTATTTGGCACGGCCTTTGTAGGAACCGCCTTCGCGGGTATCGATCTCGATCATGTCGCCGATTTCGATGAAGTCAGCAACCGACAGCTCGGTACCGTTCTTCAGTTTGGCAGGCTTCATCACCTTGCCGGAAGTGTCGCCGCGAGCGGAACCTTCGGTGTAGTCAACCTGACGCACGATGGTGGTCGGCAGCTCTACGGAAACCAGACGGCCTTCGAAGAATACGGCTTCGCAAACGTCGGTCATGCCTTCTTCCACGAATGGCAGAACGCTTTCGATGTCTTCGGCGTTCAGCTCGTACATGGTGTAGTCGGTGGTGTCCATGAACGTGTAGGAGTCACCGCTGATGAAGGACAGGGTCGCTTCTTTGCGATCCAGGATCACGTCGTCCAGTTTGTCGTCCGCACCGTAAACGGTTTCGGTCTTGTAACCGGTCAGCAGGTTCTTCAGCTTGGTCTTCATGATCGCGCTGTTACGGCCCGATTTGGTGAATTCAGCTTTCTGAACCAGCCAAGGATCGTTGTCGATACGGATCACGGTACCGGGTTTGAGTTCTTTACCAGTTTTCATTGCGAATATCCGAATTTGGATGGGATTTACAAAAATCTAGGCCGCGTATCATATCCAATTTCGGTAAAACTGTACCAGCGCCGTCGCAAGATCCGCCTGCAAGGCCTGTTCCAGACACCACTCGCGGGCATTTTCCTGCAGTTCGGGCCAGTGTTTGCGGGCCTCAAGCCAGTGGTCGCCGATAGGCTGCCCGGCACTCCAGGCACGCCAGAGACCGTTCATCGCCTCGGCGGCAACGGGCGAAAGACCTTTTGTGTAGAGCGCAAGGAAGGCGTCGAGCTTGTCGAGATGGATGTCTTCGTCCTGCTGATAGATGTGCCACAACATCGGCCGCCCCGCCCATTGCGCACGGACAAACGAGTCCTCGCCGCGCACCGCGTTGAAATCGCAGCACCAGAGCAATTGATCGTATTGATCCTGACGGACGAACGGCAGCACCTGCACGGTCAGCGCTTGACGAACATGCTTCGCCCCGACCGCCAGCGACTCGAACCCGAGCCAACGGGCGACATCGCCGAGAATCCGTCCTTCCGGCACCAGCAGATGAGTGGGCATCGAGTCAGCGGCGAGCACATCCAGCCAACTGGCGAGTCCCGCATTCTCGTAGGCAAACAGCGAAATCAGTTGCGCACCGGGCGCAGGAATGATCCCCAGACCTTGCAGGAATTGTCGCTGCGCCTCGGGGACCTGCTGAAACTGCTGACGTCGCTCCAGCAAACCGCTTTCACGCAACAGGCCGCCGGTGCCCGGCTGGAATCCCGGAAAGAAAAAGTACTTCTGCACCGACTTGTATTTCACCGACGGCAGTCCGTGGCAACCGACCACCCAGTCTTCGGCGCTGAGATAGTCGAGGTTCATCCACAACGGCGGTTTTTCCCGAGCGGCCATGGCGTCCATGTAGACGCTCGGCAACTGGCAGGCAAACGCGGCGATCACCACCTCGGCCGCCTCCGCTTCCTGCCATTCGGTCGGCCAGTGCCGGACTTCGACGCCCTGCTGCCATTGCTGATCGAGGCCGATGTCGATTTCGGGGCAGATGCGCTCGAAGGCGCGCAGGTCATCGACCCACAGCCGCACCGTCATTGCCTGCTCGCTGACCAGTTGCCGGGCCAGACGCCAGGTCACGCCGATGTCGCCGTAGTTGTCGACGACCGTACAAAAAATGTCCCAGCGGGTTTTCGGTTGCGGCATTCAAGGCTCCCGTTGGCAAAAGCGCCGATTGTCCGCATAAATGTCTCCATGCAGAAGAGCCGACGGCAATTAATCTTCGTGCGACAATCGCCACTCGCCCGCATTCATCCGCCAGGAGGCAGCCATGCCCTATCGTCCCAACCCGCGTCGCCCCTTGCCTGTTCAGCTTAGCGCGCTGCAATTGACCGGCAGCATTGCCCTGGGTCTGTGGCTGGGTTTCCTGGCCATTGCACTGACTTGCTGGCTCGCCTCACTACTCTTCAGCCGTCAGTTGCAGCCAGTGGCGGAAGCGGTGCAACAACTGAGCAAGCCTCCGGTAGCCGCCCAGCCGCTGCCAGAACCTGAGCCACAAAACCGCCTGTTCGAACAGTACGAAGAAAACCTGCGCAAAAACGAACAACAGGCACGCCTGGATCAGGCCCGTGGCAGCACACGTAATCTGTCGAACCCCAAATGCCAGTTCTGGCTGCAACAGGATCAGACGGCCCCGAGCGAAAAAAGCCGCGCCAATGTCCTGCAATTCTGCGATTGATCATGAATAAACAGATTGTTCACCAACTGATTCTCGACAAGCTGCGCGTCGATCTCGACATCGCCGAGCGCGCGGCGCAAACCGCCTACGAAACCGCGACCCACGAAGAGAACATCGCCGAAAACAAGTACGACACCCTGGGTCTTGAGGCGTCGTACCTGGCGGCGGGCCAGGCGAAACGGGTCGAGGAAATTCGTCAGTCATTGGCGCTGTGCCAGAACCTGACGCTGCGCGCGTATGACGATCAGCGGGGGATTGAAATCGGCGCCCTGCTCGGTCTGGAAGACGAAAAGGGTCGTGAACAATGGCTGTTTCTGGCGCCGGATGCGGCAGGTTTGAAGGTCGACGTGGTGGGTCAGCCGATTACCGTCATCACCCCGCGCTCGCCGCTGGGCAAAAGCCTGCTGGGCAAATTCGAGGGTGACGAGGTAGAGATTCTGGTGGCAGGCACCCGGCAACAGTTTGCTGTCACCGAGGTGCTGTAGACAGGGGCTTAGTGAACCGGCAGTTCGACGCCTTCGAACAGTTCTTCCAGTTCCTGCTTGTTGTGGCACTGAATGGCCTTGGCCATGACTTCGCGGGTCAGGTGCGGCGCGAACTTCTCGATGAAGTCGCACATGAAGCCGCGCAGGAAAGTACCGCGACGGAAACCGATCTTGGTCACGCTGGACTCGAACAGTTCGCTGGCATCGAGCACCACCAGATCGTTATCCAGTTTGGTGTCGACCGCCATTTTCGCCACGATGCCAACGCCCAGGCCCAGACGCACGTAGGTTTTGATCACGTCGGCGTCGGCCGCGGTGAACACCACTTTCGGCGTCAGGCCGCGATGGCTGAAGGCTTCGTCGAGTTTCGAACGGCCGGTGAAACCGAACACGTAAGTCACGATCGGGTATTCGGCCAGCGCTTCGAGGGTCAGCTTCGGCAACTTGGTCAGCGGGTGGCCCTGAGGCACAACTACGCAACGGTTCCAGCGGTAGCACGGCATCATCACCAGATCGCCGAACAGCTCCAGCGCTTCGGTGGCGATGGCGAAATCGACGGTGCCGTCAGCGGCCATCTCGGCGATCTGCATCGGCGAACCCTGGTGCATGTGCAGCGCCACGTCCGGGTATTGCTTGATGAAATTGCTGATCACCGGCGGCAGCGCATAACGTGCCTGGGTGTGGGTGGTGGCGATCGACAGGGTGCCTTTCTTCTCGTTGGAGAATTCCTGGGCGATCTGCTTGATGCTTTCGACCTTGCGCAGAATCTCGCCGGCGGTGGTGATGATGCGCTCGCCGGCTGGGGTGACGCGGGTCAGGTGCTTGCCGCTGCGGGCGAACACTTCGACGCCCAGTTCGTCTTCCAGCAGGCGGATCTGTTTACTGATGCCCGGTTGCGAGGTGTAGAGGCTTTGGGCTGTAGCGGAAACGTTGAGGTCGTGGTGCGCCACTTCCCAGATGTAGCGCAATTGTTGAAGCTTCATATGAATCCCTCAAAGCAGGTAGACGCCACGGGCATCAGCGACGGTATATAACTA
>NZ_POHV01000041.1:0-54494 GCF_002884345.1 Pseudomonas sp. GW456-12-10-14-LB2
CACATGACCCGTCGCGGGAAACCGCGACGGGTCTTGTCGTTTCAGGGGAGAAAAACCTGAATATCCAACCCGAAACACCGCATAGGTACAGTTTTATAAAAATAGATTAATGACAAGTACAGTTAAGCAAAATGTGTTCAGGCCAGCATCCTGACCACTGTGCGGATTCTCCACGGAGGCCTAATATCCATGCAGAACGTGGCGAATGCTGTGCGACTGGCGTCTGACCTTCAGACACCGAGCCACCTCTCAATACGGTTTATCCACAGGAGTTCTCCCATGTCCCGTCTTCGTCTGCTCAGCGCCGCCGCACTGCTGGCCGTCGCTGCCAACGCCAGCGCCACCAGCTTCATCGTGACCACCGACGCCGTGGTTGGCGCACTCAAGTCCTCTTCCGATGCCACCTCCGACGTCACCTCGTCCTTCCGTGACGACAAGATCGTGCTCGCCGCCCGTGACGACGCTGCCAGCTTCGTGGCCAGCGAAGGCGAGATCCGTGGCGTGAAACTGGAGAGCGCACTCGATCACATCCGTCATCAGGCTCCGCAACTGAACGCGACCGACGCACAGTTGGCCCAAGCCATCCTGACGATCTAAGCGACAGAAACATCGCGGGGCACGCCGGTCGTGTCCCGATGTTTCGGCACTGGCTCTAGTCCGGGCATTGCGTTAGCCTTGGGACTCGCCAACAGCTGCCGAGTCCCATGCGTTTTCTTACAAATCTGCTTATCCCTTCTGTACTAATCACCGCCTGCTGGGTTCCTCTGGCAGACGCCTTCGATGTGTCCACACAGAACACCGTGGTCAGCGTCTGGGCCACCGGCATGGTGTCTTCCGCGCCATTCGACCGTAAACTGATCATCGCCGCGCACGACGATGCTGCAGCGTTCGTTGCCAGTGACGGCCAGATGCGCGGTGCACAGCTCGAATCCGCCCTGCATTACCTGCGCAAGAGCCGGCCAAAACTTCATGTCAGCGACCTTGAACTGGCACAGGCAATTCTCGTCCAATAGTTATCCCTGTCTTTTCGGAGTCGTTCCATGCGTAGCCCGCTGATTGCTGCCGCCCTTGGCCTGCTGTTGTTGGCCGATATGGCCCAGGCACACACCCTGGTAGCCACCAGTAACATCATCGTCCGCGCCTCCCAGCGCACCATCGATTTCACCTCCGACACCACTACGTCGATTCGCGATTCAAAAATCATCCGCGAAGCCCACGACGACGCCGCCAGTTTCGTGGCCAGCGACGGTGATATCCGTGGTGCAAACCTGGAAGCGGCCTTCAAGACCTTGCGCACCCGCGTGCCGGAAGCCCGCGATGCCAGCGATCAGGTACTCGCCGAAGCCATCCTCGCACTGTGAAGTCACTCGGCGCCTGGCTGCTGGCCGGGGCGTTGTTGCTGCTTGGCAACAGCGCCCACGCCGGCCTGCAATTGCGGCTCAAGACCGACGGCCTGAGCCCCGCCCAACAACAGTCCAGCCAGGCGCTGCTCGATGAAGCCATGCAAGCATTGCCACCGAGCTTCATCGAACGCCTGGACCGGCGCATCGATGTCGGCTGGACCGATGACATGCCCGGCAACGCCTACGGCCAGGCGACACTCGTCTCCGAGCTGGACCTGAACCGCAAACTGCTCGCCAGCCTCACCGACGGCAGCGCGGCCACGCAAAAAACCAATCGCCCCCACGGCACCGTTCGCCGGGAACTGCTGGCCACGGTGCTGCACGAAATCACCCACATTTACGATCGCGCGCGCTTGTGGCCGGCGGCCGAACGCACGCTGATCCAGCGCTGTACCCGACGCAACAACAGCGCCGGGCTGATCGGCATTCCCGATGAGTGCCGCGGCCAGAACGGTCGGCGCTTCACCCTCAGCGATGATCCACGCCTGCTCGACCTCGCCGGCTGGCAGCAATACGTCGGGCGACGGGGTGAGCGGGAACAGCACAACCGGCAGATCGCCCGCAGCCCCGACCTCTACGAAATCTCCAGCCCGAAAGAGTTTGTCGCGGTCAACATGGAGTATTTCCTCCTCGACCCGAGCTATGCCTGCCGCCGCCCGGCGCTGTATCGCTATTACCAGGAACACTTCGGCTGGGCACCGCCCGCGAAAGATGAGTGCGCCAAAACCTTCGCTTTCCTCAATGCCGGCAACGACTTTGCCAAACAGCCCCTGGGCCAGGTTGATCCGGAGCGCGTGTACGCGGTGGATTACCTGTTGGCCGAAGCCAACCAGAACTGGGTCAGCCGTTGGGGCCACAGCATGTTGCGTCTGGTGATCTGTGCACCGGGCCGACCACGCGGGCCGGACTGCCGACTGGATCTGGACCAGCATCTGGTGCTCTCATACCGCGCCTTCGTCGGTGACGTACAGCTGTCGAGCTGGGACGGACTGGTCGGCAAATACCCGTCGCGCCTATTTGTGTTGCCGCTGGCGCAGGTGATCGACGAGTACACCAAGACCGAACTGCGCAGCCTGGCGTCGGTGCCGCTGAATCTCTCGCGCAGCGAAATCGAGGGCGTGGTCGAACACGCCGCCGAAATGCACTGGAGCTACGACGGCAATTACTTCTTCCTCTCCAACAACTGTGCGGTGGAAGGCCTGAAACTGTTGCGCAGCGGCAGCAACAACGCCAAGCTCACCGGTCTCGACAGCATCATGCCCAACGGCTTGCTGGAGGTGCTGAAGGGGCGAGGCCTGGCCGACACCAGCGTGCTCGATGATCCGAAAGAGGCGTTGCGCCTGGGTTATCGCTTCGACTCGTTCCGTGATCGTTATCAGGCGATGTTCGATGTGTTGAAGAAGCAATTGCCGATCAAGCAGACAACCGTTGAAGAATGGCTTTCGCTGTCTGCCGAAGAGCGTCGCCCATGGTTCGAACGGGCTGACCTGCGCACCAGCGCCGCGCTGTTATTGCTGGAGCAAGCCAGTTTCCGCCGCCAACTGTTGCTCGCTCAGGATGAGGTCAAGCAACGCTACCTCGGCGCCCGTGAGCTGGAAAACGGTGGCATGGACAAGGCCAACGCGACGTTGCAGCAGATCCTCGCCAACAGCGGCTTCCTCAGCCGGCCGGCAGAATTGCTCGACTCCCGAGGTTATGGCCTGCCGCAACCAAGCGAATTCAGCCGACTGGAAGCAGAAAGCAGCCAGCGCCAGAAACAATTGCTGGCCCTGACCGGCGATCTCGATAAGGAAGTACGCGCATTGCTCGAGCCCAAACGAGCAGCCGAAATTGCGGCCAGCGAGGCCAACGTGAAACAGATCGGCGAGCATCTGCGCAAACTGCACAAAGCCTCGGGCGGACTGGAACTGCCCTGAAAAAACAAAGGCCCTGAAAACAAAAGACCGCAGCCGGTAAAGGCTGCGGTCTTTTTTATTGCCTGACGATCAGTACAGAACGCCATCCAGTACTTCGTAAACGACCCCGCTGCCCACCGCAATCAGCACGATGTCACCGCCAGCACGACGCCATTCATAACCCGGGTAATACGGCAGACGACTCAACGCCCGGTTATCCAGCCGCTCGCCGTAATAGCCATGGGGCAGCGGTCGGCCACGGACCAGATGAATGCCTGGAGGCGGCGGCGCACCGCGAACGAAATAGCCATGATTGTCACGGATCACCTGACGCACCGGGCCGAAATCCCGAGGCGGCGGGCCGCCGCGATGGTTGTTTTGCCAATCATGGTGATCACCACCGCGATTGTCGTAGTGGCCCTGCTGCGGGCCGCCGTGGTCGTGATCGTCGCGCGGATCGGCGCTGGCCAGCAGCGGCGTCGCGCTGATCATCAGCACGCCCAGACTGGCAATCAGACGTTTCGGCATTTTCATCGGGTCTTTCCTCACTGCACTGACAGCAAAAAGGGATTCAGAACGTGGTTCTGAATCCCTCGGTCTTGCTCAATTAGTCTGTGCCGCGAGGCCCTAATTCCTCTGTATCAGGAACTTTACCTTCAGCTGACGCGAGCCTTACGCACGCCTTCGGACAGCGCCGAACACAGGCTCAGCACGCCGTCGATGGCCTGGTCCGGCGTGGTCGCGTTGGCGATGTGATCGATCAGCGCCGAGCCCACCACCACACCATCGGCCAGACGCGCGATGGACGCGGCCTGCTCCGGCGTGCGGATACCGAAACCGATGCTGATCGGCAGATCGGTATGACGACGCAGACGCGCCACCGCTTCCTCGACGTGTTCCAGAGTCGCCGCACCGGCACCGGTCACACCGGCAACCGACACGTAGTAAACGAAGCCGGAGCTGCCGTTCAACACTTTCGGCAGACGCGCATCATCGGTGGTCGGGGTGGTCAGGCGGATGAAGTCGATGCCCGCTGCCTGGGCCGGGTCGCACAGCTCCGAGTTGTGCTCCGGTGGCATGTCGACCACGATCAGGCCATCAACGCCGGCCTCTTTGGCTTCGGCGATGAAGCGCTCGACGCCGAACTTGTGGATCGGGTTGAAGTAACCCATCAGCACCAGCGGCGTGTCGCTGTTGTCCTTGCGGAACTCGCGAACCATTTGCAGGGTTTTGATCAGGTTCTGCTTGGCGCCCAAAGCACGGATGTTCGCCAGCTGAATCGCCGGGCCGTCGGCCATCGGGTCGGTGAACGGCATGCCCAGTTCGATCACGTCGGCACCGGCTTTCGGCAGGCCTTTGAGGATTGCCAGCGAGGTGTCGTAGTCCGGGTCGCCAGCAGTGACGAAGGTCACCAGGGCGGCGCGATTCTGTTCCTTGAGTTCGGCAAAACGGGTTTGCAGGCGGCTCATCAGTGTTTCTCCTGCTTCGATTGCTCTTGTTGAGAGTGTTCCATGTGGTGCATGACGGTCTGCATGTCTTTGTCGCCGCGGCCGGACAGGTTGACCACCATCAGGTGATCCTTCGGCAGTTTCGGTGCGCGTTTGAATACTTCGGCCAACGCATGAGCGCTTTCCAATGCAGGGATGATCCCCTCGAGGCGGCAGCATTTGTGGAACGCATCAAGGGCTTCGTCGTCAGTCACCGAGGTGTACTGGACGCGGCCGATGTCATGCAACCACGCGTGTTCAGGGCCGATGCCCGGATAGTCGAGGCCGGCGGAAATCGAGTGGGCGTCGATGATCTGGCCATCGTCGTCCTGCAGCAGGAAGGTACGGTTGCCGTGCAGCACACCCGGTACGCCGCCGTTGAGGCTGGCCGCGTGTTTGCCGGTCTCGATGCCGTAACCGGCGGCTTCGACGCCGATGATCTCGACGCTCTTGTCATCGAGGAACGGGTGGAACAGGCCCATGGCGTTGGAACCGCCACCGATGCACGCCACCAGGCTGTCCGGCAGACGACCTTCCTGAGCTTGCAACTGATCGCGGGTTTCCTTGCCGATCACCGCCTGGAAGTCGCGAACCATGGCTGGATAAGGGTGCGGGCCGGCCACGGTGCCGATCAGGTAAAAGGTGCTGTCGACGTTGGTCACCCAGTCACGCAGCGCTTCGTTCATCGCGTCTTTCAGGGTGCCGGTGCCGGCGACCACCGGGATCACCTCGGCGCCCAGCAGTTTCATGCGGAATACGTTCGCCTGCTGACGCTCGATGTCGGTGGTGCCCATGTAGATCACGCAGTCCAGACCGAAACGCGCAGCCACGGTGGCGGTAGCCACGCCGTGCATGCCGGCGCCGGTCTCGGCGATGATGCGTTTCTTGCCCATGCGCCGCGCCAGCAGGATCTGGCCGATGCAGTTGTTGATCTTGTGCGCGCCGGTGTGGTTCAGCTCTTCGCGCTTGAGGTAGATCTTGGCGCCACCGCAGAACTCGGTCAGGCGCTCGGCGAAATACAGCGGGCTCGGACGTCCGACGTAGTCGCGCTGGAAGTAGGCCAATTCTTCTTTGAACGCCGGATCTTCCTTGGCCGCTTCGTATTCACGAGCCAGGTCGAGGATCAACGGCATCAGGGTTTCGGCGACGTAACGGCCGCCGAACGAGCCAAACAGGCCGTTGGCGTCAGGGCCGTCACGCAGATCGGAGGTGTTCGAAGTCTGGGTCATGGTTCGCTCCAGCGGATTTCACGAGAAGACAATGGCGTTCACTCTACCCCTGACCTTCCAGACTGAAAACCGATAAGATCGCCACAACCTGTCAGGAAAACTCACAGATATCATGAGCCATGACCTCCCCCCGCTGAACGCCCTGCGCGCCTTCGAAGCCACCGCCCGCCTGAACAGTGTCAGCCAGGCTGCGGAGCAACTGCACGTGACTCACGGTGCGGTCAGCCGCCAGCTCAAGGTGCTGGAAGAGCATCTCGGCGTCAGTCTTTTCGTCAAGGACGGTCGTGGCCTGAAACTCACAGATGCCGGCATCCGTCTGCGCGATGCCAGCGGCGAGGCGTTCGACCGCTTGCGCAGCGTTTGCGCCGAACTGACCCAAAGCACCGCCGATGCGCCGTTCGTACTCGGTTGCTCCGGTAGCTTGCTGGCGCGCTGGTTCATTCCCCGACTGGGAAGGCTGAATGCTGATCTGCCGGACTTGCGTCTGCACCTGTCCGCCGGTGAAGGCGATCTCGACCCGCGTCGCCCGGGACTGGATGCATTGCTGCTGTTCGCCGAACCGCCATGGCCGGCGGACATGCAGGTGTACGAGCTGGCCAGCGAGCGCATCGGCCCGGTCATGAGTCCGCTGTTCAGCGGCTACCAGCGCCTGCAATCGGCACCGCCCATTGCCCTGCTCGACGAACCCTTGCTGCACACGACTTCACGCCCGCAAGCCTGGCCGAGCTGGGCGCAGCAAAGCGGCCTCGACGCCAAGGCGTTGAAGCTGGGGCAGGGTTTCGAGCATTTGTATTACTTGCTGGAAGCGGCCGTCGCCGGGCTGGGCGTGGCGATCGCGCCGGAACCGCTGGTGACCGAAGACTTGAAGGCCGGTCGCCTGGTCGCGCCATGGGGCTTCAGTGAAACCCCGGCGCAGCTGGCGTTGTGGCTACCCAAGCGCGCCGCAGACGGGCGCGCCCGGCAATTGGCGCAGTGGCTCAGGAACGAGCTGCGCCAGGCAGATCACTCGCCGCGCTTGAACAGCAAGTAAGCGGCCAGCAGACCCAGCGCACCGACCGCCACACCGGCGGTCGTCCACGGATGTTCCTGCGCGTAATCGCGGGTGGCGATCCCGGTCTCGCGGGTTTTGACTTTGACTTCTTCGTAGGCATCGCTGAGCAGGCTGCGCGAATGTTTCAGCGCACTTTCGGCATTGCTTTTCAGCGCCTTGAGGGTCTTGCGCGACTCGTCAGAAGCGTCGTCCTTCAGGCTTTCCAACGACTTGAGCAGACTCTCGATCTCCGCTTCCATGCTTTGCAACGAGGCTTTGCGTAACGAGGTGTTGGCCATGGTGGCTCTCCTGCATTGGTGATGAGTGGCGTGTGTTGTTTGGGACTTCACGGGTTCTGGAAAGTGCAGAAAATCTGAACTTCCCTTCGCCCAAGTCGCCGAAATCAACACGGCAAATCGCTGCTAGGCTCAATTGCACACTTCAAGGAGAACACCATGAGTGACCATCACACCTACAAGAAAGTCGAGCTGGTCGGCTCGTCCACCAGCAGCATCGAAGACGCTATCAACAACGCATTGGCGGAAGCCGCCAAGAGCATCAAGCATCTGGAATGGTTCGAAGTGACCGAAACCCGAGGCCACATCAAGGACGGCAAAGCGGCGCACTTTCAAGTGACCCTGAAAGTCGGGTTCCGGATTGCCAGCAGCTGAGTTTGGTCTACGCTTCTGAACTTGCGCGCTGGCCGAGTGCCATAGGAATGGCAATGCGCTACGAGGTGAGTGCATCGAGCGAACGGCTCGATGCCTGCCTTTTTTAATCCGACCAGGGAGTGCGACCGATGAAGAAGTTCATGTTGGCGGTAGGTTTGTTGAGCCTTGCGGGTGGTGCGTTTGCTGCCGGCAAGCCTTGTGAAGAACTGAAGGCCGAGATTGCGGCCAAGCTGGATGCCAAGGGCGTTTCCGGGTATTCGCTGGAGATTGTCGACAAGGGTGCGGCCAGTGGCGGCAAAGTCGTCGGCACCTGCGAAGGCGGCGCCAAACAGATCGTCTACACCCGCGGCTGATCACGCCGGAAAAACAAAAGCCGACGCTATGCGTCGGCTTTTTTTGTGCGCGGCGATCGGGCTCAGCCCTTCATGACCTGCGCCAGCAGCTCGTAGGAATGCAGGCGATCGGCGTGTTCGTACAGGTCGCACGTGAAGATCAGTTCGTCAGCCTGGGTCTGTTCGATCAGCACTTCGAGTTTCGCGCGGATTTTCTGCGGACTGCCGACCATCGCCAGACCGAGGAAATCCCCCACCGCCTCACGTTCATGGGGCAGCCACAGGCCATCCATGGTTTTCACCGGCGGACGCTGCACCAGACTTTGCCCACGCATCAGCGCGAGAATTCGCTGGTACACCGAGGTCGCCAGGTAATCAGCCTGTTCATCGGTATCGGCCGCCACCAGCGGCACGCCGAGCATCACGTACGGTTTGTCGAGTACCGCCGATGGCTTGAAGTGATTGCGGTAGACGCGAATCGCCTCATGCATGAAGCGCGGTGCGAAATGCGAGGCGAAGGCGTAGGGCAAACCGCGCTCGCCGGCCAGTTGCGCGCTGAACAGACTGGAACCGAGCAGCCAGATCGGCACGTTGGTGCCGGTGCCCGGCATCGCGATCACCCGCTGATCCGGGGTGCGCGGACCGAGGAAGCGCGCCAGCTCAGCCACGTCTTCCGGGAAATCATCGGCACTGCCGGAGCGCTCACGGCGCAAGGCGCGGGCGGTCATCTGGTCGGAACCCGGCGCACGGCCCAGGCCGAGGTCAATCCGCCCCGGATACAGGCTTTCAAGGGTGCCGAACTGCTCGGCAATCACCAGCGGCGCGTGGTTGGGCAGCATCACGCCACCGGAGCCGACCCGGATGGTCGACGTGCCGCCGGCCAGATAGCCCAGCAACACCGAGGTGGCAGAACTGGCGATGCCGTCCATGTTGTGGTGCTCGGCAACCCAGAACCGGGTATAGCCGAACTTCTCGACGTGCTGCGCCAGATCCAGCGAGTTGCGCAGCGACTGCGCCGGGCTGCCGTTCTCGCGCACCGGCACCAGATCAAGGGTGGAAAACTTTACGTCGGACAGTTGCTTCATAAACCTGCATCTCCGATTGAGGGCGCAGGTGTGTTCTTGGCGAACGCAAACCTGCCCAATTCATAAGCGTGTTCTGTGCAATGAGGGCATATACCCGAGTTTCAATAGCCAAACCGAAATTTCCTACTAAAAAAGTCAACGATTCACTTGGGCTGAACTTTGTTCCGGCGTCTATCCTCAGAAGCCTTGCAGGCAAAAACCACGACGGCGCGACGTTTCGCGCCCGAATTGAAGGAGGCACACATGGCTATCGTGAAGAAGGCATCCGCGCATTGGGAAGGTGACCTGAAAACCGGCATCGGCTCGATTTCCACCGAAACCGGCGTCCTGCGTGAAGCGCCCTACGGCTTCAAGGCGCGCTTCGAGGGCGGCAAGGGCACCAATCCGGAAGAACTGATCGGCGCCGCCCATGCGGGCTGTTTCTCCATGGCGTTCTCAATGATTCTCGGTGACGCCGGGCTCAAGGCCGACAGCATCGACACCCAGGCCGAGGTCACGCTGGATCAGGTGGACGGCGGCTTTGCAATCACCACAGTGAAACTGATCCTCAAGGCAAAAATTCCGGGAGCGACCCAGGCGCAGTTCGAAGAGCTGAGCAACAAGGCCAAGGAAGGTTGCCCGGTGTCCAAGGTGCTGAATGCGAAGATCAGTCTCGACGCATCGCTGGTCAGTTGACTGCTTTGAGCCTAATCAGAACCCGCCAGGCAAAAATGTGGTCGAATAAATGACAGCAGCTTTCGCGCATCTTCGTGCGCGCTGCTTCGATGGAGCTTCAACCATGAAACGTTTTGCCTTGGCGGTTATCTGTGGCGTGCTGGCAACGTCGGCCTTCGCAGCGCCCAAAGACTGCGAAGAACTCAAGCAAGAGATCGAAATCAAGATTCAGGCGAACGCCGTGCCCTCCTACACCCTGGAGATAGTCTCCAAGGAAGAGGCTGAAAAACACGACATCGCCATGATCGTCGGCACCTGCGACAACGGCACCAAAGCCATCATCTATCAGAAGAACGACCGCTGATACGCCTCAGATGATGCAGTTGACTTCGCGGTCCTCGGCGACGATTTCCCGCTTGTCGTTGTACAGGCGGGCACTCGGGGTAAACGCCAGCGAACGGCCTTCGAGCAAGTAACGCTGGCCCGCCTCGAAATGATCGTAGCGGATGGTCAGATAGCACAGCCGCTCAACGGGGCCGGTCATCAGGCTGCCGCCTCCGCCGAACACTTCAAAGTCGAAGCGCACCCGTAGCTCGTGGCTGCCGGGCGTTACCTGAAAGAAACGCCCGTCAGTCAGCCGCCTGTTGTCGAGACGCTCGGCCATCAGCAGTTTTCCGCCGGGGGTTGGCGTGGAGAATTCGACCCAGGCCATGTTCGGATCGACGGGGGGCAACGATGTCTGGCACCCGGCGAGTACGCCTGCGGCCAGCAACAGCATCAACGTGCGCATGATGGATGTCCGTGAGTTCGGACATCCAGCATAACGCCGATCAGGTTCGCTGGCAGCCCGCTGGCGTGCCTTGGCCCACCACGTTGCGTTGTTGGTCATAGAGCTTGGCCCACGGACGGAAACCGATGCTACCCGCCTGCAACTGATAACGCTGGCCAGCGTTGAAATCCTTGAATTTCACGTTCAACTGACAATCGCGCCACAGCGGCTCGGCATCCGGGCCGATGTTGGTCGCCTCGACCGGGAATTGATAACGAACCGTCAGTTCATGGCTGCCGGGCTGCACTTCGAAGTAACGATGATCGACGGAAGCCTTGTTGTCGACTTCCAGCGCCTGCAACGCCGCGTCCTGTTGCCGGGCATCCAGATCGATCCAGGCTTGCGAGGGGTCAGGGGACGGCATTCCGAATCCGGCACAACCGGCCAGCGTCAGCACGCTTCCTGTCAGTATCAACATGCGCATAGCGGAGCTCCAATGGGCGGGATAGTCTTGGGCAGACTTTCCGGGGGGATTTCTTATTTTGATCAGGCTGCTTCCAAGCCATGGGTTACTTGATCGCGTTTTGCGGGTTTTGTTTCCGGGTGTGATGATTTTGTTGCTCAACGGTTGCTCAAGCCTGAGCTATTACAGCCAACTGGCCAGCGGTCAGCTGCAGCTTTTGCGGGCGCGGGAGCCGGTGGCCAAGGTGATCGCCGACCCGACTCGCGATGCCAAACTGCGCACTCATCTGGCCCAGTCACAAAAAGCCCGGGCCTTCGCCAGCGAACACTTGCACTTGCCGGACAACCAAAGCTATCGCCTCTACGCCGACATCGGTCGGCCGTTTGTCGTGTGGAATGTGTTCGCCACCCCAGAGTTTTCCCTGAGCCCGCAGAACCATTGCTTCCCGATTGCCGGTTGCGTGGCCTATCGCGGCTACTACAGCCAGAGCGCGGCGCGGGGCGAAGCTGCGATTCAGCGCCTGCAAGGCATGGACGTGTCGATCGGCGGCGTCGAGGCCTACTCGACCCTCGGCTGGTTCAACGACCCGATCCTCAATTCGATGATGGGCTGGGGCGACGAGCGTCTGGCGACGCTGATCTTCCATGAACTGGCCCACCAACGTTTCTATGTGAAGGATGACACCGAGTTCAACGAGTCCTTCGCGACCTTCGTCGAGCAGGAAGGTACGCGGCAGTGGCGAGCGTTTCGGGGCTTGCCCCCGGAAAACGACTCGAAGCTGAAGCAGCGGGATCAATTCATTCAGCTGATCCTCGACACCCGTTCACGCCTCGAAAAACTCTATGCACAACCATTGGCGACAGCGCAGATGCGCGAGCGCAAGGCGGCAGAGTTCGAACGGTTTCGACAGGATTACCGAGCGATGCGCGATGACCAGTGGGCCGGCGACAAACGCTATGACGCCTGGGTCAATGCGCCGTTGAACAACGCACGGCTATTGCCGTTCGGGCTGTATGACCAGTGGGTGCCGGCGTTTGCGGCGTTGTTCAGGCAGGTTGGTGGGGATTGGGTCAGGTTTTACGCAGAGGTCGAGAAGTTGGGTGGCTTGCCAGTCGTTGAGCGTAAGTCGGCTTTGAAAGTGCTGGCAGGCTCATAAATCTACAGCGGCTTTTTTGGCCCCATCGCGAGCAAGCTCGCTCCCACAGGGACAGTGTTTCAGCAGTGGTACTCGGTTTCCTGTGGGAGCGGGCTTGCCCGCGAAGGCGATATCACTGGCGCTGCAAAAACGCCTGATGCAGCTCCGCCAGCGTCTCGAAGTGATACGCCGGTGCTTCAGCGCTCAGCTCTTCATGGCTGCCAAAACCGTAACCCACGGCCGCCGCATCCAGCCCGTTGCTGCGAGCACCGATCAGGTCATGCTTGCGGTCACCGATCATCAGCGTATTGGCCGGATCCAGCCCTTCCTCGGCCATCAGGTGCGCAATCAGCTCGACCTTGTTGGTACGGGTGCCGTCCAGTTCGCTGCCGTAGATCACCTTGAAGTGTCTGGCGAAATCAAAGTGCCGGGCGATTTCCCGAGCGAACACCCACGGCTTCGACGTCGCGATATACAGCTGACGGCCCTGGCCGCTCAGGGTTTCCAGCAACGGCGTGACGCCCTCGAACACCCGATTCTCGTACAGGCCGGTGACCTTGAAGCGCTCGCGATAGAAATTCACCGCCTCCCAGGCTTTCGCTTCATCAAAACCATAAAACTGCATGAACGCCTGCAACAGCGGCGGGCCGATGAAGTGTTCCAGCTTGGTCAGGTCCGGCTCATCGATGCCGAGCTTGCTCAAGGCGAACTGAATGGAACGGGTGATGCCCTCACGCGGATCGGTAAGGGTGCCATCGAGGTCGAACAGTACGGTCTGGTAATGCATGAAAAATCCCGGGCAATAGAGAGAAAAATCAGAGCTGGTCGTAGCCTTCAGCCAGATGCAGGTCCTTGAGCTTCACGTAGTTCGCCGCGCTGTAGGTGAAAAAGGCGTTTTCCTTGTCGGTCAGCGGACGGACCTGTTTCACCGGACTGCCCACGTACAGGAAACCGCTTTCCAGGCGTTTGCCCGGTGGCACGAGACTGCCGGCGCCGATGATCACATCGTCCTCGACCACCGCGCCGTCCATGACGATGCTGCCCATGCCGATAAGTACGCGGCTGCCGACCGTACAGCCATGCAGCATGACCTTGTGGGCGATGGTCACGTCATCGCCAATCAGCAGCGGAAAACCGTCCGGGTTGAACGGGCCAGCGTGAGTGATGTGCAACACACAACCATCCTGCACGCTGGTGCGCGCACCGATGCGGATGCAGTGCATGTCGCCGCGGATCACGGTCAGCGGCCACACGGAGCTGTCTTCGCCGATTTCGACGTCGCCGATCACCACCGCGGAGCCGTCGACAAAGGCGCCTGGGCTCAAGCGTGGGGTGTGATTCTGGTACTTGCGAAGGGACACGATTAGTTCTCTCTCTGTCGCCGATAGCTGCGGTGGGTGTCGATTGTAATTAAGATGGGCGCATGTTTCTTCCAGCCAAGGTGCCAACCGTGAGCGTGAACAACCCTCTTCTGCAGTCCTACGACCTGCCGCCGTTCTCCGCGATCCGTGCCGAACACGTGCAGCCGGCCATCGAAACCATCCTGGCCGACAACCGCGCCGCCATTGCCGAAATCCTCAAGACCCAGGGCCAGAACCCGACCTGGGCCGGGCTGGTGCTGGCGATGGACGAACTCAATGATCGCCTGGGCGCAGCCTGGAGTCCGGTCAGCCACCTCAATGCCGTGTGCAACAGCGCCGAACTGCGTGAAGCCTACGAGTCGTGCCTGCCGGCGTTGAGCGCCTATTCCACCGAAATGGGCCAGAACCGCGAACTGTTCCAGGCTTATGAAGCCCTGGCCAACAGCCCGGAAGCCGCCGGTTTCGACGTGGCGCAAAAAACCATTCTGGAACACGCCCTGCGCGATTTCCGTCTGTCGGGCATCGACCTGCCGGAAGCCGAGCAGAAGCGCTATGCCGAAGTGCAGAGCAAGCTGTCCGAGCTGGGCAGCCGCTTCTCCAACCAGTTGCTCGACGCCACTCAGGCCTGGACCAAGCACTTGACCGACGAAGCCGCCCTCGCCGGCCTGACCGATTCGGCCAAGGCGCAAATGGCCGCTGCGGCACAGGCCAAAGGCCTCGACGGCTGGCTGATCACCCTGGAATTCCCGAGTTACTACGCGGTGATGACCTACGCCCAGGACCGTGCGCTGCGCGAAGAAGTCTACGCCGCCTACTGCACCCGTGCGTCGGATCAAGGCCCGAACGCCGGCCAGAACGACAATGGCCCGGTGATGGGCGAAATCCTCGACCTGCGTCAGGAGCTGGCCAAACTGCTTGGTTTCTCCAGCTTCTCCGAGCTGAGCCTGGCCACCAAAATGGCCGAATCCAGCGATCAGGTGCTGAGCTTTCTGCGCGATCTGGCCAAGCGCAGCAAACCGTTTGCCGCCCAGGATCTGCAACAGCTCAAGGCTTACGCCGCCGAGCAAGGCTGCGCCGATCTGCAAAGCTGGGACAGCGGTTTCTACGGTGAAAAACTCCGTGAACAACGCTACAGCGTCGCCCAGGAAACCCTGCGCGCCTACTTCCCGATCGACAAAGTGCTCGGCGGCCTGTTCGCCATCGTTCAGCGCCTGTACGGCATTGAAATCGCCGAACTGAAAGGCTTCGACACCTGGCACCCGGACGTGCGCCTGTTCGAGATCAAGGAAAACGGCCAGCACGTCGGTCGCTTCTTCTTCGACCTCTACGCCCGCGCCAACAAGCGTGGCGGCGCGTGGATGGACGGCGCCCGCGACCGTCGCCGCACCCTCGACGGGGTGCTGCAAAGCCCGGTGGCCAACCTGGTGTGCAACTTCACCCCGGCCGACAGCGGCAAGCCTGCGCTGCTGACCCACGATGAAGTGACCACCCTGTTCCACGAATTCGGCCACGGCCTGCATCACCTGCTGACCCGCGTCGAGCATGCCGGCGTTTCCGGCATCAACGGCGTGGCGTGGGACGCAGTCGAGCTGCCGAGCCAGTTCATGGAGAACTGGTGCTGGGAGCCGGAAGGCCTCGCGCTGATTTCCGGCCACTACGAAACCGGCGAGCCGCTGCCGCAGGATCTGCTGGAAAAAATGCTCGCGGCGAAGAACTTCCAGTCCGGCCTGATGATGGTGCGCCAACTGGAGTTCTCGCTGTTCGACTTCGAACTGCATGCCACCCACGGTGATGGCCGCAGTGTGCTGCAAGTGCTCGAAGGCGTGCGTGACGAGGTGTCGGTGATGCGTCCTCCGGCCTACAACCGCTTCCCGAACAGCTTCGCGCACATCTTCGCCGGCGGTTACGCGGCGGGTTACTACAGCTACAAGTGGGCAGAAGTGCTGTCGGCGGATGCCTTTTCGAAGTTCGAAGAAGACGGCGTGCTGAATGCCGACACCGGTCGCGCCTTCCGTGAAGCGATCCTGGCCCGCGGTGGCTCGCAGGAGCCGATGGTGCTGTTCGTCGACTTCCGTGGCCGTGAGCCGTCGATTGACGCACTCTTGCGCCACAGCGGCCTGAGTGAGGACGCGGCAGCATGAGTGAGGCACCCGTGAAGACCAAAAAACGCTTTATCGCCGGGGCGGTCTGCCCGGCGTGCAGCGAGCCGGACAAACTGATGATGTGGAGCGAGGACGATGTCCCGCACCGCGAATGTGTGGCGTGCGGCTACAGCGATACGCTGAATGCCCAAGGGCTGTCGGTGCCGAAAGAACTGGGCACGCGGGTCAATACCAGCGCGCTCAAGCCTGCACCGGACAAAACGGTTCAGGCGGTGCAGTTCTTCCCGAATCCGAAGCTGAAGAAAAAGCCCGACGAGCAGCACTGATCCAGAACCACCTTCCACGATTCGTCGGTGGAAGGTGGTATTGGCTTAACACCTTTCCCCCGCACTTGCTTCGTAGGCTGGCCCTCTACGCCACGCCTCGAAGGAAGCTGCCATGCCCGACACCAATCCCCTCCTGCAACACTGGACGCTGCCACCGTGGCCAGCGATTAGCACCGAGCACCTGCTGCCGGCGGTCACCAGCATCATTGCGGACAACCAAAGAATCATCGCCCAGGTGATCGCCAGTCAGACCGAACATCCCGGCTGGGATGATCTGGTACTGAGCATCGACGAGGCCGACGCGCGCCTCGGTGAAGTTCGCTCGATTCTTGAAACGTTGTCGATGGTCAGATCCGACGATGCGGTCTGGCTCGTGGAAAGCGCCAAGGCGCATCTGGCGATCAATCAGTATCGCTCCGATAAAGCCCGCAATCGCCCGTTGTACGAGGCTTACCAGCGTCTGGCGCAGAGCTCGATAGCCGGCAGTTTCGATGAGTCGCGCAACATCGCACTGTCGCGGATTCTGCGTCGTTTCAAGCAGTCGGGCATCGAGCTTCCTGCTGAACAGCAACAGGAACTGGCGCGGTTGAACCGCGAGATCGGCGGGCTGGAATACGTGTTTCTGGAAAACCTCGAGCGCTGGACCGAGGCGTGGAGCAAACGTGTAGACGACATTGCGTTGCTTGCGGGCCTGTCGCCGGCGATGAAGAATCGGCTGGCACTTGCCGCACGTCAGGCCGGCCATGACGGCTGGCTGATTCGGCTGGACCAGAACACCTGCCAGCACATCCTCAAGTACGCCGAGAACCGCGCCTTGCGGGAGGAGTGCTACGTTGCCTACATGACCCGCGCCTCCGATCGGGGCCCACTGGCCGGCCGCTTCGATAACGGCCCGGTGCTGAAGACGCTGCTCGCCTTGCGCCAGCAGAAAGCCCGTTTACTCGGCCACAAAAACGCCGCATTACTGAGTCTGGCCAAAAACAGCGCCGGGACAACGGCATGGGTTAGTAGTTTTCTACAGCGTCAGGCGTCGCAACTGGCACCTACCCTCGCGCAGGATGCAGCGCAACTGGCAGCCTTCGCGCAGCAACGAGGGATTGACCGAGTTCAGCCGTGGGATGAAGATTTCCTCGCCGAACAATGGCGCCAACAGCAGTTTCCCGGTGCGCTGGAAAACCTGCGTGATTACTTTCCGCTCGAGGGCACCCTGCGCAGGCTCTTTCTGTTCTGCGAACGGATGTTCGGGATCCGCATCGTCGAGCGGTCCGGTGGCGGCCACTGGCATGACGATGTGCGCCTGCTGGAAATCAGCGAGCATGAACAGGTCATCGGCTACATCTACCTCGATCCGTTTCACCGCGACAACGCGGTGGACTTCCCCGGCACCTCCACGCTGCGCAATCGCGGGATCAACGCCGAAGGCCGCCCGGCGCTGCCGATTGCCCTGCTCTACAGCAATTTCACACCGGCCACCGACACCCATCCGTGCCGGCTCGAAATCGACGATCTGCGGGTGCTGTTTCACGAATTCGGCCATTGCCTCCAGCACGTGCTGACGCGCTCGCCCCATCACAGCCTGTCCGGCATCCTGCAATTGGGGCATGAGGCGGCGGAGTTTTCCGGGCAGTTGTTCGAGCAGTGGTGTTTGTCGCGGGAGTTTGTGCTGTGGCTCGGCGCGCATTTTCAGACCGGCGAACGCTTGAGCGCCGTACGGGTCGACGCGGCACTGTCAGCTGCTCAGGCCCACTCCAGCCGGCAGCAGGCCTTGTTGCTGATGGGGGCGATGATTGATTTCGAGCTGCACCTGAGCCACGGCGATGGGCGCTCGGTCGAGGAGGTCTGCACCGACGTGCAGCGCAGCCTGAGTCCTCTGCAACTGCCGGGCGATCACCGGTTTGCCAATGGATTCGATTACATGGTGACCCAGTACGACGCTTCGGTTTACGCCTACGTCTGGTCGGGCGTGCTGGCTCAGGAAGCATTCAAACGCTTCAGTCGCGACTGGGTGTTCAACGCGCAAACCGGCCGAGAGTTCCGCGCCACGTTCTTTGCACCAGGTGCGGGGCGTCCGTTACTGGACGCGGTGGAAGCGTTCATCGGCCGGCCGGTCGCCGGCCTCGTTGACGGAGAGGCCGGAAGGGTTACTTCAGATTGACCGTCTGAAACCAGCTCTTCATCGAGCACGTGGCAAACGCGCTGGTGCTGCAATCGCCATTGGCCAGCGCGGTACGCAATTTATCGACATCGGCCTGCATCACGTAGCGCACGCTGTCCCGGAAGTGCCCACTCTCACCAAAGCCGCCCTGAGTCATTTCGTTCAGAGCGTCTTCCTTGCTCCAGCCCTGCACGACGATCCGGTACATCGCCGCCATCAGGCCGGTGCGATCGGAGCCGTGCTTGCAGTGCATCAACACCGGGCCGTCGGCTTCGGCGGACTGGATGGCACGCAGGGTCTTGAGCACGTCACTGTCGTCCACGTGATTGGTGCGATAGGGCAATTGCACCTGATGGATACCGGGGGCTTTCAACCAGTTGGAATCCGCTTCCGGCAGGAAGTTGATGACCGTGGCCACCTTCAGGTTGTTCAGCAACGGTACCGCGCCGTCGTCGGGGAGCGCGCTGCGATACAGCGTGGGCGACATCTGGAACAGGTTGTATTGCACTTCTACCGGTTGCGCCCACTCGACGGGACGGGAAGCCGGAGTGTCCGCAGCCTGAGCGGGAATCCAGCTGAACAGCGCAAACAGCGACAAACAGAATGCGGAGGAAAAACGCGTCAGGAACATGCTTTACGGCGACCGTGTGGGTTTCGTCAGTGAAGGCCACAGCTTGCGAGCCTCGCAGTCAAATCCCTGTGAGGCGCTTGTAAAAGAATCGTGAAGACACCGGTTCCCTTGGTCGAAAAGTGGTCTTTTTTGGCTGAATCGGTTCATCCGGTTGCTTAGCCTGCTACCATTTGTCACATCATGTTGCAGACGCGTCCCCTTTCCCCGGTCATTCCGGCCACGTCGCAGCCAGAAAATTCTTGAGCCGTTCGCAGAAACGGCTGACAACCATCAATGCCTGATGAGGTGCATCCCCATGTCTGATGAAGATCGAGACAACCCGCGGCGTGAGTTTTTGCGCAAATCCCTGACCCTGATTCCGGTCGTGACTCTGGCCGGCAGCGGTCTCGGCAGCACGGTGCTGCAAGCCGCGCCTGAAAGCGCACCTGCCACAACCCCGGCGAAAACGGCCACCGTTGAAACCAGCACTTATCAGCCGAGCTACTTCACCGCCGAAGAGTGGGCGTTCATCAATGCCGCCGTCGCGCAATTGATCCCCAAAGATGCGCAGGGTCCAGGTGCGCTCGAGGCCGGCGTGCCGGAATACATCGACCGTCAGATGAACACCCCGTACGCCGCCGGTGCTCTTTGGTACATGCAGGGCCCGTTCAATGCCGACGCCGCGCCAGAGATGGGCTGGCAGAGCAAACTGGTGCCAAAAGAGATCTATCGCCTCGGCATCGCCGCCACGGATCAGTGGGCAAAATCCATCAACGGTAAAACATTTGCCGAGCAAGACAGCGCTACCCGAGACGATCTGCTCAAGCAGCTTGAAGCCGGAAAACCGCAATTCGACGCGGTTCCGGCGAAGATTTTCTTCAGCTTGCTGCTGCAAAACACCAAGGAAGGGTTCTTCTGCGACCCGATCCACGGCGGCAATAAAGGCATGGTCGGCTGGACCATGATCGGCTTCCCCGGCGCCCGCGCCGATTTCATGGATTGGGTGGAACGCAACGAGCAGTACCCCTTCCCGGCAGTTTCGATTCGCGGCGAGAGGGCGTGAGCATGGCAACGGTAATGAAGAAGGTCGACGCAGTGATCGTCGGTTTCGGCTGGACGGGCGCGATCATGGCCAAGGAGCTGACCGAAGCCGGGCTCAACGTGCTGGCGCTGGAACGCGGGCCGATGCAGGACACCTACCCGGACGGCAACTATCCGCAGGTGATCGACGAACTCACCTACAGCGTGCGGAAAAAACTCTTTCAGGACGTTTCCAAGGAAACCGTCACCATCCGTCACAGCGTCAACGACATCGCCCTGCCGAATCGCCAGTTGGGAGCGTTCCTGCCAGGCAATGGCGTGGGCGGCGCCGGTTTGCACTGGTCGGGCGTGCACTTCCGGGTCGACCCGATCGAGTTGCGCATGCGCAGCCACTACGAAGAGCGCTACGGCAAAAGCTTCATCCCCAAGGACATGACCATCCAGGACTTCGGCGTCAGCTATGAAGAGCTGGAACCGTTCTTCGATTTCGCCGAAAAAGTCTTCGGCACCTCCGGCCAGGCCTGGACCGTGAAAGGCCAACTGGTCGGCCAGGGCAAGGGCGGCAACCCGTACGCACCGGATCGCTCGAACCCGTTCCCGCTGGAAGCGCAGAAAAACACGGTTTCCGCACAGCTGTTCGGCAAAGCGGCTACGGAGGTGGGTTACAAACCCTACAACCTGCCTTCCGCCAATACTTCAGGGCCGTACACCAACCCTTACGGCGCGCAGATGGGCCCGTGCAACTTCTGCGGTTTCTGCAGCGGTTACGTTTGCTACATGTATTCCAAAGCGTCGCCGAACGTGAACATTCTGCCGGCGCTGAAGCCGCTGCCGAATTTCGAACTGCGGCCGAACGCTCATGTGCTGCGGGTCAACCTCGACAGCACGAAAACCAAGGCCACCGGCGTCACCTACATCGACGGCCAGGGTCGCGAGATCGAACAACCGGCGGATCTGGTGATCCTCGGCGCGTTCCAGTTGCACAACGTGCGCCTGATGCTGCTCTCCGGCATCGGCAAACCCTACGACCCGGTCAGCGGTGAAGGCGTGGTCGGGCGCAACTTCGCCTACCAGAACATGGCCACCATCAAGGCGTTCTTCGACAAGGACACCCACACCAACAACTTCATCGGCGCCGGCGGCAACGGTGTGGCGGTGGATGACTTCAACGCCGACAACTTCGATCACGGGCCGCATGGCTTCGTCGGTGGCTCGCCGATGTGGGTCAACCAGGCCGGCAGCCGACCGATCGCCGGCACCTCCAACCCGCCGGGCACTCCGGCCTGGGGCAGTGCGTGGAAACGCGCCACCGCCGATTACTACACCCACCAGGTGTCGATGGACGCCCACGGCGCGCATCAGTCCTACCGTGGCAACTACCTCGATCTGGACCCGGTGTACCGCGATGCCTACGGCATGCCGCTGCTGCGGATGACGTTCGACTGGCAGGAAAACGACATCAAGATGAACCGCTTCATGGTCGAGAAAATGGGCAAGATCGCCGAGGCCATGGGCCCGAAAGCCATCGCCGTGATCGGCAAGAAAGTCGGCGACCACTTCAACACCGCGTCGTACCAGACCACCCACCTCAACGGTGGCGCGATCATGGGCACCGATCCGAAGACCAGCGCGCTGAACCGCTACCTGCAGAGCTGGGACGTGCACAACGTATTCGTCCCGGGCGCCTCGGCATTCCCGCAAGGCCTGGGCTACAACCCGACCGGCCTGGTTGCCGCGCTGACCTACTGGTCGGCGAAAGCGATCCGCGAGCAATACCTGAAAAACCCCGGCCCGCTGGTTCAGGCTTAAGGAGCGATGACCATGAAGACTCTCGTTATCGCGACCCTCGCGCTGCTCGGCAGCACGGCCGTTCATGGCGCCGAAGTTGATCAATCCTTGATCAAGCAAGGCGAATACCTCGCCCGTGCCGGCGACTGCGTGGCCTGCCACACGGCCAAGGATGGCAAGCCGTTCGCCGGTGGCCTGCCGATGGAAACCCCGATCGGCACGATCTACTCGACCAACATCACCCCGGATAAAACCGGCGTCGGTGACTACAGCTTCGAGGATTTCGACCAGGCCGTGCGCCATGGCGTGGCCAAAAACGGCAGTACCTTGTACCCGGCGATGCCGTACCCGTCCTACGCCCGTGTCAGCGAAACCGACATGCAGGCGCTTTACGCCTACTTCATGCACGGCGTGGAACCGGTGGCGCAAGAGAACAAGGCCAGCGACATCCCGTGGCCACTGAGCATGCGCTGGCCGCTGATGGGCTGGCGCTGGCTGTTCGCACCGAAGGTCGAGGATTACAAAGCCGCGTCGGACGATGCCGTCGTCAGCCGTGGGGCGTATCTGGTGGAAGGCCTCGGACATTGCGGCGCCTGCCATACGCCACGGGCCCTGACCATGCAGGAAAAATCCCTGAGCGCGGCCGAAGGCAGCAGTTTTCTGTCAGGCAGTGCGCCGCTGGAAGGCTGGATCGCCAAGAGCCTGCGCGGCGACCACAAGGACGGTCTCGGCAGCTGGAGCGAAGAACAACTGGTGCAGTTCCTCAAAACCGGTCGCAGCGACCGCAGCGCGGTGTTCGGTGGCATGAGCGACGTGGTCACCCACAGCATGCAGTACATGACCGACGCCGACCTGACCGCGATTGCCCGCTACCTGAAATCGCTGCCGGCCAATGATCCTGCCGACCAGCCGCACCAGTACGACGAGAAAGCTGCCAAGGCCTTGTGGAACGGTGATGACAGTCAGCGTGGCGCGTCTGTGTACATCGACAACTGCGCGGCGTGCCACCGCACGGACGGCCACGGCTACACCCGGGTGTTCCCGGCGCTGGCAGGCAATCCGGTGCTGCAATCGGACGACCCGACCTCGCTTATCCACATTGTGCTCAAGGGCGGCACCTTGCCTGCGACGCACGCAGCGCCATCGACCTTCACCATGCCGGGTTTCGCCTGGCGTCTGTCGGATCAGGAAGTGGCGGATGTCGTGAGCTTTATTCGTGGAAGTTGGGGTAACAAGGGCTCCACCGTCACCGCAAAAGATGTTGCCAAGTTACGTACCGACGATATGACTACAACATCAGCCGGTGATCTTGGACAAGTAACAAACCACAACTAAACGCAGTAACCCCTGCATGATCAGTCATGCAGGGGTTATTTATTTAATAGCTGTTACGGATTGGTAATACTGGCATAGGCTTTGGCCAGAGCAACCAGTTTGGCTCGATCCTCCTCACCGATTTCACCGTCATGATCCACATCGTGCTCCAGACGGCCGATGCTGAAGGTATGGCCGCCATCCCGGGAGGTCGCGGTGACAAAAATCGGATCAACCAGCATTTCGGTCTGCACGCCAGCCTCGGCATCCCAGCCCAGTTCCTTACGCGCCAGTTGCATGGAAACCAGTGTATTGGGTTCCGATGGACCGGGCTGCATCAGTTGCAGAAAAATACCGCGCGAATTAAAAAACGACATCATCAAATCCTTTTGTCTTTTATATAGGCAAGTGGTGTGAAGCGAAGTGGATACTACGAACTTGAACAGTAAACGAACAGCCAACTTATGTTTCTTCAATTTGCACAACTGCAACTTTAGCTCTAGACAAACTTGCAACTAACCGCTCGATTTATTGATCGACGGCTGAACGGTAGTGGATCCTCCGCCACCTTGCGGATACTGTATGCATGTACAGACAAAGGACACCCGTGATGACCAGCCCCTTGCCCCCGCGCGGTCGCGGCACCGCGACCAACCCGCACAACCGCTTCGCGCCGAGTCGTTCGGTGGCCGAGGATGACGGCTGGTTTCAGGAAGTGCCTTTGACCCAGGGCACCGAAGTCAGCTTCGAAACCGCGAAGACCATCATCACCCGCAACACCTCGCCGGACCTGCCCTTCGACCGCTCGATCAATCCCTATCGCGGCTGCGAGCACGGCTGCATTTATTGCTATGCACGACCCAGCCACGCCTATTGGGACATGTCGCCGGGGCTGGATTTCGAAACCAAACTGATCGCCAAAACCAACGCCGCCCAGGTGCTGGAAGAACAGCTGGGGAAAAAAGGCTACCAATGCGCGCCGATCAACCTCGGCTCCAATACCGATCCCTATCAGCCGATCGAACGCGAACACCGGATCACACGCCAGACCCTCGAAGTGCTGCTGCGCTACCGGCATCCGGTGACCATCGTCACCAAGGGCTCGCTGATCCTGCGCGACCTCGACCTGCTCACCGAACTGGCGCAACAACGGCTGGTGGCGGTGATGATCAGCCTGACCACCCTGGACGACGAACTCAAACGCATCCTCGAACCCCGCGCCGCTGCGCCCAAGGCCCGGTTGCGGGCGATTCGGGTGATGCGCGAGGCGGGGATTCCGGTCGGTGTGCTGTGTTCGCCGATGATTCCGATGATCAACGACAGCGAAATCGAAAGCCTGCTGACCGAAGCCCACGCCGCCGGTGCCCAGAGCGCGGCCTACATGATGCTGCGCCTGCCGCTGGAGGTGGCGCCGCTGTTCGAGGAATGGCTTGAGGCGCACTACCCGCAACGTGCGGCGCATGTGTTGAGCCTGATCCGCCAGAGCCGTGGCGGCGAGCTTTACGACAGCCGTTTCGGTGCCCGGATGCGCGGCGAGGGTCCGTTCGCCGATCTGCTCGCCCAGCGCTTCGCCAAAGCGATCAAGCGCCTGGGGCTCAATCACCGCGAAGGCTTCAACCTCGACTGCACAGCCTTCTGTCCGCCGGGTCGCCAGATAGCGCTGATTTAGGGTCAATTGGCCTATGGTTGAGAGGAAGGAATGCTGGGCCCGGTTTACGCCGGTCACGTTTTTTGTGACCTGGAACACACGTTCTAGAGCGCTTGATTCAGTTTGAGTTAAGTTTCGGCGGTTACCTTGTTCATCGAGTGACTGACGGGTCGGGATGACCCGGATGTTCTAAACAGCCACTGGCTTCACACCGGAATACACGGGAACGACTCCCCGAATCCGCCAATGAGGATGAATCATGAGTGACAAGGATAAACAGCCGTTGGCTGCGTCGGCGCAAGCCGCCCCTGTGGCGGAATCCGCCGATGCAGCGTTGAATCGTATCGTTGACGGCTTTTTGCATTTTCATCATGAGGTCTTTCCGCAGCAGGAAGAACTCTTCAAGAAACTCGCCACGGCCCAGTCGCCACGGGCCATGTTCATCACCTGCGCCGATTCGCGCATCGTGCCCGAACTGATCACCCAGAGTTCGCCCGGCGATCTGTTCGTGACGCGGAACGTCGGCAACGTGGTGCCACCCTACGGCCAGATGAACGGCGGCGTTTCCACCGCCATCGAATATGCGGTTCTGGCACTTGGCGTGCAGCACATCATCATCTGCGGCCACTCCGACTGCGGCGCCATGCGCGCGGTGCTCAACCCGGACAGCCTGGAAAAGATGCCGACGGTCAAAGCCTGGCTGCGCCACGCCGAAGTCGCGAAAACCATGGTGCATGACAACTGCAACTGCGCCGACGAAAAAGAAAGCATGCCGATCCTCACCGAGGAAAACGTCATCGCCCAACTGCAGCACTTGCGTACCCATCCTTCGGTAGCCTCGCGCATGGCGAACGGTCATCTGTTCATCCATGGCTGGGTCTACAACATCGAAACCAGCGAAATCAAAGCTTACGACGCGGATCAGGGATGCTTCCTGCCGCTCGACGGCAGCCATCCGATCCCGGTGGCGACGCCCAAAGCGCGCTTCTAAATCCTCCTAAAAATCTGTGTGGTTTGACGCCGGCCGCTGTTTCAGCGGCCAGGCCTTGCCACGCCTGAAGAAAACTTCGGGAGTATCGCCATGCGTGCGGCTCAATTGAAAGCTGTGTTGCCACGGGAGCTGCTCGCTTCAGTGGTTGTGTTTCTGGTCGCCCTGCCGCTGTGCATGGGCATTGCCATTGCGTCAGGGCTGCCGCCGGCCAAAGGCCTGATCACCGGGATCATCGGCGGTCTGGTGGTGGGCTGGCTGGCGGGGTCGCCGTTGCAGGTCAGCGGGCCGGCGGCGGGTCTGGCGGTGCTGGTGTTCGAGCTGGTGCGCCAGCACGGCATCGAAATGCTCGGGCCGATCCTGCTGCTCGCCGGTTTTCTGCAACTGGTGGCCGGACGGCTGAAGCTCGGTTGCTGGTTTCGGGTCACGGCGCCAGCGGTGGTGTACGGCATGCTCGCGGGGATTGGCGTGCTGATTGTGCTGTCGCAAGTGCATGTGATGCTCGATGCGTCACCGAAACCCTCCGGCCTCGACAACCTCACGGCATTCCCCGGCGCAGTGGCGCAGGCCTTGCCGTCCTTAGGCTGGCAGGCCGGGTTGCTCGGGCTGTCGACCATAGCCGTGATGTGGTTGTGGGAGAAATTCCGCCCGCATTCGCTGCGCTTTATTCCGGGCGCGCTGCTCGGGGTCGGGCTGGCGACAGGCGCCAGCCTGCTGTTGGCGTTGCAAGTGAAACGGGTTGAAGTGCCAGAGAATCTCGCCGAAGCCATCGACTGGCTGAAACCGGCGGATCTGCTCAGTCTCGCCGATCCAACGCTGCTGATCGCCGCATTCGCCGTCGCCTTCATCGCCAGCGCCGAAACCCTGCTGTCCGCCGCTGCGGTGGATCGCATGCACAGCGGCCCGCGTTCGGATTTCGACCGGGAGCTGTCCGCGCAAGGCGTCGGCAACATGCTTTGCGGTCTGGTCGGCGCGCTGCCGATGACGGGGGTGATCGTGCGCAGTTCGGCCAACGTCCAGGCCGGCGCCACCACACGCTACTCGACGATTTTCCATGGCCTGTGGCTGCTGGCGTTCGTGCTGTTGCTGTCGAGCGTGTTGCAGAGCATTCCGGTGGCGAGTCTGGCGGGCGTTCTGGTCTACACCGGCTTCAAACTGGTGGACCTCAAGGCATTCCGTGGTCTGGCCCGATATGGCCGGATGCCGATGTTCACCTACGCCGCCACAGCACTGGCGATCATCTTCACCGACCTGTTGACCGGCGTGCTGATCGGTTTCGGTCTGACCCTGGTGAAACTGGCGTTCAAGGCCTCACGCCTGAAAATCAGCCTGATCGATCTGCCGCAGGACGGGGAAATGGAGTTGCGCCTGGTGGGCGCCGCGACGTTCCTCAAAGTGCCGGCACTGACTCAGGTACTGGGCAGCATTCCGCCGGGCACCACGGTGCATGTGCCGCTCAATAACCTGAGCTACATCGACCATTCGTGTCTGGAACTGCTCGAAGAGTGGGGCCGGGCGAATGCGGCCAAGGGGGCGAAGCTGTTGATCGAGTCGCGCGGGTTGAAACGACGGCTCGAGGGGCGGATCCGCACCACCACCGGGATCGGAGCGGCGGGCTGAAAACATTTGGGGGAACAGAGCAATCTGTTCCCCCAATCGTTTGCGCCGGGATCAAGCCGCAGGCTGATCCAGCTCCAGGCCCACGCCCAGACGGCGGCTCATGCACGGCCAGCGTTTCCACGCCGCACCGGTGTCCGGGCTGCTGAGTTTCTCGCGGTAGGCTTCCACCGACTCCAGCGCAAAGCTGTCGTCGTCGAGCATGCTGTCCACTGCGTGATGCACCACTTCGTCGAGTTGATTGGCAAATTCCTCACCAAGCAACTGGTGAGCTATCAGATTGGCGACCGTCATGTCCAAGGGGATCAGTGGCTGGCCGAGATGCTTGATGTAAAGGTCGTTGACCTCTTCGACAAAACGATGCGCCAGATAGGCTTCGTCCAGCAGACTGTCCAGGCCCACGGGCGGCTGGAGGAAGTACTGCTCGGCGATTTTCAGCACCGGTTTGATCTGCGATTCGATTCCCGCTTCCCTGGCGACTTCATTGGCTGCATCCAGCAGATCTGGCACTTCGTCGATGTAGGCGGCGACAAAACGCGTCAGCACGCCGTTGGCGTCGGTTTCCGGCAACTGGATGGCCGGGTGCAGGTGTTGCAGTTGGGCTTCCAGCTGACGGGTCAGCTTTCCGGTTTCAATCTCGTGTTGTCGGGCTATGTGGATCTGCTCGCGCAATGCGGCGGTGTTCATGAAAACTCCAGGAAACAAGGCAATGAAATAGGGAAGACATAACTTAGCTGGCTTACGAAAAATGCTAAGACGCATTTGTCATAATTATTTCATCCTTGATGCACCGGCGTTATATCGGTTTGCCAACACTCGTCTGCATCCTTCTCCATTCGTGCCCTGGAACGCAAGTGCCAGCTGTTTCATACGATTTACGTCCGCACATTGCATTTCTCGGTGGCTGTCTATACTCGCCATTGAATGGAGTTAGCTGATGACGCCCGACTGCCCACGCAGCAAGGCCCGGCGATTCAAGTTCGTAGTCTGATGCAGCCGCTCCCTTGCCTCTGGTGAAAGCCGGCGGGATAACAAGAACGATAAGGGGAACCCGCAATGATGCGACATCCACACGTCTGGATGGGCCTCCTGTTGTGGTCGATTTTCAGCCCGGTGCAAGCTGCCTGGACTGTGAATATGGCGCCTGGAGCGACTGAAATCAGTCACGCAGTATTCGACCTGCACATGACCATTTTCTGGATCTGTGTGGTGATCGGGATCATCGTCTTCGGCGCCATGTTCTGGTCGATGATGGTGCACCGCCGTTCTACCGGGCAGGTCGCCGCAAAATTCCACGAAAGCACCACCGTCGAAATTCTCTGGACCGTCGTCCCGCTGCTGATCCTGGTGGCGATGGCCGTTCCGGCGACCGCGACCCTGATCAAGATGTACGACACCAGTGAGCCGGATATCGATATCCAGATCACCGGTTATCAGTGGAAGTGGCACTACAAATACCTGGGCCAGGACGTCGAGTTCTTCAGCAACCTGGCCACGCCCGCCGAACAGATTCACAACAAGGAAGCCAAGGGCGAGCATTACCTGCTCGAGGTCGACAAGCCACTGGTGCTGCCGACCGGCGCCAAGGTGCGCTTCCTCGTGACCTCCGCCGACGTGATCCACTCCTGGTGGGTGCCGGCCTTCGCGGTCAAGCGCGATGCGATTCCCGGGTTCGTCAACGAAGCCTGGACCCGCATCGACAAGCCCGGCCTCTACCGTGGCCAGTGCGCCGAGCTGTGCGGCAAGGACCACGGCTTCATGCCGATCGTGGTCGACGTCAAGGAGAAGGCCGACTACGAAAAATGGCTCGCCGAGCGCAAGGCCGAAGCGTTGCAGCTCAAGGAGCTGACCAGCAAGGAATGGACTCTCGACGAGCTCAAGGAGCGCGGCGACAAGATCTACCACACCACCTGCGTCGCCTGTCACCAGGCCGAAGGCCAGGGCCTGCCGCCGATGTTCCCGGCCCTCAAGGGCTCGAAAATCGCCACCGGCCCGAAAGACGCGCACCTGAGCATTGTCTTCCACGGCAAGCCCGGCACCGCCATGGCGGCGTTCGGCAAGCAGTTGTCGGAAGTCGATATCGCAGCGGTCGTGACCTACGAACGTAACGCCTGGGGCAACAACAAGGGCGACATGGTCACGCCAAAAGAAGTGCTGGAGCTGAAACAGGCGGAAAGCAAATGAGCCGGTCTATTGCGTACTTCGTGAACCGGTCGGGGCCCTGCGTCCCGGCCTGCCCAGTCCACTCACTTGAAGGAGACCGGCCATGAGCGCTGTCATCGATGACCACGGTCATGCCGACCACGACCACGCCCACGGCCCCGCCAAAGGCCTGATGCGCTGGGTACTGACCACCAACCACAAGGACATCGGCACGCTGTACCTGTGGTTTGCGTTCTGCATGTTCCTGCTCGGCGGCTCGTTCGCCATGGTGATCCGCGCCGAGCTGTTCCAGCCCGGACTGCAGATCGTGGAACCTGCGTTCTTCAACCAGATGACCACCATGCACGGCCTGGTGATGGTGTTCGGTGCGGTGATGCCGGCGTTCGTCGGCCTCGCCAACTGGATGATCCCGTTGATGGTCGGTGCGCCGGACATGGCCCTGCCGCGGATGAACAACTTCAGCTTCTGGCTGCTGCCGGCGGCGTTCCTGCTGCTGGTCTCGACCCTGTTCACCCCCGGTGGCGGGCCGAACTTCGGCTGGACGTTCTACGCGCCGCTGTCCACCACCTATGCCCCGGAAAGCGTGACGTTCTTCATCTTCGCCATCCACCTGATGGGGATCAGTTCGATCATGGGCGCGATCAACGTGATCGCCACCATCCTCAACCTGCGCGCCCCCGGCATGACCCTGATGAAAATGCCGCTGTTCGTCTGGACCTGGCTGATCACCGCGTTCCTGCTGATCGCGGTGATGCCGGTGCTGGCCGGGTGCGTGACGATGATGCTGATGGACATCCACTTCGGCACCAGCTTCTTCAGTGCCGCCGGTGGCGGTGACCCGGTGCTGTTCCAGCATGTGTTCTGGTTCTTCGGCCACCCCGAGGTGTACATCATGATCCTGCCGGCCTTCGGCGCCGTCAGCCAGATCATCCCAACCTTCTCGCGCAAGCCGCTGTTCGGCTACACCTCGATGGTCTACGCCACGGCGAGCATCGCGTTCCTGTCGTTCATCGTCTGGGCGCACCACATGTTCGTGGTGGGCATCCCGCTGGTGGGCGAGTTGTTCTTCATGTACGCGACGATGCTGATCGCGGTGCCGACCGGAGTGAAGGTGTTCAACTGGGCCAGCACCATGTGGCAAGGCTCGATGACCTTCGAGACGCCGATGCTGTTTGCCGTGGCGTTCGTGATTCTGTTCTCGATCGGCGGTTTCTCCGGGCTGATGCTGGCCATCGCCCCGGCGGACTTCCAGTACCAGGACACCTACTTCGTGGTCGCGCACTTCCACTACGTGCTGGTGCCGGGGGCGATCTTCGGGATCTTCGCGTCGGCCTATTACTGGCTGCCGAAATGGACCGGCCACATGTACGACGAAACCCTGGGCAAGCTGCACTTCTGGCTGTCCTTCGTCGGCATGAACCTGACGTTCTTCCCGATGCACTTCGTGGGCCTGGCGGGCATGCCCCGACGGATTCCGGACTACAACCTGCAGTTCGCCGACTTCAACATGGTCTCGTCGATCGGCGCGTTCATGTTCGGTGCCACGCAGATCTTCTTCCTGTTCATCGTGATCAAGACCATCCGTGGCGGCGAGCCGGCACCGGCCAAACCGTGGGATGGCGCCGAAGGTCTGGAATGGAGCGTGCCGTCACCGGCGCCGTATCACACCTTCACCACGCCGCCGGAAGTGAAATGAACCCTGTAGCCGTTGAGGGCCGCCACCATGGCTGACTCGATTTCGATGAAGAAGCTGGTCACCCGACTGCTCGGCGTGGTGGTGGCGATGTTCGTCTTCGGCTTTGCCCTGGTGCCGATCTACGACGTGATGTGCAAGGCGTTCGGTATCAACGGCAAGACCGCCGGGCAGTACGAGGGCGAGCAGACCGTCGATGCTTCGCGGCAGGTCCGGGTGCAGTTTCTGTCGACCAACACCGCCGACATGCCGTGGGATTTCTATCCCAAGCATGACGAACTGACGGCCAACCCCGGCGCGGTGAACGAGATGATCTTCATCGCGCGCAACCCCACTGACAAGCCGATGAGCGCTCAAGCCGTACCGAGCATCGCGCCAAGCAATGCGGCGGCGTATTTCCACAAGACCGAATGCTTTTGTTTCACCCAGCAGGTGCTGCAGCCCGGTCAGCAGATCGAGATGCCGGTGCGTTTCATCGTTGACCGCGACATGCCCAAGGACGTGAAGCACCTGACGCTGTCCTACACGCTGTTCGATATCACCGCCCGACATCCTCCGGTGGCTGCAAACACTGGCGGTTAAGCGTGCCCGATAAGGAGAACAATAAATGGCAACTCATGAGCACTATTACGTCCCGGCCCAGAGCAAGTGGCCGATCGTGGCTACGGTGGGGATGTTCGTCACCGTGTACGGTCTGGCGACCTGGTTCAACGATCTGAAGGCAGCGCGTCCGGAATCCCACGGCCCGCTGATCTTTTTCGTCGGCGGCCTGTTGCTGGCGTACATGCTGTTCGGCTGGTTCGGCACGGTGATCAAGGAAAGCCGCGCGGGGTTGTACAGCCCGCAGCTGGACCGCTCGTTCCGCTGGGGCATGAGCTGGTTCATCTTCTCCGAGGTGATGTTCTTCATCGCCTTCTTCGGCGCGCTGTTCTACGTGCGGCACATTTCCGGCCCGGCGCTGGGCGGCGAAGGCACCAAAGGCATCGCTCATATGCTCTGGCCGAACTTCCAGTTCACCTGGCCGCTGTTGCACACGCCGGATCCGAAACTGTTCCCGCCGCCCAAGGAAGTCATCAGCCCCTGGGGCCTGCCGCTGATCAACACCATCCTGCTGGTGAGTTCCAGCGTGACCATCACCATCGCCCACCACGCGCTGAAGAAAGGTCATCGCGGCGCGCTGAAACTGTGGCTGGCGATCACCGTGCTGCTGGGTTGCGCGTTCCTCGGCTTCCAGGCCGAAGAATACATCCACGCCTACCACGAACTGGGGCTGACCCTCGGCTCGGGCATCTACGGCGCGACGTTCTTCATGCTCACCGGTTTCCACGGCGCCCACGTGACCATCGGCACGATCATTCTGTTCGTGATGCTGATGCGCATCATGAAGGGCCACTTCGACAACGAACATCAGTTCGGTTTTGAAGCGGCGAGCTGGTATTGGCACTTCGTCGATGTGGTTTGGATCGGCTTGTTCATCTTCGTTTATGTGCTTTAACAGCAGCTGCGAGCCGCGAGCTGCGAGCTTCAAGTCAAAACGGTAAGGCTTGTAGCTTGTAGCTTGGCGCTTGCAGCTACCACGGCACGTGGGACACCAGTTGGCCGCTGTAGAAACCCCAGGCAATCAAGCCGACGGTGCAAGCGGCCAACGCCACCCGAACACTCAAGGCGATCACCAGCCGATTCGAGCTGCTGTCGTCCTTGACCAGGAAAAACAGGCCGCTGAACAGGCTGACCACCGTGGCAATCAGCATCAGGACGATGGCTGCTTTGAGCATGGGAAGAACTCCGGGGGAACAAGCGATGCAGTTGAGTATAGCGATCGCGTTCACTGATTTTCTGGCGCGACCATGAAGCGCTTCCGGCCGGGTGTGGTGCCGACCCTGGTGGTCGGCCTGCTGCTGCCGTTGCTGATTTCGCTGGGCTTCTGGCAACTGGGCCGGGGCGCGGAGAAAACCGCCCTGCTCGCCAGCTACGCCGAACGCCGCGCCGCCGAACCGATGGCCAGCACCGAGTTGCTGCACAGCGCCGATCCGGCCTTTCGCCGGGTGCATCTGCACGGCCAGTTCGACGCCGCCCACAGCCTGTTGCTGGATAACCGTCAGCGCAACGGCAAGGTTGGCGTCGAATTGCTGCAACCGTTTCAGGATCAACGCAGCGGCCAGTGGCTGCTGGTCAATCGCGGCTGGCTGCCGTGGCCGGATCGGCGCACGGCCCCGCAATTCACCACGCCGGCCGACGCTGTAAACGTGGATGCCTGGGTGTATATCGCCCCCGGTGCCACCTTCCAGCTGCATGCCGATCCGGTCAGCAGCACCTGGCCGCAAACCGTCACCGCCGTCGAACCCGCGAAATTGTGGAAAACCCTCGAACGCGACGGCTTCGCCTACGAATTACGCGCCGAACCCGGCCCCGCCAGCTATCAGGCCGACTGGCCGGTGGTAGCGATGGGCCCGGAAAAACACCTCGGTTACGCCGTGCAGTGGTTCGCCATGGCCACCGCCCTGCTCGGTCTTTACCTCTATCTCGGCTGGCACAACGCAAAGGAGAAACACCATGGGAGCGGCCATGAATCCACCCAGCATGTCTGAAACGAAAGTCCCGGCCAGTCGCCGTCGCGGACGTATCCAGCTGCTGTTGATCGTGCTCGGCGTGGTCGGTCCGATGATCCTCGCCACCGGCATGTACAAGTTGCAGTTCTGGGTGCCGGAAGGTCGCAGCTATCACGGCGAACTGATCGGCAACGGCCAGACCCGCGCCGACCTTGGCATCCAGGCTGACGAAACGCGCTGGCAGATGCTGGTCACCGCGCCGAAGGATTGCGCGGTGGACTGCCAGCAACTGGTGTACCTGGCGCGGCAGATCCAGATCGGCCTGGGCCGCGAAGCCGGGCGCGCCAGCCATGCCCTGGCCGCCGCGCAACCACTGGCCGCCGACTACGAAGCCAAGCTGACCCGCGAATACCCGCAGCTGCAACGCTACCCGCTGGACGCAGCCACCTTCAGCAAGGCCACGGGCGACAAGGCCACACCGCAGCTCTGGATCATCGATCCCCACGGCAACCTCGTGCTGCGCTACGACCCGAGCGTCAAGGGCAAGGATCTGCTCAACGACCTGCGCCACCTGCTGAAACTGTCGAACATCGGATAAGGGCATCGTCATGGCCAAACCTGGATTTCGCCTCGCGCTGTTTGCCACCCTGCTGGCACTGATCGTCGTGCTGCTCGGCGCCTACACCCGCCTGACCCACGCCGGCCTCGGCTGTCCGGACTGGCCGGGCTGCTACGGATTCATCAGCGTGCCGAAAAGCGAAGCCCAACTGGCCCATGCCGAACTGCATTACCCCGACTCGCCGGTGGAGGCGCACAAAGGCTGGAACGAGATGATCCACCGTTACTTCGCCGGCACCCTCGGCCTGCTGATCTCGGTATTGGCCGGGCGCGCGTGGGTCAATCGTCGTCATCCGGGGCAACCGCTGAAACTGCCGCTGTTTCTGCTGGCGGTGGTGTTCGCCCAAGCGGCGTTCGGCATGTGGACGGTGACACTCAAGCTCTGGCCGCAAGTGGTGACCGGGCATTTGCTCGGCGGCTTCGCGACCCTGAGCCTGCTGTTTCTGCTGACGTTGCGACTGTCCGGCGTGCTGCCGGCGCTGACCGTGCCCAAGCGTCTGCAATATTGGGCGACCGCCGGCCTGTTGCTGGTGATCGGCCAGATTGCTCTCGGCGGCTGGGTCAGTTCCAACTACGCGGCGGTGGCCTGCATCGACTTCCCGACCTGCCACGGCCAATGGCTGCCGCCGGCGGATTTCGCCAACGGTTTTCACCTGACTCAACACATCGGCCCCAATTACCTCGGCGGGCAACTCGACAGCGATGCTCGCACGGCGATTCACCTGACCCACCGCATCGGCGCGTTGCTGGTGACGCTCGTCCTGCTCGGTCTGGCGTGGCAACTGAAAGTGGTGGGCATGACCCGACTGGCCGGACTGGTGCTGATCGCCCTCGCGGCGCAGATCACCCTTGGCATCAGCAACGTGCTGTTCCATCTGCCGCTGCCGGTGGCCGTGGCGCATAACGCCGGCGGTGCGGCGCTGCTGCTGACGATGGTGCTGGTCAACTACCACGCGCGGACCAGTCTGGTTCGGGTCAAGCAGCCGATGATCGCGCGCTGGCGCCTGAGCCCGCGCAAACACTCGGCGGCGCCCATCACTATTAAAGGAGAGACGCCATGGCGATTCTGATCGGCGAACGTCCGGCGCAGGCGCTGTGGCGTGATTACCTGGAGCTGACCAAACCGAAAGTCGTGGTGCTGATGCTGATCACCTCGCTGGTCGGCATGTTCCTCGCGACCCGCGCCGGGGTGCCGTGGACGGTGCTGGTGTTCGGCAACCTCGGGATCGCGCTGTGTGCCGGTGGCGCGGCGGCGGTCAATCATGTGGTGGACCGACGCATCGATGCGGTCATGGCCCGCACCCATAAAAGGCCTCTGGCCGAGGGCCGGGTTTCGCCCACAGGCGCACTGACCTTTGCGCTGGTGCTGGCGCTGCTCGGCCAGGCCTTGCTGCTGACCTTCACCAACCCGCTGACTGCGTGGCTGACTTTGGCCTCGCTGCTCGGCTACGCGGTGATCTACACCGGTTTCCTCAAACGCGCGACACCGCAGAACATCGTCATCGGCGGCCTTGCCGGCGCCGCACCGCCGCTGCTCGGCTGGACCGCCGCGACCGGCCACGTCAGCGCCGAACCGTTGCTGCTGGTGCTGATCATCTTCGCCTGGACCCCGCCGCACTTCTGGGCGCTGGCCATCCACCGCAAGGAGGAGTACGCCAAGGCCGACATTCCGATGCTGCCGGTCACCCATGGCGAGCACTACACCAAGGTGCACATTCTGCTGTACACCTTCGCCCTGCTGGCGGTCAGCCTGTTGCCGTACGTGATCCACATGAGCGGCCTGCTGTACCTGATCTGCGCGCTCGGTCTGGGCGCCAGGTTTCTGCAATGGGCCGTGGTGCTGTACCGTGGCGCTCGACCGCACGCGGCGATCAACACCTTCAAGTACTCTATCTGGTACTTGTTTCTGCTGTTCATCGCCCTGCTCGTAGACCACTACTTACTGTTGAACCTATGACTCGAACCCAGAAAACCGTCTTCATCCTCGTCGCCGTGATCGCGCTGATCCTCGGCCTGACCGTCAACAAAGTGCTGAGCGGCAAGGGCCAGGGCGACCCGACCGCACTGATCGACGCCGGCATCATCCTGCTGCCGCAGAGCCGTAACCTGCCGGACGTGACGATGACCAATCAGGACGGCCAACCGGTCACGGTCAACGAGCTCAAGGGCAAGTGGAGCCTGCTGTTCTTCGGCTACACCTTCTGCCCGGACATCTGCCCGACCACCCTCGCCCAGTTGCGCCAGATCAAGAGCGAACTGCCGAAGGACGCTGTGGATAAATTGCAGATCGTGCTGGTCAGCGTCGATCCGAACCGCGACAACCCCGCGCAGTTGAAGCAGTACCTGGGCTACTTCGATCCACAGTTCATCGGCCTCACGCCGAAGTCGATCGAAGAACTGCAGAAGGTGGCGAACGCGGTGAGCATTCCGTTCATTCCGGCGGACACCAGCAAGCCGAACTACACGGTGGATCACAGTGGGAACCTGGCGGTGATCGGGCCGGACGGGACACAGCGCGGGTTTATTCGGGCGCCGTTGAACAACGCGAAGCTGGTGGCGCAGTTGCCGGTGATGTTGAACCGCAAGTAAAAACTGAACGAACAAAAAAGGGGACGCCTTTGGCGTCCCCTTTTCGTTTTGATCATTCCCACGCTCTGCGTGGGCACGATCAGATTAGAACGCCGGCAACACCGCGCCTTTGTACTTCTCGGTAATGAATTTCTTCACTTCCGGGCTGTGCAGGGCGGCGGCCAGTTTCTTCATGGCGTCGCTGTCCTTGTTGTCCGCGCGGGACACCAGGATGTTCACGTAAGGCGAGTCGCTGCCTTCGATGACCAGCGCATCCTTGGACGGATCGAGCTTGGCTTCCAGCGCGTAGTTGGTGTTGATCAGCGCCAGGTCGACCTGGGTCAGCACGCGCGGGATGGTCGCGGCTTCCAGTTCACGGATCTTCAGGTCTTTCGGGTTCTGGGCAATGTCCTTGACGGTCGACAGGATGTTGCTCGGATCCTTCAGGGTGATCACGCCGGCCTTGGCCAGCAGCAACAGCGCACGGCCGCCGTTGGTAGCGTCGTTCGGGATCACCACGTTGGCGCCGCTTGGCAGCTCTTCGATTTTCTTGAATTTGCTGGAGTAGGCGCCCAGCGGTTCCAGGTGCACGCCGGTCACGGACACCAGGCTGGTGCCCTTGGCCTTGTTGAACTCATCGAGGTACGGCTGGTGCTGGAAGAAGTTGGCGTCCAGACGCTTCTCGGCCACCTGCACGTTCGGCTGAACGTAGTCGGTGAAGACCTTGACCTTCAGATCCACGCCTTCTTTGGCCAGCACCGGCTTCACGAACTCGAGGATTTCCGCGTGCGGCACCGGAGTGGCAGCAACGGTCAGGGTTTCGTCGGCGTGGGCCGAGAACGCTGCAACGGCAGCCAGGGCAACGATCAGTTTTTTCATTCAGCTAACTCCTTTTTACGGCGCCCGTCTGGCGCCTGCCAGCGAATGGCCGGCTCATGTCATTACAAAACCGGTTATTTGCGCGAGAAGTGCACGACCAGTCGGTCGCCTACCATTTGCAGCACTTGCACCAGGATCAGCAGCAACACCACGGTGACGATCATCACGTCGGTCTGGAACCGCTGATAGCCGAAACGGATCGCCAGGTCACCCAGGCCACCGGCGCCGACCACACCGGCCATCGCCGTGTAGGAAACCAGTGTAATCGCCGTCACCGTAATCGCTGCGAAGATGCCCGGACGGGCCTCCGGCAGCAAGGCGTTCATGATGATCTGGCGAGTGGTCGCGCCCATCGACTGGGTCGCTTCGATGATGCCGCGATCGACTTCACGCAGGGCGGTTTCCACCAGCCGCGCGAAGAACGGCGTCGCGCCCACTACCAGCGGCGGAATCGCACCGGCCACGCCGAGCGAGGTGCCGGTGATCAGCACGGTGAACGGGATCATCACGATCAACAGAATGATGAACGGCAGCGAACGCAGGATGTTCACCACCAGCGACAGCAATGCGTACACGCCTTTGGCTTCGAGCAACTGACGCGGGCTGCACAGGAACAGCAACACGCCCAGCGGCAGGCCGAGCAGCACGGTGAACAGCAGCGAACCGCCGAGCATCATCAGGGTGTCGCCGGTGGCGAGCCAGATTTCGTACCAGTCGATATTGGTGAAGAAACTCATCAGGTCTTCCATTAGCGCAACACCTCCATGTGAACGTCAGCGGCGGTGAAGCGCGCGAAGGCTGCTTCCATGTCGCCACCGGTGACGGCGAGGGTCAATTGCCCGTAAGGAATGTCTTTGATGCGGTCGATACGACCGGCCAGGATGCTGTAGTCCACACCGGTTTCCCGGGCGACGGTTCCGAGCAACGGCGCGTAGGTCGCTTCGCCCTGGAAGGTCAGACGCACGATGCGGCCCGGCACGTGAGCGAAGTCATCGCGCTGCTCGCTTTCGTCGATTTGCTCGCTTTCCTGAACAAAGCGCTTGGTGGTCGGGTGCTTCGGATGCAGGAACACATCGGCCACCGAACCTTGCTCGACGATCACACCGGCGTCCATCACGCCGACCTGATCGCACACGCGGCGGATCACATCCATCTCGTGGGTGATCAGGACGATGGTCAGCTTCAGCTCGCGGTTGATCTCGGCCAGCAGCTGCAGGACCGACGCCGTGGTCTGCGGGTCGAGGGCGCTGGTGGCTTCGTCGCACAGCAGGATCTTCGGCTTGGTCGCCAGGGCGCGGGCGATGCCGACGCGCTGCTTCTGACCGCCGGACAACTGCGCCGGGTACTTTTTGGCGTGATCGGACAGACCGACCCGCGCCAGCAACTCGGCCACACGCTGGTCGATCTCGGCGCGGGACAGTTCACCCGCCAGGGTCAGCGGCAGCGCGACGTTGTCGGCCACGGTCTTGGATGCCAGCAGGTTGAAGTGCTGGAAGATCATCCCGACCTGCTGACGAAAACGGCGCAGGCCGTTGGCGTCCAGCGCGGTGACTTCTTCACCGTCGACGATGATCTTGCCGCCACTGGATTGCTCCAGGCGATTGATCAGACGCAGCAGGGTACTTTTTCCCGCGCCGGAATGGCCAATCAGGCCGAACACCTGACCGTTCTCGATGGAGAAGCTGGTCGGGTGCAGCGCGGTGATGTCCTTACCGGCGACGCGGTAAGTCTTATGGACGTTTTGAAACTCGATCACGTAGCGAACCTTGTGGGGCGCGTTGGAAAAGGATCAGCGGTTAGCCGGGCGCGCATTTTAGCCTGTCCGCATAGAGGTTCTTAGCATTTATTTCGCGAATAACCTTCGATTTGGCAATAACAGGATCAAAGGTCATAAAAAAGGAACGCCCGAAACCCTCGTCAGTCACTACTTAAGCGACTTGAAAACCCTGGGTGCCGTGCCTGGGAAACACTCAAGCGTTCCGGAGCAATCCCGGGACAAACAGGAGTTCATGACTGATGAGTACCAAGAAACCTGCCAATGACAAAAGCCAACTGGCCGGCACCGATACCCCGGATCGCGCCAACACCAATGCCAAACTCGACAGCCTGGAGAAGTTTCGCTCCGACGCTACCGGTCAGGCCCTGCGCACCAACCAGGGCGTGAAAATTGCTGATAATCAGAACACCCTCAAGGCCGGACCTCGCGGGCCGTCGCTTTTGGAAGACTTCATCATGCGTGAAAAGATCACGCACTTTGACCATGAACGGATTCCCGAGCGCATCGTCCACGCCCGCGGCACCGGCGCCCATGGTTTCTTTCAGAGCTACGAGAACCATTCGACGCTGACCAAGGCTGGCTTCCTGCAGGATCCGGGGAAGAAAACCCCAGTGTTCGTGCGTTTTTCCACGGTGCAGGGGCCGCGTGGTTCCGGCGACACCGTGCGTGACGTGCGTGGTTTTGCCGTGAAATTCTTCACCGACGAAGGCAACTTCGATCTGGTCGGTAACAACATGCCGGTGTTCTTCATTCAGGACGCGATCAAGTTTCCCGACTTCGTCCACGCGGTGAAACCCGAACCGCATAACGAGATCCCTACCGGCGGCTCGGCTCACGACACGTTCTGGGATTTTGTGTCGCTGGTACCGGAATCGGCGCACATGGTGATCTGGGCCATGTCCGACCGGGCCATCCCGAAAAGCCTGCGCAGCATGCAGGGCTTCGGCGTGCACACCTTCCGGCTGATCAATGCCGAGGGCAAATCGCGCTTCGTCAAATTCCACTGGCGCCCTACTGCCGGCACTTGTTCGCTGGTATGGGACGAGGCGCAAAAACTCGCGGGTAAAGACACCGACTACCATCGGCGCGATCTGTGGGAAGCCATCGAGATGGGCGATTACCCGGAGTGGGAACTCGGTGTACAGATCATCGAGGAGGAAAACGAGCACGACTTCGACTTCGACATCCTCGACCCGACCAAACTGATTCCCGAGGAAATCGTTCCGATTACGCCGCTGGGCAAGATGACCCTCAATCGCAACCCGGACAATTTCTTCGCCGAGACCGAGCAGGTCGCGTTCTGCCCCGGCCATATCGTGCCGGGGATCGACTTCTCCAATGACCCGCTGCTGCAAGGTCGGCTGTTTTCCTACACCGACACGCAGATCAGCCGACTCGGTGGGCCGAACTTTCATGAGCTGCCGATCAATCGCCCGGTCGCGCCGTTCCACAACGGCCAGCGCGATGCCCAGCACCGCACGGTGATCGACAAGGGCCGCGCGTCTTACGAACCGAACTCCATCGATGGCGGCTGGCCGAAAGAAACCCCGCCGGCCGCGCAGGACGGCGGTTTCGAGAGTTATCCGGAGCGTATCGACGCCAACAAGATCCGTCAGCGCAGCGAGTCGTTCAGCGACCACTTCTCCCAGGCGCGGCTGTTCTTCAACAGCATGAGCCCGCACGAGAAAGAGCACATCATCGCCGCCTACAGTTTCGAACTCGGCAAGGTTGAGCGTGAGTTCATCCGGGCGCGGCAAGTGAACGAGATTCTCGCCAACATCGATCTGGAGCTGGCCAAACGCGTGGCGGCCAACCTGGGTCTGCCAGCGCCAGGCAAAGGCACCGTCGACGTACCGAAAACATCACTGGATCACTCGCCATCGCTGAGTCAGGCCAACTTGTTGCCGGAAAACATCAAGACGCGGAAAGTCGCGATCCTTGCGGCCAACGGCGTCGATGGCGCAGCGATTGATGCGATGAAGAAGGCGCTGGCGGCAGAAGGTGCGCACGCCAAACTGCTCGGCCCGACCTCGGCGCCGGTGAAAACCGCCGATGGCAAAAGCCTGGCGGTGGATGCGTCGATGGAAGGTTTGCCTTCGGTGGCGTTCGATGCGGTGTTTGTGCCGGGTGGCGCGGCGTCGGTCAAGGCGTTGAGCGGTGACGGCGTGGCGTTGCATTACCTGCTGGAGGCGTACAAACACCTGAAGGCGATTGCGCTGCATGGCGAGGCCAAACAGTTGCTGGACGTGCTGAAGCTGGAGGCGGATGCGGGGTTGCTAGAAGGCAAGGATGTTGGCGCGCTGACCAAGCCATTCTTTGCTGCGATCGGGCAGCACCGGGTTTGGGATAGGGAAGCCAAGGCCAAGGCGATTCCGGCCTGAAAAAAACCGCAGCCTGCGAAAAGCAGGCTGCGGTTAATTCAAGGTTTGCGCGGGCTCAGAACCATCTGCGCCGGCACCGTGCGCAGGATCTGTTTTTCGATCTTCAGATCGAAATCCGGATCAAGCTTCTTCACGCGCTTGGTGATCAGCGTTGCCAGCCAAGGGTAATCATTGGTGCGCGGGGCCTGAATGCTCACCGCACAGTCGTAATTCACCACATCGGCGGCGATCGCATCCAGTTGGCGGCGAAGTTTGCGGCTATCGGTGATATTCAGCGCAACCGTGGTGCTCTCGGCGGTGGGATCGATCACCTTGGCTTTCGGCTTGGCTTCGGCGGCTTGCAGCGCTGCTTCGGCTTTCTCCAGCTCGGCCTTGCGCGCTTCGGTGATGGCACCGTTGACGCCACCGGTCAGTGCCGGGGCCTTGGGCATCAGCACGCGGGCACGGGCCAGCGCGGTCGCGGCCGCATTCACATCGCCCTTCTGCAGGACGATCTGGCTGCGACGCAGATAGGCTTCGGCCAACTGGCGCTGGTATTGCTCAAGGGATTGATCGTTGGGTGTTTCGGCTTGCAAGGCTGCCAGTTGGTCTTCGGCAGTGGCCAGTTCGCTGCTGGCCAGGCTTTGCTCCAGCTGTGCGATGGCCGTGGCCCGCGCATCGGGGACTTCGGCCACCGGCGGCGTGCTTTGGCAGGCGCCCAGCAGCACTGAAAAGGCCACAAGGAGCAGATAACGGGAGGCGAACGGCTTCATTCCTGCGACTCTCTATTTGCGCAAAAAACGACCAAGTCTACACCCCTCGACGGGGCAGAACAAAACTCAGCAGAAACAGTGCGGCCGCCGTCACAACGATTGACGGGCCAGCCGGGGTGTCCTTGAACCAGGACAATGCCAGCCCGCCACACACGGCGAGCATGCCCAGCACGCTCGCGCCCAGTGCCATCTGCTCCGGCGAACGGGCGTGACGTTGTGCCGCAGCCGCCGGGATGATCAACAGCGAAGTAATCAGCAATACACCGACTATTTTCATCGCTACGGCGATCACCACTGCGATCAGCAGCATCAGCGCCATGCGCAAACCGGCCACCGGCAGGCCTTCGACTTTGGCCAGCTCTTCGTGCACGGTGATCGCCAGCAGCGGCCGCCACAGCGTCACCAGCAACACCAGCACCGCCGCGCTGCCGCCGAGGATCCACGCCAGATCGGTCGGGCTGATCGCCAGCAGGTCGCCGAACAGATAGGCCATCAGGTCGATCCGCACTTCATGCATGAAGCTTAGTACCACCAGCCCGAGGGAGAGCGTGCTCGGTGCGAGAATTCCCAAAAGCGTGTCGGACGCCAGCGGCTGGCGCTGTTGCAAAGTCACCAGCAACACCGCCAGCAGCAGGCAGCCGACGGTGACCGCGACAGTCGGGCTGACATCCAGCAGAAAGCCCAGCGCCACGCCGAGCAGAGCGGCGTGGGACAGGGTGTCGCCGAAATAGGCCATGCGCCGCCAGACCACGAACGAGCCAAGCGGCCCCGCGACCACCGCCAGCGCCAGACCTGCAAGCAGGGCGTAGAACAGAAAATCAGCCATGCTTGCAGCTATCTCCGTGAACGTGAGGTTGAGCCGACAGGGGCCCTTTGACCACCGAGCCGTGCAGGTCGTGGGCGTGGTCATGATGGTGGTGATAGATCGCCAGGCTCGGCGCATTGTTGCCGAACAGCTCGACGAAGGCCGGGTCGCCACTGACCTGCTCGGGATGCCCGGAGCAGCAGACGTGACGGTTGAGGCACACCACCTGATCGGTGGTGCTCATCACCAGATGCAGATCGTGGGACACCATCAACACGCCGCAGCCGTGACGGTCGCGAAGGCGAGTGATCAGGCTGTACAGCTCGGCTTGCCCGGCGACATCGACGCCTTGCACCGGCTCGTCGAGCACCAGCAGTTCCGGCTCGCGCAACAAGGCACGGGCCAGCAGCACGCGCTGCATTTCACCGCCGGAAACGCTTTGCACCGGGCTGTCGATGACATGCTCGGCGCCGACTTCCTTGAGTGCCGCCAGCGCACGTGGGCGATCGACGCCCGGCACCAGCCGCAGGAAGCGCAGCACCGACAATGGCAAGGTCGGATCGACGTGAAGTTTTTGCGGCATATAGCCGACGCGCAGTTTCGGCTTGCGCCAGACGCTGCCGCTGTCGGGTTTCAACAACCCGAGCACGGCGCGCACCAGCGTGGTCTTGCCGGCGCCGTTGGGGCCGATCAGGGTGACGATCTGCCCCGGCTCGACGCTCAGGTGAATGTTGTCCAGCACGTTCTGCCCGGCAAACCGGACCGCCACCTGCTCCAGACGGATCAGCGCATCGCTCATCAAGCCCCCCGGCAACCGGAGCAGAGGCCGACCACTTCGACGGTCTGGGCCTCGACGATGAAGCCGACGTCCTTGGCGCTGTGGACGATGGCGTCGCTGATGGTTTTTTGCTCAAGTTCGATGGCGGCGTGGCATTCACGGCAGATCAGGAACTGGCCCTGGTGCGAATGTTTCGGGTGAACGCAGCCGACGAAGGCGTTGAGCGAGGAGATGCGGTGCACCAGGCCGTTTTCCAGCAGGAAATCCAGCGCCCGGTACACGGTCGGCGGCGCAGCGCGGCGGCCGTCCTGCTCGCTGAGCACCGCCAGAATGTCGTAGGCACCCAGCGGCTTGTGGCTCTGCCAGACCAGTTCCAGCACCCGCCGGCGCAGCGCGGTCAGGCGCAGGCCTTTCTGTGCACACAGGGCATCGGCCTCGGACAGCGCGCTGTGAACGCAGTGCGAGTGGTCGTGGGGACGGCTGGCAATCGGTGTAATAGGCATGAGCGGCGACGAGTTTGGTTAGAGACGTTATTATGTTACCCGTTCTCGCCTCATTGAGTGGTCATCGTGTCCCGACTTTTTTCTGTTTTTGTCGTATTCATCACCGGTTTTCTGCTGATCGGTCCGGCTCAGGCCGAGGTCAGAGTCCTCACCAGCATCAAGCCCCTGCAACTGATTGCCGCCGCGGTGCAGGACGGCGTGGCGATTCCGGAAGTGCTGCTGCCACCGGGCGCTTCGCCGCATAACTACGCCTTGCGCCCATCCGATGTGCGCAAGGTGCAATCGGTGGACCTGCTGTACTGGATCGGCCCGGACATGGAAGGTTTCCTGCCTCGCGTGCTGAACGGTCGTACGTTGCCGAGCGTCGCGGTACAGGACCTGCCGGGCATGAAACTGCGCCGCTTCGCCGCAGACAGTCATTCCCATGCCGAAGAAGCCGACGAACACGACCACGATCATCGTCCGGGCAGCCTCGATGCGCATCTGTGGCTATCGCCGGTGAACGCGCGGGTTATTGCCGACAAAATGGCTGCTGACCTGAGCGCCGCAGACCCGGCCAATGCCGAGCGCTATCAGAGCAACGCCAAGGCGTTCGATGAGCGTCTTGATGCGCTCGATCAGCGCTTGAAGAAACGTCTGGCCGGTATTGAAGGCAAACCCTACTTCGTCTTCCACGAAGCCTTCGACTACTTCGAAGACGCCTACGGCCTGAAACACACCGGTGTGTTCAGCGTCGCGGCGGAAGTGCAGCCGGGCGCCCAGCATGTGGCGGCAATGCGCACGCGTTTGCAGGAAGTCGGCAAGACCTGCGTGTTCAGTGAGCCGCCGCTGCGTCCACGTCTGGCCGAGACCCTGGTGGCAGGTCTGCCGGTGAAACTGGCGGAACTGGATGCGTTGGGCGGGTACACACCAGCGACGGCTCAGGGTTATGAGCAAGTGCTGGAGAAGCTGGGGAATGATCTGGCGGGTTGTCTCGAATCGCTCTGATACAAAAAAACCGCAGCCTGCACAGGCTGCGGTTTTTTCTTTTACAGGGCGAAAGGTAGCGGCGTACTGACCGTCTGACGCTGTGCCAGACGCTGCTCGAACTCTTTCGGATCGTGGATCAGCACGTCCTGCCCGGCGAACGATTCCGCCGCGATCAGGCGCGACAGCCAGAACCGCACGCATGCCACTCGCAGCATGGTCGGCCACAACTCGGCCTCGGCCGCCGTGAACGGTCGCAGTGCTGCATAGGCACCGAGAAACGCCCGTGCACGCGGGCCGTCGATCAGGCCTTCGTCATCGGAACACCAGTCGTTCAGGGCAATCGCCACGTCATAGAGCATCGGCCCGGAGCAGGCGTTGTAGAAGTCGATCAGCCCGGTCAGGTGCGTGCCTTCGAACATTGCGTTGTCGCGAAACAGGTCGGCGTGGATATTTGCCCGAGGCAGCGCGAGAATTTTCTCTTTCTGTCGGGTGATTTCGTCCAGCGCGGTTTGCAGGAGCGCACGAGGTTCATCGCTCAGGTGCGAAAGAAACTGCGTGCCCTCTTCCAGCATCCAGTCCAGGCCACGATCGGTCTTGCGCTTGATCATGTTGTCGCCCTGGGTCGCCAGGTGCAGGTGCGCCTGCAACTCACCGACCTGCGCACAATGCTGGGCGTTGGCCTGCTTGATGTGCTTGCCGGCCAGACGCGGTTGCAGCAGCGCCGGTTTGCCTTTCAGCTCGCGCAGGGCCACGCCGTCGGTGGTGCGCAGTGCGTAGGGCACGGGCAGATCGGCTTCGTGCAGGACATCGAGCAGGTCGATGAAAAACGGCATTTCCTGCACCGGGCCGCGCTCGACCAGGGTCAGGACGAACTCGCCCTTTTCCATGCTGATGAAGAAGTTGGTGTTTTCACTGCCGGCGGCGATCCCCTGGAAATCGAGCAGACGGCCGAGCCCGTACGGGGCGAGAAAGGTTTCCAGCTCGGGCCGAGCCAGGGGGGTGAACACAGACATGGTTAAAAACTGCTCAGTTCTGGCGCCGCCATCAAACGGCGCCGATTAAAAGTCAGGAAACTTACTTCCAGGTAAAGATTTCCCACGACGGAATCAGCATATCCGGCTGGTCGGACCGGATGTAGTTCGCGTCCGTACCATCGGCGCGCACCAGGAAATAGGGTTTACCGCCCTTCGGTGTGACCTTGATCGCGTAGACGAATCCACTGCGGCTGTATTCCTGAATGACCTTGTCGCCTTCCGTGTGCGTGCTGATGGTAACTTCCGGCTCCGACGATGGCGCATCATCCGCCGCGATCGCGGCCAGCGGTGAGACAGCAATCAGACTGACCAGCAGCAAGCGATTTAACGTACGCATGATAACCTTGTCCCTTTGTCGTCAACGGTCCCGCTATTCTAGCGCCGGGCCCGCCGAAAAGGTTGATTCTGCTCATGAGCCAAGCCCCCCTCGTCCTGGTGGACGGTTCGTCTTACCTGTACCGCGCCTTTCACGCGCTGCCACCGCTGACCACCTCCAAAGGCCTGCCGACCGGTGCGGTCAAAGGCGTGCTGAACATGCTCAAGAGCCTGCGCAAGCAGTATCCGGACAGCCCGTTCGCTGTGGTGTTCGACGCCAAGGGTGGGACATTTCGAGATGAAATGTACGCCGAATACAAGGCCAACCGCCCAAGCATGCCCGACGACATGCGCGTGCAGATCGAGCCGCTGCACCAGAGCGTGATCGCCCTCGGTTTCCCGCTGCTGTGCGTCGAAGGCGTCGAGGCCGATGACGTGATCGGCACCCTGGCCCGCAGCAGCGCGGCCGCCGATCGTCCGGTGATCATCTCTACCGGCGACAAGGACATGGCGCAACTGGTCGACGGCCACATTACCTTGGTCAACACCATGTCCGGTAGTTCGATGGACGTGGAGGGCGTGAAGGAGAAATTCGGCGTCGCTCCGGAGCAGATCATCGATTATCTGGCCCTGATGGGCGATTCTTCCGACAACATCCCCGGCGTTCCCGGCATCGGTCCGAAGACCGCTTCCGGCCTGCTGGTAGGCGTCAACGGCGGCCTGACCGAGCTGTATGCGCAGCTCGACATCGTGCCGACCCTGCCGATCCGTGGCGCCAAGACCCTGCCGGCCAAGCTCGAAGAGCACAAGGAGATGGCGTTCCTCTCCTATCAACTGGCGACCATCAAGGTCGACGTGCCGCTGGATATCGGCCTCGACGACCTGCAAATGGGTCCGGAAGATCCGGCCAAACTTTACGAGTTGTATACCCTGCTGGAATTCAAGAGTTGGCTGAATGACCTGGATCGCGATGCCAAGCGCCAGGAACTGAGCGCGGCCGCCGAGCCTGCGCCGGCCGGTGATCTGTTCAGCGCGCCTGCCGAAGAGGAAGCGCCCGCCGCTCCGGCTGAAGCCGCGTACGAAACCATCCTCGATCAGGCGCGATTCGACGTCTGGCTGGAAAAGCTGAAAAGCGCCAAGCTGTTCGCCTTCGACACCGAAACCACCGGGATCGACGCGCAGCAGGCGCAACTGGTCGGGCTTTCCTTCGCGGTACAGGCCAACGAAGCGGCCTACATCCCGCTGACCCACTCCTACATCGGCGTGCCGGAGCAGCTGGATCGCGACACCGTGCTGCGCGCGCTCAAGCCGATCCTCGAAGACCCGAACAAGCTCAAGGTCGGCCAGCACGCCAAGTTCGACATGAACATCCTGGCCAACTGCGCCATCGGTGGCGACCAGAACGAAGGCATCACCGTGCGCGGGATTGCCTTCGACACGATGCTTGAGTCCTACGTACTCAACTCCACCGCCACCCGTCACGACATGGACAGCCTGGCGCAGAAGTACCTGGATCACACCACCGTGAGCTTCCAGGACATCGCCGGCAAAGGCGCCAAACAGCTGACCTTCGACCAGATCGCCCTGGAACAGGCCGGGCCTTACGCCGCCGAAGATGCCGACGTGACCCTGCGCCTGCACCAGACGCTGTTCGAAAAACTCAGCGCCATCCCGAGCCTGGCCAGCGTGCTGACCGATATCGAGATCCCGCTGGTGCCGGTGCTCGCTCGCATCGAGCGCCAGGGCGCGTTCGTCGACGCTGAACTGCTTGGCATCCAGAGCATCGAGCTGGGCAACAAGATGGTCGCGCTGGAGCGCGAAGCGTTCGAGATCGCCGGTGAAGAGTTCAACCTCGGCTCGCCGAAGCAACTGGGCGTGATCCTCTACGAGAAACTCGGCCTCCCGGTGCTGAAGAAGACCGCCAAGGGCCAGCCGTCCACCGCCGAAGAAGTGCTGGCGAAACTGGCCGAAGACGATCACCGCTTGCCAAAAGTGCTGATGGAACACCGCTCCATGAGCAAGCTGAAAAGCACCTACACCGATCGCCTGCCGGAGCAGATCAACCCGCGTACAGGGCGTATCCACACTTCATACCATCAAGCCGTTGCGTCGACCGGTCGCCTGTCGTCGAGCGATCCGAACCTGCAGAACATTCCTGTGCGTACTGCTGAAGGCCGACGCATCCGTCAGGCGTTCGTTGCGCCGAAAGGCTACAAACTGCTGGCGGCGGACTATTCGCAGATCGAACTGCGGATCATGGCCCACCTGTCCCGCGACGAAGGCCTGATGAATGCCTTCCGCAACAATCTGGACGTACACACCGCCACGGCGGCCGAAGTGTTCAAGGTCGAGCTGAACGAAGTGACGTCCGACCAGCGCCGTGGCGCCAAGGCGATCAACTTCGGCCTGATCTATGGCATGGGCGCGCAGAAGCTCGGCAAGGACATCGGCGTCGACACCAAGACCGCCAAGGCCTACATCGACACCTACTTCGCGCGTTACCCGGGCGTGCGCGAGTACATGGATCGCACCCGCGCCCAGGCAGCGGATCAAGGCTTTGTGGAAACAATTTTCGGTCGTCGCCTGTATCTGCCGGACATCAACTCCAACAAGCCTCAGGAACGCGCCGCCGCCGAACGCACGGCGATCAACGCGCCGATGCAGGGCACTGCGGCGGACATCATCAAGAAAGCCATGGTGGCGGTGGACAACTGGCTGAGCGCTTCCGAGCTGGACGCCAAAGTCATCCTGCAGGTGCACGACGAACTGGTGCTGGAGGTTCGCGAGGATCTGGTCGATCAGGTTCGCGAAGAAATTCGTGCGCACATGAGCGAAGCGGCAAAACTGGACGTGCCGTTGCTGGTGGAAGTCGGGGTTGGCAACAACTGGGACGAGGCGCACTGAGGCCTCTGGATTGGGGTTTTGCCGCGACAGGGCGTCGCGGCAAAGGCATCGAAAATCGCTTAGGCCTGATCGTTCTTGAGCTTATTCCAAAGTTTTTTGAAAAGATTCTGAACTAATCTTGCGACAGGGCACTCAGAGATACTGAATGGCTGGTGAAGCCCTTCGATGCTCCTATGTTGTGTTAAGTGTTGGCAGATATCTGAACCCCGCCCTAGCGGTTCGGAACTTAAACCCCGGAACTTCTCCCTCCCCATATGAAGTCCGGGGCTTTTTTTGCCTCAAAACTGCCTGTGGCGCCGTCATACTGCGTTAAAAGCACTGCTAAAAATGCTCATTTAGGTCCCCTAAACTCCGCTTTTTAGCAGTGCTTTTGCCTTGCCTGACAGCACCACAGACAGTTTTGAAATCCCTTACTCTGCCGCCGCTTCCACGCCTTTATCTGCCAGTTCCATCCAGCCTGCCAACACAGTGTAGGCCTCTTCCAGACCCATGCGTTTCGGGGCAGAGAACAGCTGGATCGTCACTTGATCGCCCCACCCCTTACGGATTTCCGACTGCACCTTGAGCAGCGTGTTCTTGGCTGCGCCGTAGGTCAGTTTGTCGGCCTTGGTCAGCAGGATGTGCATCGGCATTCCGGCCGCAACGGCCCAGTCGAGCATCAGCAGGTCGAAGTCGGTCATTGGATGACGGATGTCCATCATCAGAATCAAACCCTTCAAACTCTCGCGGCCACCGAGGTAAGCCTCAAGATGACGCTGCCAGTGTTGCTTGAGCGGGATCGGTACTTTTGCATAACCGTAGCCCGGGAGGTCGACCAGACGCCGTTCATCGTCTAGCTTGAAGAAGTTCAACAGCTGTGTGCGACCCGGGGTTTTCGAGGTGCGCGCCAGGCTGGCGTGAGTCAAAGTGTTCAGTGCGCTGGATTTACCGGCGTTGGAACGACCGGCGAACGCCACTTCGAAGCCTTCGTCGTCGGGGCACTGATCGACTTTGGCGGCACTGAGCATGAACGTGGACTGTTGGCACAGGCCGAGGATGGGATTCTTGAGTTGCATGGGATTTCCGATGTGGGCGGCGCCGGGATTAGGCGCGGAACGCGGTGTCGCTTCCGTTTCAGTGACGCCAGTATATAATGCCGCAGATTTTGTGTGTGCTTTGTCCCAGCGAAGGATGAAGTTCACGAGAGCGACAGACCTTGATTGCGCATTAGAACGCAGAACGCTCTCAACCCTGAAAAGGTCGTTTTATGACGAAATGGCTGCTGGCTGCCGGAGTCTTGATGCCGCTTTACAGCGCACAGGCTACACAGGATCCGGAAGCCGTGTACAACCGTGTTTGTGGAGCCTGTCATTCCGGCCAACTACCCATGGCGCCCAAAAGAGGCGATCAGGAAGCTTGGACGCCGAGGTTGGCGAAAGGTATGGAGACGCTGGTGCAACACGTGACCCAGGGTTTCAAGGCGATGCCGCCGCGTGGTTTGTGCATGGACTGCAGTGCCGAGGATTACCAGGCCCTCATCCTCTGGATGAGCGAGAGTAAGCCCGGTCCATAACTCTTAACCCTTAGCCGTAGTTGGATTAGCTGATGAACAAACTGATCGTGAGTCTGCTGTTGACCGTGGGAATCTCAGGCTTCGCCCATGCTGCCGGTGATGCAGCCGCAGGCCAGGCCAAAGCCGCCGTATGCGGCGCCTGCCATGGCCCGGATGGCAACAGCATGGCGCCAAACTTTCCAAAACTGGCCGGACAGGGCGAACGCTACCTGACCAAGCAACTGCACGACATCAAGTCGGGCAAGCGCACCGTTCTGGAAATGACCGGCCTGCTGACCAACCTGAGCGATCAGGACCTGGCCGACATCGCCGCCTACTTCGCCAGCCAGAAAGGCAGCGTCGGCGCCGCCGATCCGAAGATCGTCGCTCGCGGTGAAGCCCTGTTCCGTGGCGGCAACCTCGAGAAAGGCCTGCCAGCCTGCACCGGTTGCCACTCGCCGAACGGCGCCGGCAACGCAGCCGCCGGCTTCCCGCACCTGGGTGGCCAACACGCTCAGTACATCGCCAAGCAACTGACCGATTTCCGCAAGGAAGAAGCCGGCCGCAACAACGACGGCGACGCGATGACCATGCGCACCATCGCCCGCAAGCTGAGCGACGAAGACATCGCGGCAGTCTCCAGCTACATTCAGGGCCTGCACTAAGACGCGCGATTCGAGCGCTGCGTGCAATGGCCAACGCCTGCCACGTTAACGCTCGATTAATCCGTTGCAGCAAGTATAAAAAGGGTGGCTTTGGCCGCCCTTTTTTGTGGCCGCTGCCGTTACACTACAGAACTCATGCCCGCCAGGATCTGTCTGAAAACAGGTCGCGCGAGGCGACCAAAATTGTCCAGGAGTAAAGCATGCGTAATCTGATCATCAGCGCCGCCCTCGTCGCTGCCAGCCTGTTCGGCGTGACCGCCCAGGCCGCCGAAGCCCCTGCTGCCCCTTATGTCGAACTGAGCAACCCGGTGCCGGTCGCCGTGCCTGGCAAGATCGAAGTGGTCGAGCTGTTCTGGTATGGCTGCCCGCATTGCTACGCGTTCGAGCCGGTGATCAATCCGTGGGTTGAAAAACTGCCGTCCGACGTCAACTTCGTACGCATTCCTGCGATGTTCGGTGGCCCGTGGGACGCTCACGGTCAAATGTTCCTGACCCTGGAAGCCATGGGCGTCGAGCACAACGTGCACGCTGCCGTATTCAACGCCATCCAGAAAGAACACAAGAAGCTGACCGACAAGAACGACATGGCCGATTTCCTCGCCACTCAAGGCGTGGACAAGGACAAGTTCCTGGCGACCTTCGACTCGTTCGCGATCAAAGGGCAGATCGTGAAAGCCCGCGAACTGGCCAAGAAATATGAAATCACCGGCGTCCCAACCATGATCGTCAACGGCAAGTACCGCTTCGATATCGGCTCCGCCGGCGGCGCCGAACAGGCGCTGAAACTGGCTGATCAACTGGTGGCCAAAGAGCGAGCGGCCAACAAGGCAGCCGCCAACTAAGCGCGGCAATCGCCATGCGCCGCTGGGGAACCGAACGCGTCGTTGGCCTGCATGAACCGCAGGTCAACGAGCATCACCTGGAATCGACGGGCCTGCCCGCAGACAGCCGTCTGCGCTTGCTCAGCTTCAATATTCAGGTCGGCATCAGCACCGAGCGCTATCGGCACTACCTGACCCGCAGCTGGCAGCATCTGCTGCCGCACCCCGGGCGTTCGAGCAATCTGCAAAAGATCGGCAATCTGCTTGGCGACTTCGATCTGGTCGCTCTGCAGGAAGCCGATGGCGGCAGCCTGCGTTCAGGCTACGTCAATCAGGTCGAACACCTGGCCCAGCTCGGCGCCTTCCCCTACTGGTATCAACAACTCAATCGCAACCTTGGCCGACTGGCCCAGCACAGCAATGGCGTGCTCAGTCGCCTGCGGCCGTGGGCGATCGAAGACCATCCGCTGCCGGGTCCGAAGGGACGCGGTGCGATTCTGGTGCGCTTCGGCGAAGGCCCGGAAGCGCTGGTGGTGGTGATGATGCACCTGGCGCTCGGCGCCCGGGTGCGCAGCATGCAACTGGCCTACATCCGCGAACTGATCGGCGGCTACAAGCATCAGGTGCTGATGGGCGACATGAACACCCACGCCAGCGATCTGCTGCAACACTCGCCGTTGCGCGACCTCGGCCTGCTGGCCCCGCAACTCGAAGCGACATTCCCCAGCTGGCGCCCGCAGCGCTGCCTGGACCATATTCTGCTCAGCCCGACCCTGACCCTGGAAAAGGTCGAAGTGCTGGCACAACCGATTTCCGATCACCTGCCGGTCGCGGTAGAGATTCGTCTGCCGGGTTCGCTCACGGCCGATGCATTGCCCGCGTTGAGCACTGCCCTTCGCGGAACCCCTGAATGAGCGACGAAGCCCAGCGCTGGAAAGAGAAATACCTCAAAAGCATCGAACAACAGGAAAAGCTTGAACGTCGATGGGACGCCCGGCTCGACCTGCTGCGCCGTGGTCTGGTGCGCAGCACCCTGGCGGCGGAAGGCACCGACCGCGTGGTCGATCAATGCATGAAAGAGATGCGCGACGTGGTGCGCACCGATGACATGGACGCCGGCCTCGCCGCCCTGCTCCCTCGCCTGGAAAAAGCCGTGCTCGATTCCGAGCAGCGCCGGGAAACCCGGATCGAACAGGTCAGCACCGCACTGACTGCGCTGGTTACTCAGTTGCAATCTCTCCCGCTGCCCCGAGATGTGGCCCAGCCGCTGAAGAAATTCGCCAAGCAGCTGGACGGCCGGGTAAGTCAGGCAAGGGAAATGCCGCTGTTGCTCAGCGAGCTCAGCGGCTTGCAAGGCAAGGCCTTGAGCCAGCTGGAGACGCCGGCGGAACCGGGACGACCGGGGTTGTTGCAGCGTCTGTTCGGCAGCCGCGACAACGAGGAAGCGCCTGTTCCAGTGATGCAGCCCGCGGCGGTCGTACTACCGGCACAAACAGAACAACCGCCCGTCACGCATGAAACCGCGCCCTTGCAGGAAGCGCCTGTCACGACCGCCGAACCGGTCGCCCCTGCGCCCGTCAGCCAAGCACCGGTCGCCGCCCCCGTGGCCGAACCCGCGAAAACTCCAGAGCCAACCCCCGAGTACCATACGGAGCCGGAGGTGGTGGCCTTTGAGCCGGCCAGAAT